>CAZSVU010000036.1:0-20210 GCA_964610275.1 uncultured Polyangiaceae bacterium | reverse complement strand
GGATGTCGCTGCGCTGAGCGTCGCGATCGGCCTTCCGCTGATCTCCCCCTATCTCGGCGACTTCTGTCGGGATGATGTGGCGGTTGGGGTGAACCGGAATCAAGAAGCCCCGGCGTTCGAGCGCGAAACCGACTCCGCGTCGGGAAGGGGTGGCGCCCGTGGCCCCACGCAGCCGCATGGGCTCACGCTCCAGGTCGAGCAACTCCTCGGTGTCGACCTCTCCGCCTACCTCCTCGATGGACCGCAGCAGCTTTCGCTCCAGCGGAGCCAGTGCATCGACCTGCTGTCGCAACCGCTCGGTGTCCGCAAATACTTCCCACGCGGATTCCAGCGACAACGCTACCGGCGGGGTCGCTGGTCGTCCCAGGTAGTGGGACGCGATACTGGCGGCGACTTCCTGCGTGCACTGGGCAAGCAACGCACGCATCCCCCGTGGATCCTCGCCGGGCCAGGTGCGTAGCTGCAGCAGGTAGGCGATGGGGAGCAATAGCTCGATCCCGTCGTCCTCCCCGCCGCGAACGAACACGATCCCCCGCGCCACCAGGGGTTCGACCGCCGGGGGCACCCCGCGGACCTCCAGCACGCCGCTAGCTTCGGCAATTCGGTACAGCAGCTCCCGCGTGGGGCCGGGCAGCTGGGAGGGATCCCGCAAGTCGGGCGACATGAGCAGGGCTCGGGCCACCTGAGATGGCGGATCGATGCGCTTGCCAGCGTCGACGGCAAACTTCAGCCGGTGAGCAAGGGAGCTGAGCTCACGCTCGGGCAGCTGACGTAGAACGTCCACCAAACGGAGGGCCTGGGGTCTCTGGTGGCTGCTGCCTGGGGCTGAAGGCGGATGCTTGGGACTCATGAAACGGGGGCAGTGCGGACATACACACGCCAACGTTGTAGCAGAACGCGAAAACCGCCAGATGTCCAGTGACACCGGGTACGAAGATTGCGGCCTTGGCCCTGCGCGTTTTGGGACTGCGCTCCTCGGGCCGTGTCAATTTGACTATTTAGGCGACCGGTTCCCGGATGACTCCATGCGTCCGCGCCCCCGAGAATGCGGCGCGTTCGCCCGGCACCCAACGCGTCGGCCGGGACCTGATCGTACACTGACGCCCATCGCTCTATTCCCGCCGGGCAGCCGGTAGAAGTAGGGTCGTCGACGATGATTCTCCGCGACCCGGTGCATGGCCTTGTGGCGTTCGAGACTGACGAGCAGGCCATCGTGCCAGCGCTCTTGGAAGCGGCCGAGGTGCAACGACTCCGCCGCGTTCGCCAGCTGGGACTCGCCTCGCTCGCGTACCCGGGGGCGGATCACACCCGCTTCTCTCACGCCATCGGGACGGCGTTCGTGATGACGCAGTTCATCGAACGCATCCGTGCGGTCCACGAAGAGCTACCCTTCTGGCAGCGCTTGACCACCGAACGCGCGCGCGACGCCCTGGCCGCGGCGCTGCTGCACGACGTGGGCCACGGACCGTTCTCCCACGTGTTCGAGGATGCCATGCCGAACGGCCCCACGCACGAAGAGTGGAGCCGCCGCATCATCCGCGACTCTTCCACCGACGTGAACCGCCTGCTCAGCGGCTTCGATCCTTCGCTTCCCGGGCGGGTCGCGGCGTTGGTGAGTGGCCGGCACGAGCTCGCCTACCTCGCACGTGCCGTCAGCGGGAGCTTCGATGTGGATCGTTGCGACTACCTCCTGCGTGACGCCTACTCCACCGGCGTCCGCTACGGCTGGTTCGACCTCGATTGGCTGCTTCGCAGCCTTCGTTTCGGCATTCCGGAATCGGACGAAGCGTCACCGGGGCTCGCCATCGACGGGGCCAAGGGCCTGCCCGCCATCGAGTCGTTCATCCTCGCACGCCTGTTCATGTTCCAGCAGGTCTACTTCCACAAGGCAAGTCGCGCCGCGGACTGGATGCTCACTCGACTGCTCGAGCGCGTCCGAGAGTCCTTGCTCGACGGAACCAGACTGACGGGAGTCCCCCCTGCGGTCGCCAGCCTCGCCCGCGATGGCGATGCGGCACTGGGCGACTATCTGGCGCTCGACGATTCGGTCCTCTGGGGCGCGGTCACGGCCTGGTGCGACGCGGCTGACCCGCGGGTCCGTGACCTCGCGTCTCGACTCCGTGCACGGCGGCTGTACAAGACGTACGAGCTCTACGGACCGCAACTGGAGCGACGCGACGAGATGCTCGAGTTGGCTCGAGCGGTGGCCACCGCAAACGGTTTGTGCCCCGACTCCCACGTTGGGCTCGACGCCGCCACCGACGTGCCCTTCGACGATGCACAGGAATCGCTGACGGTCGTGTTCCCGACGTCAGCACCGCGCAAACCGGGGGATGTCTCGTTCCTGCTGGGTCGCCTGCGGGGGGAGCGACTGCATCGCGTTCGTCTGGTGTTCGCCCCGGAGCTCCGGGAAGAGATCGTTCGAGCGCTGGAAGCATGAATCAGCACGCGCGCTCACTAGTGGCGGCTCTGGGCCGCGCTGCGGGGGTCGGAGGCACCTGGCTGACCGTCACGACCGGGGCGGGGCCGGCGTGGGCCGAACCCACCGGCCCGGCCCCGGACGCTCGCGAGGTCGAGTCGCCGCACGACGGTGTCTACGAACGCTTCGAGGGTGATCTGGACCTCGGGCTGGCACTGGGCGGCGAACTCGGCGGCGCAGGCTCGCGCGGCTTGGCCTGGTTGAGTGCGCACTACTTCTCGATGTTGGGAACCTATGTTTACTACGCGGACGCGCTCGGTGGTGGAGCTGCGCCGGTGCGCACGCTTGCCGTCGGCGTCGACTTGCGTCCGGCTTTCATCCCGCGGTGGGCGGAGAACCTCGAGCAGGGGCCGGGCTGGTTCGATCTGACCGTGGACTCGATGTCGGTCGGCCTGGGCGCATTTTGGCACCAGCCGCACAGCGGTAGCTTCGGGGAGCAACAGGGCTTGGAGGGATCTGTCGGTCTGGGTTTTCCCCTTTCGTCAGGCGCCAGTGGCCCCTGGCTGAGGGTCCGCGGCATACTGCGGTGGCCCGAGACGCTGGGCGCTCGTCACCCGCCGACTGAAGCAGCCGTCGGGTTGATGGTCGGCTGGAACGTGCTGGCAACGACGCCGCTGGCCACCGCCGCCAATCCTTGAAAGGGTCGTGTTCTGGAGGCGCGAGTCCCGCGGAGGCTGCTATGCTCCGGACATGTACCGAAGCCTGCAGCGGCGCCTCGCGGCCGCGATCCTCGTGTGTGTGACCGTCTTCGCCGTCGGATGTGAATCCTCGAGCTCTCGCCAGTCCACTCGCTACCCGCCGCCGTCACAGCCGGGCCAGTACCCCGGAGGGCAACCCCAGGGGCAAATCCCTCCGGGGCAGCAACCGGCGGGGCCCACTCCCGCCGGGGGTCAGCCGGCGCCATCCACCCCACCCGGGAACCCGCCGGTCTTCGATCCGATCAACAACGTGGACGTCGTCTGGCTGCGCAACCGTGCCCAGGAGATCCTCACCACGCTACTGGCATCGCTGGATCCCGGTCCGCAACAGCGCGTTGCGGGCATTCCGCTCGTCATCGACGACACCGTGGGCGAAGTCAACGCATATGCAGCCTGCACGGAGAATGGCAAGGCGGCCATGGCCATCAGCGATGGCCTACTCGACATCGAAGCGCACCTGGCTCAGGCGAAGGCGACCGACGAACTGTTCTCGACCAACAAGACGGATGAGTACATTCGTTTCGTGGCGGCCAATCAGCGACCCGGTCAGCCGGTGGCGCGCCCCCCCATGGGCTTCTTCGACTCCACGCAACATCTGGATCCCCGCAAGGTCAGCCGGCAACACGCAATCCTCGACGAGCAAATCGCGTTCGTCATGGGCCATGAACTCGCTCACCACTACTTGGGGCATCTCCCCTGCACCTCCGGGGGCGGGCCGCTGAGCCCCGGTGAAATCGGCATGGTGCTCTCGGGTGCGATACCCGCCTTCAATCAGCCCAACGAGGTAGCGGCCGACATCGCCGGCACGAACAACGTGCTGAATGCGGGCGCGCGGCAGACCAGCTACAGGTGGACCGAAAACGGCGCCCTGCTCACCATGCAATTCTTCTCGGGATTGGATCAACTGAGCCCCATCGACATCATTTTCGGGTTCGAACGCTCGCACCCGCCCCCGCAGATCCGCAGACCGATCATCCAGCAAGCTGCCGGGGCGTGGCGCCTGGCTGGCGGTCGCTCAATACCGATCCCGTGAAGCACAACGGGAGCGGGGTCCCACTTCACCCATGACCGCGAAGACCGAGCAGCCCACCCGCCGCCGACTGCGCCGAGCACGAGCCGAAGGGGATCTGCCGATTTCCGCTGCACTGGTGAGCGGTGTGAGCCTGGCGGTGGCGGCGGCGGTGGCTCCGGCGGCGGTGAGTGCTGCAGCGGACCGCGCCGGCGAATTGATACGAAATGCTCTGACGGTACCCGCTCCCGCCTTCTCCGCACACGCGCTGTTTCGCGAAGTCTGGTTCGCCGCAGGGCCTCTGCTCCTAGTGACCGCGCTGGCTAGCGCAGCCGTGGGGTTGGCACAGACTGGCGGCGTGATCGCTCTCAGCTCCCTAAGGCCGGATCTCACACGGCTCGGCCCCGCGCTCGGGCTGCGACGCCTGATAACGGCCCGGCAGTCGTGGATCGCGTTGCAGGCTCTGCTGTCCATGGGAGTCGTGGTTTGGCTCACGCTCAGGTTGCTGACTCGAAACGCCGCTCGGTTGTCGGCCACGGCGGGGGACGTGGCCGCGGGCGGCGCGCTGGCCCTCGAGCTCGGGGCGCGGCTCGGCTGGCTGGCCGCGTTCGTGGGCTTGGCCATTGCCGGTGCGGATCTCGCCTTGGTCTGGCATGGGTGGCGACGGCGGCTGCGGATGACGCGGGCGGAAGTCGCGGAAGAGCGGCGAACGACCGAAGGCGACCCACGGCTTCGGGCGGCACGGCGGCGTGCCCACCAGCGGCTGCTGTCCGGAGCTGGTCTGCGGGACGTCGAGACGGCCACGCTGGTCGTTTCGGATGGTGTCTTCATGTCCGTCGCGCTCCGCTATGTGGAGGGGCAGGATGAGGCACCACGCGTGGTGGGCAGCGCCAGCGGTGAGCTGGCGGTTCGTCTTCAGAGCGTGGCACGGAGCGCGCGCGTGCCCGTCATCCCGAATTCGGACCTGGCACGAAGTCTGTCGGCGCTGGACGTGGGCGACTCGGTCCCCGTGCGAACGTACGACGCCGTAGCGCGGGCACTGCGCGCTGCGCGCCGCGGAGTGATCCCACGATCGTGACGTTCACCCTGCCGCGAGGGACGCCCACGCCGTCGCCAGATCAGGACGACCCGCGGCGGCGGTGAGCTGGGCCACCAACCGCGCGCACGCGCGCTCTCCGCGCTCGTCCTCGGCCTCACGGGCACGCGCCAAACCGTCCAGCGCTTCGAGCAGTGCATCGGAGCTGCGCCCCGCAGCCGCCAGGCCGACACCGAGAGCCAACGAGGCCCGACATCGTTCCACCGCCGACAGGTCGCGAGACCGCTCCTTGGACTGCCACAGGAGGCGCAACGCCTCACCCTGTGCCCCGCGCGCGATGCACGCCAACGCATCGAGCCGATCGGCCAGTTGCTCCTGGCTGTGGTCGCCCCGTAGTTGCGAGGTCAATTGCTCCACACGGTCGAAATTGCCTTCACGTAGGGCCACCATGACTTGGCGAGTCAGATCCGCTTCGGCGTCGCCACCTAGCGCACTCAGCACCTGCGCGGGTTGCGTCGAGGGCTCCGCGGGCACACTGGGTCGGCGAACGGTAGCTGGCTCGAACAGATCGCCCAACGAACGACCACCGGTCAGGCCGCGTTCCTGTAGCTGCGCGACATCCGACCGGACCGCGAAGCTCTCGAAGGCTTCAGCGCTGGCGTTGAGCCCGGCCGCCCGCGCCGAAGCGCCGACCCGATGCGCAAACTGGCGGGCAAGCTCGACATCGCCGGCCTGCAAGGCATGCAGGACGGCTGCACCGACGGCGAGCGGCCGATTGCACTCGGCAAACAGCTTGGCGGCGTGGCGATGCCACGCTGCGTTGCGGTCGGGTGCCATCACTCTCTCCACCAGATCGTGCAACGTGGCACTGGCCAACGTCAGCAGCTGACCACCGGTCTCCTCGACCCAACAGCCCGCCACCAGAGTCTCCCTCGCCACCCCCATGTCCACCTCGGTACCGACGCGTCGCAAGAACTCCCCGAGCTCGCTGAGTTCTGCCTCCCCGCCCAGCACCGCCAGCGCGTCCAGCAAGGTCCGCGCGTCCGCCTCGATGTAGCGCAGACGGCGAAACATCCAGTGCTCCGGCCCGCGCGTGTCGCCCTGGATGGCGTAACAACTCCGGGGCGCTACGCCGTCGTCGTCCCAAGCCAGGTCGCCACTTTCGAGGGCCTCGCGCAAGGCTTCGGCGATCCCCAGGGGGGTGTCCCCCCCCAACCGTGCAATCCGAGCCACGGCGCCGTCTTCGATCTCGCCGCCGGTGTACGCGATGGCGAGATCGGCCGCCTCCTCCGGCGAGAGCATGGAGAGCTTGACCGTGGCGCCGCGCTCCAAGGCCCTCAGCGGGCTGGGTAGCAGCCCACGACCCGGCACGCGCGCGATCAATCTGAGGTCGAAGGTGGTGCAGGCGGCAGCCAGACATTCCAGCGTGTCGGCATCGACGTCGCGGGCGTCGTCGATCAAGACGTATCGGTCCGAGGAGGCGTCCAGCCACGAGGCCACCAGCGCACTGCTCGCCTCGAGCTCCAACCCCTCTCCACCGAGCAGCGCCTCGAGCGAGGCCTGCGCCGATGGCTCGACCTCGACCTGACCCCGCATCAGCCCGGACCGCACGAATGCCGTGCGCAGTGCCCCCAGCGGCTCACCCATCGGGTCCGGCGTCACGCGCAGCGCCGGCGCGTACATTGCAGCAAGATCGGCCAGAAACCGAGTTCCGCCCAACCCGCGCCCGGCCTCGAGCAGCCCCAGTGTGCCGGGTTCCACCTCCACACCACCGAGTGTCGGTCCCACCAGCTTGGGCACGGAGAGCCGCGAGGGACTGACCGCCACCCCGCTCCGCCACGGGCTCTGCAGGTCGAGTACCATCCCGCGCAAACGCTGGCGGCCGTAGGTTCCGAGTCGGGTACCGCGGGTCAGCAGCTCGCCCGACGCGACGCCGTCGAGCAGCGGATCCACGATGACCTCACCAGGACGCGCAATCCGAGCCAACCCCAGAGCACGCAGCAGACCCGGGCCGTGGGACAGAGCAACCCCATCGCCCGCATCGACGACGACACCGATTTCCCCCTCCCCAATCCCCACGCTGAAGGTGGACGTCAGATCCTCGTCGCCGGACCCCTCGACCACCAGCTGAATCGCGTCGCGAACCGCGCTGGGTGCGAAATCGAAGACGACCACGGCGGCATTCCAGGCCACGATCCGCCCCCCCAGCTGGCGGGCCGCGCCGACCAACCCATCGAGCACACTGGCCAGATCGCTCCCTCCGGCCAATCGCGCCGCGGATCCCCTCAGGCGAAAGCAGACGATGAGCCGCTTCATCATTGGGTATCGATGCGGATCCGCTTCTTCAGTGCCCGCAACTCTTCATCCACTTCGCTGCGAGCGGGCGACGCCTCGGCGGCAGAGCCGTACTCGAGCGCGCGGAACTTGGCCTCCACCTCGTCCCGCGTCATGCCCCCCGGACCTCGGCCGGTACCCAGCGCTTCGTCGACTTCGCGCTGCGCCGCAAAGGCCGTCTCTACGCCCTCGATCTGGTCTTCCATGCGCCGAAACTCCTCGAAGGCCTTGCCGCCCACGGCCCGAGCAGTGAGCCCGCCAGTCTCACCGGCAGCTCTGGCCTGCTCGGCCTTGGCAATGAGAGTTCCCTTGCGGGCCTTGAGCTCGTCCACCTTCTGCTCCATGCGCTCCAGCTCGGCCTTCATCTCCAAGGCGCCGCCGCGCTGTTCGGCACGCAGGGCCTCGGCGCGATCGCGCTCACCCGTCAATCTGCGCTTCTGGAGCAGCGCCTCACGCGCGAGCTCGTCGTCGCCGTGTTTGACCGCAAGCTCCGCACGCTGGTCCCACTTGTTGAGCTCCGTGTCGAGCTCGACAACCTTGTTTCGGAGTTGCTTCTCGGCCGCCACGCTGCGCACCACCTCCTGGCGTGCTGCACGGATCTGTTCGGCCATCTCGCGGAGCGTGAGCTCCACCGACTTCTTGGGATCTTCCGCCCCGTCGAGTAGCGCATTGAAGTTGGCCGAGATCACCCGACCCATGCGATCGAAAACACCCATTGGGCGACCATGCCACGAGCGGCCAAGCGGGGCTACGGCGCCGTGTAAGTCAGCGGACCAGGCCGGCATTCGGACGCGAGCCAGGGGGGCTGGCCGCGCGCGGAGGTTCCCCCTCGGGAGCTAGCGCCGGGTTCGCGCGCGCGGCTTGCGCGCCCGCTGCGCCGCCTGGCGCTTGGCCTTCTTGCTGGCCTTGCCGGTAGCTCGCTTGGCGGCGCCGGCGGCCTTGAGCCGGTACTGCTTCTGCCGGGAGCCCTGGATGGGGCGCGACTCAATCTGGCCGGAGAACTTCGGGTTGTTCAGCACCGAGTTGAAAGTCGGGGGCTTGATTCCGTGTCCCGCGGCCTCCTTCTTGGTGACCCACCCACGCCCCAACAACTCGACGAGCTTGCCCTGGAGGCTGCCTTTTCGGGACGACCGCTGCCGCGGGGGCCCGGCGGGCTCGGCTTCGGCTGCAGCCAGCTCGTTCTTTCCCCCCAGAGCCACCAGCACCCTGCGCCAGTTGTTGACTTGCTCCAGGGCCTTGCGCAACTCGCGTTCGGCGGTGGCTCTGATCTGGCGGGCCTGTTCAGCGACGGTCTTGGCGGAGGGTGTCTTGGGCATCGGTCTTCCTAGGTCGAGCAGGAAATGTCGGCGTGCGTTCCCTCGGGAGATCGCCCGTGGGTGGTCGCACGCTACCGCTGTCGTTGCCGCAAGCGGCAGGGCGATTATGCCTCACCGGTTGACAATGTGAATCGCTTTTCCGAGGGACGCGGCGCTGGCTTCCATCAGAGCTTCGCTGAGGGTCGGGTGGGGGTGAATGGTCATGGCCACGTCCTCGGCGGTCGCAACCATCTCGAGCGCCAGGGCGGCCTCGCTGATGAGATCGCTGGCAGCGGGACCGACCAAGTGAATGCCCACGACGCGCTCGCTCTCCTCGTCCCTCAGCACTTTGGCAAACCCTTCGGTTTCGCCAATGCTCATGGCACGGCCCAGCGCCGCAAACGGAAACCGGCCCACCCTCACTTTGAGGCCAGCGTCGAGGGCCTGCTGTTCGGTCAGTCCCACGCTGGCGATCTCCGGATGCGTGAAGACGATTCCTGCAATCGCGTTCCAGTCCTTGGCCGCAGGATGCCCGGCGATGACTTCGGCACACACCTCGCCCTCTTTGGAAGCCTTGTGAGCCAGCATGGGGGGGCCACTGACGTCTCCGATGGCGTAGACCCCGGCAACGTTGGTTCTGCACTGGTCGTCGGTGACCACGAACCCCCGCGCGTCGATGGCGACGCCCAACTCCTCCAAGCCAAACCCACGGGCGCGCGGCTTCATGCCCACGGCCACCAGTACCACGTCACACTCGATCGACTCATCGACGTCGCCACGACGTACTGAGACTCGCAGGGAGCCATCCGCCGCGCGCTCGTAGCCGCGAGCCTGAGTGTTGGTGAGCACGGTCGCCCCCCGCTTCTTGAGGGTGCGCTCCACCACCTTCACGCAATCTGGATCGATGCCCGGGAGCAGACCCGGAGTGAGCTCCACCACCGTGAGCTCACTGCCGAAGGTCTGATACACCATCCCCAGCTCGAGGCCGATCACACCGCCTCCGATGACCAGTAGTCGGCGCGGAATCTTCCTCAGGCTCACCGCCTGCCGAGCCCCGATGATTCGGTCGCCGTCGAAGTCGAACCCGGGGATCTGAATCGTGGCCGAGCCCGTCGCGATCACCACGCCCTGGGTGGCCACCAGCCGCTCGCGAACGCCGGCAGCTGTGAGAACCTCGACTGTGCGCGCGTCCACGAGCCGGCCCTCACCGTGAAACAGCCTGGCACCGTTCGCCTGGAGTAGGCCGCGCACCCCCCGTGTCAGCTTGCCGACGATGGCGTCCTTGTGCTCCTGCATTCGGTCCGGATCGACCGCCACGGCGTCCACCCGGAGGCCTCGCGCGCCCGCCTGCTTGAGCTGGTCGTACAGGTGGGCCGTGGCGATCAACGACTTGGAGGGAATGCAGCCCCAGTTCAGGCATACGCCCCCCACTTCCTCTGCCTCCACGCACGCGACCTTCCGTCCGAGTTGGGCCAACCGGATGGCGCAGACATAGCCCCCGGGTCCACCGCCCAAGACCACGGCGTCGAACTGCTCTTGTTCCATGCCACGCGTGTTAGTGCACAACGCCACGGGTCACAACCCAGCGAGTGTCCGGAAGCGCGAACCCGTGCAGTCGGGCACTCAGGTCTTGGCGGTCTGGTCCTGGATCACCTGGAGCAGGCGCTCCCGGGTGAGCGGCTTCTCGATCCACGGGTTGGGCACGGTCGCCAGGAAGCGCTGTGCCCGGTCGGTGAAGGCGCCTCCGGTCATGAACACGATGCAGGCGGCGGAGCCGCCGCGAACCGCTTCCACCGCCTGGTGGAAGTCCACCCCGTCCATTTCGGGCATCATCATGTCGCACAGGATGACGTCGAACCGACGCTGCCGACACAGGTCCAAAGCCTCGCGCGCCGAAGGGGCCGCCACCACGTCGTAGGCTCGCAGCATCCGGGCCAATGAGCGGAGCACCAGCGGCTCGTCATCGACGATGAGGATGCTCTGCACGTCCGGGCGTACGCTGGGCGGAACGGTCAGCGTACGCGGCTCCTGTGCCGACTCTCGCAGCGAGATGGTAAGCGTCGTGCCTTGCCCCTCGGCGCTCGTGGCGACGCTGCCACGGCGCACAGCGCGCGAGCCGTCCGCAAGCGCCGCGGGCTGGTGAGCTCGGCCTTCATCACCTCTCGGGGACCCGAGCACTCGTTTTACTCGGTGCCACAAGCCCTGTCAGCGGACCCAGGGCCCGCACCGATCCGCGCCGCGCCGCGCAGACAGTACTTCGCCGATCGGCATTGCGGAGGGTTGGCTCAGCTCGACCTAACCGCCGGCCCGGACAGGATCGCACGGCTCTCAGGGGCGACCTACCGGTGGACGGGCCAGCAGATCACGACACTGCTCTCTCAGGTGCCACGGCTGCTCCCGATAGACGTCCTCGAACAGCGAAGCGCGTTCCGGCGGCGGGAGGTGCTCCACCGCGGCGATGGCCGCGCTGATCTCGTCGTTGATCTCCTGCATCTGCGTCTGCTCGAGGAGATCGTCCAACACGCCCAGGTGGCGCAGGTGCGCCGCCAATCGATTGATGGGATCCTTGCTTTCCCACTCGCGGCTCTCGGCCTCGGAGCGATAGCGACTGGGATCGTCGACAGTGGAGGATGCGCCGAGCCGATAGGTCAGTGCCTCGATGAACGTGGGGCCGCCTCCCCGCCGGGCGCGCTCGCACGCCGCCGCCACCGTGCTGTACACCGCCAGAACGTCGTTCCCGTCGACCCGGACGCCCGGCATGCCGTACGCCTTGGCCTTGATTGCCAACGTCTGTGCGGCCGTTTGCCGAGACACCGGCAGGCTGAGCGACCATTGGTTGTTCTGACAAATCATCACGCACGGCACCTTGAAGACCGCAGCGAAGTTCATGGCCGCATGGAAGTCGGGTTGGCTGGTCGCACCATCCCCCAAGAACCCCAATGTGACCACCGAGTCTCCACGTTTCTTCGCGGCCCATGCCGCCCCCACCGCGTGGGGAAGCTGCGTGGCGATGCAGCTGGACCAGGACACTTGATTCACCGCTCGAGCGCTCATGTGGCTGGGCATTTGTCGACCCTTGAGCACGTCGAGCTGGTTGCCGAACACCTGCGCCAGGTACTTCTCGAGTGGAAAGCCTCGCACCAACATGATGGCGCTCTCGCGCAGCGCCGGGAACACCCAGTCTTGCGGCTCGATGGCACACGCCGCCGCCACAGGCGTTGCCTCCTGACCGAGGCTGCTGCCGAAGAACGCGATGCGCCCCTGGCGCTGGAGCGCGACCATTCGAGCATCCACCACCCGAATGCGGCACATCTCGCGATGCATCCTGAGCAGCAGGTCCGAGGACAGGAAGGGATCGACGGCCGGGTCGGTGTGACCGTCATCACGCAGCACGCGTTTGAGACCGAGCGCGGGATCCGTTTGGCCGTGCGCGTTGCTCATCGATCCGACGGATATCATGGGGTCAGGGTGGGTGGCAGCCCGCAAATCCGCGCTGAGGGGGGAGATCAGTCCTTCTGCAGCTCCTGCAGGGCCGCCTCGACCGCTTCGGGCTCGGCGCGACCGGCCTTGCCACGCATGGATTCGAGCAGCGGTTTGGCCTCGGCCAGCCGGGCCCGGCCAGCCGCCACGACGGCCAACGTTCGCGCGTCGCGATTCCAGGCCGAGAGGTCCCGGAGGATGGTTTCGATGGCACGGCGATCCCCCAACTTGGCCAGCGCAATCCTGGCCTGAAACGCAAAGCGATCCGGCACGAGTCCGAGCCACCCCCACGCCCTGCGGGACAAGCCGGCGTGTGCCGCCTCGAGCTTCAAGTCGCCGACGAGGTCGATGGCGGCCTGTTCGTCCTCGGGCTCGTCCGCCGCCGTCCTCCCCTCGACCGCCGCGACGAGTTGGTCGGCCCCCGCGCCGTCTCCGGTCCGGGCCAGGAAGATGGCCGCCGCCAGCCGTACTTTTTCGGATGGATCCGCCAGCGCCTCCGCCAGACGGGCCAAGAGCTCGGGATCGGGGCCCTCGGTGCGGGAGGGCTCGAGCCAGTGCTCCTCGGCGATGCGCAGACAGATGTAGCGGACCTGTGCGTCCGCATCGCCGAGATGGCGGAGTACCTCGCCCAGTGCGGCTCCCCCAGTCAGACGGTGCAAGGAAATGAGAGCCTGGAAACGAAGCGCCGGCGCCTCGTCGTCCAGCGCCCTCGCCACGGCGCCGCGCGCCTCCCCGTCCGCTGCCGAGCCCACTTCCCCAAGCGCCAGGAGCGCCATCTGGCGAACGCGAGGGTGCGCGTCGCTTGCCGCATCGACGATGCGCGCCACGTGCTCGGCGGCGTGGGCATCCGCCAACGCCACCAGGGCATCGGCTCGCACATCGGCGAGGTCGTCATCGAGTGCCCGCACCAGGGCCGAGAGGACCTGGGCACGGTCGTCCGTCTGGGCGAAGCGGGCCAGGTCCTTGATGGCCGAGCTGCGCACCCCAGGCTTGGGGGACTCGACGTCGCGCAGCGCGGCGGGGAGCGTGCGGGGGAGCTGAGCGACCTTGAACACGCCGGAAGCGTAGCAGCCCTCGCCCCGGGCGGGCGTTTCTCGTTGAACAGCGACGCCTCGAGCGTCACATTCCCGCCGTGCCAAGCCCCGAACCCACTTCCGACGCATTCCCCGCTTCACCCGGGTGCGCCCGGGAAGACGAGGCTCCGGACGAGCGACAGCTTCGAGCCTACGTGAGGCGCAGCGTATGGCAAGCACTGGCGTTCGTGCTGATTCTGGTCGTGGGCATGGGACTGCTCGGCGTGTTCTACGAGGCGCAGCTCCTGGCTGTGACCACCTGGGTGTTCGACCACGTGGGCCTGACCGGGCTCCTCGCGATCCTGTTTCTCAGCGACTCGGTGATCACGCCCGTTCCACCGGATCTGGTGCTCGTGGTGTTGTCCAAGAGCTGGGTGCACGCGCATTGGTGGATCGCCATCCCCCTCATTGGCGTGCTCTCGACGGTGGCCGGAAACATCGCCTGGCTGCTGAGCACCAAGGTGGGCCAGGGCCGGCTCCCGACGCTGCTCTTCGGTCGCTTCCGGCGCCTGAATGAGGCGCTGGTCCGGCGCTACGGACCCTGGGCGGTGGCGATGGCTGCGCTCACCCCAATCCCGTTCAGCGTCACGTGCTGGACCGTTGGCATCCTCCACATGCCGTGGAAGCACTTCGGCTGGGTCACGCTGCTCAGAATCCCGCGGTTCATCGGCTACTACGTGGCCATCGCGTACGCCGACCAACTCGGGCGCTGGTTGTTCTGAGCGTCACTCAGAGGCCAGCGGTTCCCCCGCCGCCGGACACGCCGCCACCAGCCGTCCCCCCGAAGGTCCCGGCCGTGCCTGCGGCCCCGGCGACTGGTGCGGTGCCGGCCGCGCCAGCCGCGCCAGCCGTGGCAGTCGTGCCAGCAGCTCCGGCGTTCGCGCCGCCCACGCCGGCCGAGGTTCCCGCCGTTCCAGCCGTTCCGACTGCTCCGCCGCCGCCACCCGTCCCGATCAGCTGCACTGCCTGGTAGTCCTCGAATCCGGCATCGGTGCCCGAACAGACCGCAGTGTTCACGTCGTCGGGCACCGGCGTGCCGCTGAACGCCACCGCGCACACGGTTCCCCGAACCGATCGATTCTCGATGACGCGCGCGCCCCAGGGATTGTCCTCGTCCCCCACGTCCACACAGTCATATTTCCCGCGGCAATCACCCTTCCGCTTGCACTTGCGCATGCAGTAGGTCTGCTGCAGCCGGGCCGTGTCCTGTGGGTCGTAGCAGGCTGGGACGACGGAAATGCCAGTTCGATACGCCACGCAGATGGCCTCGCTGGGACACGAACCCGCCGTGCATCCGGTCATGGTGCAATACCCGCGCGGTTGGGTGGTGTCGCACAACCGGTCGCCACTCGACGAGCAGTCGGTGGACAGCGTGCAGTCGTCGCCGATTTCGGGCTTGCACCCGGCCAGGCCGAGGAGCAGCACGAGGATCAGCCGGAGTCTTCCGTCTAGGCTCATCGCAAGGGCGGCCCCCTCTTAGCGCGCGCCGCGCGCCAAGACTAGCCTGGTGCACCGAGTCGCCGTTGACAGGGCGAATTTGCGACCTATAAACGGGCCCTTACGTGGCCAGCAGGCCCCGAGCCGGCCGAGGAGAAATGGCAACTCACATCACCGAAGACTGTATCAACTGTGGCGCCTGCGAGCCCGAGTGCCCCAATGACGCGATTTCCGAAGGGGACGAGTTCTACGTGATCAACGCCGATGCCTGCACCGAATGCGTGGGCTTCTTTGACCACGAGGCCTGCCAAGCCGTATGCCCCGTCGAGTGCTGCATCCCCGATCCGAACCGTGAGGAGAGTGAGCAGGTGCTGATCCAGCGGGCCGTGAAGCTTCACCCGGACAATGCGGAACTCCAGGCGATGGCGGACGGCGGAAACTTCCCCTCGCGCTTCCGCGGCGGGTGAGACCGACCGTCGCCGGGTGGACCGCCCGCTGAGCCGAGGCCGCTCGGCGGGTTCCATGATCGAAGCCGGTGAACTACGCTCGGCACTCTGGTTCGCGGCTCACCGGGCGGTGAGCGCCATCGCTTCACAGGTCGGTCACAACATCATGCGTGCCATCGCTAGGCTTTCAGTTTGCGCGGTGACTGGGCTCTGTGGGGGCTGCGGCGGCGGCGTCGCGCTCATGCATCCGGCACACACTCTGGCTCCAAGCCAAGTGACGATGGGAGCCGGGGTGAGCGGCCACTTCGTGTTGGGAGAAGCCGGCGAGGCCATCGACGAGGCAGCGGCTACGCGCGGCCAGGTCGGCGGGGCCGTTACCGATGAATCGCAGGCGACCTTCCTCGCGGGCGGCATCGCCCAGACGCTCATGGCGCCGGGTGTCGCCCCATGGGTGGGAGCGAGAGTGGGCATCGGACACGACACCGAGGCGGGCATCACCTACACCGGGCGCTACGCGCGATTGGATGCCCGTCACGCGTTCGAAGGGGACAACGTTGCGCTGAGCGCTGGACTCGGTGCGAGTGGACGACTGATGCAGACCGGCTCCTACCGACCACAGACGGACGACCCGGCGTGTGACGCGTCCGATCCGGGGTGCGAGACCTCCGTAACCGGCCGAGTCGACGCGACCGGTGAGATCCCTGATCTGGACGAGGGCGCCGTGACTGGCTGGGGCATCGACGTGCCGGTCATCCTGGGTTGGCGCAGCTCGGCCCGGCTGGTGCAGGCGTACGGCGGCGTGCGGGGAGGCCACGAGCGCGTTTGGGGAGAGTACGCTTGGCAGGCTTCACCAGACGAAGTGCGCGAGGCCGACATGCGCGGCTATCAAACGTTCGTGGGAGGTCTGCTCGGCCTGTTGGTGAGCATCGACCCCTTCTGGGCAGGCCTCGAGGTCTCTTCCGCGTATCACTGGGGCAATGGCGAGATCGACATTCAAGTGGGCAGCGACACCGAAGACCTCAGCGCTGACGTGCGGGGTTGGAGCCTCACTCCCACCGCGGCGATCGGTGCTCGTTTTTGAGGGAATCAATGCCCGACGTCACTTGTTGAAGTAACCAAATCCGACCAGCCGACCAATAAGCCTACCTTGCGAGAGTCAAGTCCCGCATCTACGATCTGTGACGTGGCTACCACTTCGGATGCCGCCAGCAGACGACTGCGCCCCTGGGGTGCCACGGCTTCGTTTGTGCTCGGCACCGTGGCGATCGGTTGCGCCAGCCCGCCCGAGTACACCACGGACGAGGACCAAGGCAGCACCCACGCCCTGATTGAAATCCAACGCAGTCGAACCATCAGCTCTGATGAGGCGGCTGGCGATCAGGCAGTCCGGGCGGAGGCGTTGGCCGGGTTCATGCAAGTGCCCGCGGCGCTGGATGTGGGCACAGCCCGCGTGCTGTTCGGCCTGGAGCTGGGACTGCCGGAGATGGGCCAGTGTGTGACCCGCGCTCTGGTGCACGAAGGAGACCAGCCGGTCGCCACCGACGAGCCCCTGGAGCTGCTGGATGTCGGCGACGTGTCCCTGGTGGCAGACGGCAGGTCGACCACCCTGGCTCCACGGGCGTTTCCCACCATCACCGACCTGGTCTCGGGGGTGGTGTACACCACGCGAGATCTTTCAGCCGAACCGTTGCCGGCCGGTGTGCAGTACGCGGTCCGTACGGCCGGGGGTGCGGTTTCCGCGGTCGATCTCGTCGGCAACGCGCCGCCCGAGCTCGCCGGTGTGACCGTGGGCGGAGTGCCGCTGGCTGAAGTCACCAACCTATCGCCCACCGCGCCCATCGACTTGACCTGGACTGTCGGCGAAGCCGGAGACGTGGTCTACGTCGAGCTGAGTGCGGACGGCACCGATCCGTCCATCTGCGCGTTCCAGGACGACTACGGTGTCGGCTCCATTCCCGCCGGCGCGTTCGCCGGCAGCGGGCCGGGACGGGTATCGGTGCACCGATTCCGCGGTCGCGAATTCGCCAGCGACGACATCGAGAGCGGCGAGCTCCGCTTCGACTTCGAGCTCGCCGCCAACGTCACCTACGGCGGCTAGAGCGACTCCTGCGCCAGTTCGGTGCGCGGTTCGCATCTACGTCGTGGCGCGTGATTGCGGAGGGCTGATCGGCGGAGGGCGGTGATATGTAGCCGGTTCGGCGCAACCACGGCATTTCCGCGTGCTCCCGCCGCCCACTCTCGCCTATTCTGCCCGCGGCTAGCCGGCGCACCAGGAGCCCGAGAGTGAAAGAGCAATCCGATACTCAGCGACGCGGCCAGTGGGCGACACGACTGGGATTCGTTCTGGCCGCCACGGGCTCGGCCGTCGGCTTGGGGAACATCTGGAAGTTTCCGTACATCGTCGGCGAGTACGGTGGCGGCCTATTCGTTCTCATCTACCTCCTCTGCATCGCCGTGATCGGCTTTCCGATCATGATGGCGGAGGTCGTCATCGGTCGGCGCGCGCAACGTTCGCCCATCGGAGCGTTCATGCTGATCCGGGGCGAAGCCACCGCCTGGCGCGTCGTGGGCTGGATGAGTGTGGTCTCGGGCTTCGTGATCCTCTCCTACTACAGCGTGGTGGCTGGCTGGACGATGAACTATGCGCTCATGGCCATCACTCGGTTCTTCGAGGGCAAGAGCCCAGAGCAGATCCGCCAAGCGTTCGCCACGCTGCACGGCTCCGGCGACATCAATCTCTTCTGGCACTTCATCTTCATGCTCACCACCGTGGGCATCGTCTACGGTGGCGTCCAGAAGGGGATCGAGGCTTGGTCGCGTTTCCTGATGCCTGCGCTCTTCGCCGTCTTGCTCCTGCTGATGGTGAATGCGGCACTCCGACCGGGTTTCTTTGCCGCCGGGGCCTTCCTGTTCGCACCCGACGCCAGCAAGCTCCAACCCGCCGCAGTGCTCGAAGCCATGGGCCAGTCGTTCTTCACGCTGAGCTTGGGCATGGGGGCGATGCTCACCTACGGCAGCTACCTGCCCAAGAAGGCAGACATCGTCTCGTCGTCCGCGCTGATCTGCGCTCTCGATACCTTCGTCGCCCTGGTGGCCTGCATGGTGGTCTTCCCGATCATCTTCAGTGTGGGCATGGCGCCAGAAGCCGGCCCCGGGCTGGTGTTCAAGAGTGTCCCAATTGCTCTGAGCCAGATGCGCGGCGGCATGCCGCTGACGATTCTGTTCTTTGGACTCTTGGTGTTTGCCGCGCTCACCTCTGCCATCTCGCTGCTGGAGGTGGTCGTGGCGAGCGTCATCGACCAACTCGGCTGGTCTCGCCGCCGTGCCACGTTGGTCATGGGCACGTTGATCTTCCTCTTGGGTGTTCCCTCGGCGTTGGCGGGAAGCGGAAAGGTCTTCGCCAACTGGGCCGTGTTGTTCGGCAAGGACTTCTTCGACACCATGGACTACCTGGGCTCGAACTGGCTGCTGCCCCTCGGAGGCCTGTTCATCGCCCTCTTCGTCGGCTGGGCGATGCCCGAGCACGCCCGCTCGGACGAGTTCAAGACCGGGTCTCGCTTCGCCGCACTCTATCCGGCCTGGAAGTGGGTTCTGCGGCTGGTCGTGCCGGCCGCCATTCTGGTGCTATGGCTGTTCTCGGTGGAGATACTTCCCAAAGCCTGGCTAGCCGCCTCACCCTGAGCCACATCGAACCGAGCCGCACACATGTCCGCTCCGCACCGCGTCTACCTCGTCCCCGGGATGTTCGGGTTTGGGCGCCTCGCGGGCTACGACTACTTCCGCCACGTCCGGCAAGCACTGGCGACGCGCTACTCTGAAGCCGGCGTCGAATTGGTGACGGAAATCGTGACCACACCGCCGACGTCGTCACTCCGCCACCGATCCCGGATTCTGGCCAAGGCGGTCCAACGTACCGCTGGGGAACACGGCCCCATCCACCTGCTCGGCCACTCGACGGGGGGGCTAGACGCCCGCCTCGTCCTGAGCCCCAGCACGAATCTCGACGTGGCGCCCGACCGACTGAGTTGGACACCGCGTGTCGCGACCGCACTGTCACTGAACACGCCCCATCACGGCACCCCCCTGGCGAGCTACTTCTCCACCGTCAGTGGAACGCGCGTGCTGTATGCACTGAGCCTGCTGACCGTCGTGTCTCTGTCGGTCGGGGAACCCTCTCTGGCAGTGTTCTCGCGGCTGTTGGCAGGCCTTGGGGGCATCGACCGAATCTTCGGCGGCGACCTGCGTCTCATCAGTCGCATCACCGATGTCGTCCTGCGCTTCGTGGACGACGAAGGGCGCGGCGAGATCCACGAGTACTTGAGCAAGGTCCGCGTCGATCAGGGCGCGATCATCCAGATCATGCCGGAGGCCATGGACCTGTTCAACGCGGCGGCCGAGGACGATGCTCGCATCCGCTACGGCTCCGTCGTCACCGCAGCTCCGCGCCCCCACCCCATTCGCTTCGCCAAGCGAGTGCGATCACCCTACTCAGCGCTCAGTGCGGCGATGTTCTCCACGCTGTACCAATTCACCAGTCAGCGTCACGAAATGTATCCCTACGCGCGTCCCTCGGCACGGGAAGAGGAGCTACTGGCGCTGGGCATGGAGCACGAAATCAACGATCGCTCCAACGATGGCATCATCCCGACCCTCAGCATGCTCTGGGGGAAGCTCATCTGGTGTGGTGAGGCCGATCACCTCGACATCCTCGGACACTTCGAGGATGACCAGCGGCCACGCCAACACGTCGACTGGATCGCCAGTGGCGCGCGCTTCACCCGCAGGCGCTTCGCCGAGATGATGGATGCGGTGGTCGCGTTTCAGCTGGACCAGCGGTAGGCTAGTTCGCGGCGCCAAATGACGCAATGGACGGAGGCTACCGCGGCCGCTGGGCGTCGTCGAGGGTCGCTGGGCACGTGGACG
>CAZSVU010000035.1:0-39936 GCA_964610275.1 uncultured Polyangiaceae bacterium | reverse complement strand
CCCCTCGAGCGTGGCTCGAGGGGCTCGGTACGACTTCCGTATGTCTGCTGCATCCAACACACGAACGTTGGGGAACGCAGCAAGTGCACTGCGCTGGGACGCGGCCCCCGAGCTTGGTTGCCCGGGGGCGGACTGGGCCCGCAACCGGGCGGGCTATGCCCGGGAGATGGCAGCGCCTGCACGCGCCGTTCCGCCGGCCAGGGCAGCGTCCTTGCGCGGCACGCAGCCCAAAGCCGCAAATCGGTCATGAAGCAGACATTTCAACCGGTTGGGCGAGTCCAAGCCGCCATTCTGTCCGCTTCACGACCGACATCGCCTGCTGGACATCCAGGCGCGCTCTCCGAGCGAAGCGTCAACCCTCCCTTTCCTGAACTGTGAAGAATATTCTGTCCTTTACCACCCCGTACTCCCCCCGCGACCTCGCCCTCGACCATGCCCTCTGCCTCGACCTTGCCCGTCCCCTTCACCCCTTTTCAGCACGCAGCTGCGACTTCGCACGGATTTCCTCTCAGGTCACCGCAACAACGGACGCGGCTCGCTTGCCGATTTCCGTTTGTGTTCGCACGCTTGCGCGTTTTGATCCGAGAACTAGCTAGATCGAGTCCCTCGTCTTCAGCAGAATCAGAATGAAGATGAGTGTGATCACGGCCATGCCGCCGAGCACGGTGGGGGGCAGCCAGATGAGGTCCCAGTTGACGAAGCCCCAGGCGCCATTGAAGTTGTCGGCGGCGATCTGGGCCTCGGCGCAATGGAACTTGCCCTGCATCACGAAGTTTTCCACGCTGGTCGTGTCGGCGCGGCCCAGATCCATGACCCAGGCAGCGTCGTTGGCTATGGCCAGGCGCTCCTGGGTTATCAGACCCTCGAAACCCCAGCGACCGGGGACGATGTACATGGGCCACTTGAGTAGCTCGTTGGTCGTCATCGGCACCATCAGACCGCCCAGCACGACCTGCGGAATGAGCGCGATCGGCGTCAGCGCCATGGCCGCCTCGCTGCTCTGAACCAGCGTGCTCAGGAGCAGTCCCAGCGCCACCGAGTCCATGGCGGTGATCACCAGCATGCCGAGTTGGATGCCAAACGCCTCCAGCCCTCCATTGTAGCCCAGCGAGAAGAACACGATGGCGAGCAGGATCGTGCACTGGATTATGCAGAAGAAGCTCAAGAGCAGGAACTTGCTGAACACGTAGTTGAAAATTCTCAGGTTGACCATGCGCTCGCGCTTGTAGATGGCGGTTTCGCTCACGATCTCGCGGGCGGCGTTGCTGGTGCCGAACCAAACCGCAGCCACCACCACGAAGAAGATGGAGGCCGAGTTGTCCGCAGTGGGCGACATGGCCTTGAGCAGCTGGTCGGTTCCACCGCCGAGGCCACCGGAGCGGTTGCCGAGTTCCTGCAGTGCACCCAAACACCAGTACGGGATGGCCTCTTTCTGCCAGCCGAACACCAGGGCGAGCAGCACGCCGATGATGGGCGCCTGGGCGAGCATGATCGCGGTGCCGCCCACGTCGCGCAGCTTGGTTCGAGCGTAGCGGCCCAGTAGCAGGCCAAACTGCCCCTTGATGGTGGGCCGCCGCCGCGGCACTCCCTCTTGCTGCGATCCGACGCCGACGGCGCGCGCGCCGAAGAACATCTGCTGGAAGATGGGATTGTGCTGATTGAAGAACTCTGCGTGCCACTCCCGGGCCGCGGCCTGACGTGCCTGGCCGCGCGGGGCGTACGGGTTCTGCGCGCGCATGGCCTCGAAGATGGGCCCCTCGCGCTGGTTGAGCATGTCGAACATGTCGCGCGGGTTGTCGATCGTGTTGGGCTTGCCCAACCGCTCCAGATACGATCCGAAGAACTGGTAGCCACCCGTGGTCGGCCCGAAGAAAATTGGAATGCCACCCTGGCCGAGGATCAGTGCGAGATTGAATTTCTCGTACTCGTCCTTGGCCGGCTGGTGAATGGTGGTGATGATGGTTTTCCCGGTCTGCCTGGCCAGATCGGCGAGTAGTTGCACCAACGCGGTGGTGTCGTCTGCCGCGAGCCCGCTGGTGGGCTCGTCCAGGAACATGATCACCGGATCGGTCACCAGCTCCATGGCGATGTTCACGCGCTTGCGCTGGCCGCCGCTCAGGATTTTCTTCTCGGGCTTGCCAATCTGCAGATGCTTGACGCCCTCCAGTCCGAGCTGAGCCAAGGTGGTTTCAACGCGACGGTCGATCTCGTCCTCGGCGTAGTCCGGAGGGAGACGCATCCGGGCGCTGTAGCGGACGGCTTCCCAGACCGTGAGCTCTGGATGGACGATGTCGTCCTGGGGGACGTATCCGATGGATCCGCGCAGGGCGTCGTAGATCGCGTACAGGTCCTCCCCGTTGATCCGTACCTGACCGGCCGTCGGCGGAAGATAGCCATTCAGAGCGAGCAGCAGGGTTGTCTTGCCAGCGCCGCTGGGTCCCATCAGCGCGATCAGGTCGCCCGGCATCGCCTTGAAGCTGACGTGATCCAGCAGGATCTTCATCTGGCTCGGGTTGTCGCGGTCCGGTACCTCGAGCACCAGGTCCCAAGCCTCTATCTCGTACAGTGGGCGCCCGGCCCACTGGGCCTGGTCCTCGACGACGACGGCGACTTCCTGCGCTTCGACCTGCAGCAAGAGGGGCATCGGGCCGATGAAGACCTTCTCGCCGCTCGCCACTGGCACGCGCTGACCCGCAGGGATGCGCTGCCCGCGCACGTAGGTGCCGTTGGAGCTCCCGCGGTCCTCTAAGAACATCTGGCCATTGTCGTTGTGCAGGAGAGCGTGCTTGGAAGAGACCTGCGGGTGCGACAGGACGATGTCGTTGTCCGGTGTGCGGCCGATGCTCTTGTAGGGTTTGCCTTCAGCCTGCGTGAGCGCGACCTGCCCGATGACGGTCTTGTGCTTCTTGCGTGGCACAGGGGTGGGCGCCTCACCCGCGGCCCCGGCTGCAGCGGCCGCCGCAGCGGCCGCCTCACCGGCACCCGCGGGCTGGGGCGGTGTCGCGCCGAACTCTTCCGCCAACAGTGGGATCAACTGCACCGGCAGCGGGATGGGGCCAATCGCGATGACCAGGCTCGGGTCGAGGGCGAAAGCCTGGTGAGGTGGAAGGCGCTCGTGTCCCACCCACGTCCCTTGGGAGGAGCCCAGGTCAACGACGCTGAGCGGACTCACCGTGAATGCGGCGTGGCGACTCGAAACGCTTTGGTTGAGCACCACGATGTGAGCTTGGGCCGGGTCGCGCCCGAATACGAGGTGGCCTGGCTCCACCGGCAGGTTGCCCTTCTGGAAGAGCATCAGCGCCAAGGCGGGATGGGTGAGTGGAACGGGCGTCTGCGCCAGGAAGATTTGGGTTCTGAAGTCGAAGGGAACGGAAGAACCCGGTTGCACCAGCGCGCCGTTGACCAGGCTTTGACCGGCCGCGTTGTCCACGAAGAGCAGCGAGCCGTCCGCTTGGCGCTCAATCCGCGCGTGCTCGGCAGCCACCCCGGGTCCGCCGATGCGAATGTCACAGTTCTCGCCACTGCCGATGATGATCGTTTGCTTGCCGAGACCAGTAATCATGGTGTTGTCAATCCTGATAGCAAAGCGCCGCTCTCATGGGAATGCTGGGGGCGGCGGTGACTCGACGGGTGCAGAAGTCGCAATAGGTGCGCGGCGTGGCACATCGGGGTCCGCCTGGAGGGTCATGTCGGGGCGACGCCGATGGCGGGGCCGGGGCCGGTGATGGAAGGCGGGCGAGGAGGAGGCAGGTGTCGGAGCCGGAGGCGGCGGCTCCTCGTCATTCGAGCGCGACACGGTCCTTCGACCCCACCACGCCAGGAGCAGCCCCAACAGTAGCACGATCGAAAGCGCTCCCAGGCGCGTCAGCAAGCGACGACGCCGGAGGGACGCCGCGGTCGAGGTCTGTGCCGGGTCGAGTTCCGGTGCCCCCGCCGCCCGCGCGACCGCGGCAAGGTCAGGCTGCGTCGCTCTGTCGGCGTCCGGCTCCAGCGTCGCTGGCTCGTCCAGCACGGTCGTGCGGGGCGGATCCGCGGAGCGCTCCTCGAGGACCGTGGGGGCCGGTGCGTCCCGTTCCGGTTGCGTGGGCTGCGGTGCCCGGCCGTCGAGGTCCAGCATGACCGGCGAGCGCTGTGTCGCGACTACGGGACTCGAGGCTTCGGCAGCGTCCAACAGCAACGTATGCCCATCACCGGCGGGTGACGTGCGAGGTGTCGACCGCTGGTCGGACAGCTGCAGCACGTGCAGCGTCTGGACGGTGAGGTTGTCGTGTCCGCCCCGCAGGTTTGCGAGGCTCACCATCTTCTGACACACGGCCGTCGATCCTCTGGCGACGTTCTCTTGCACCAGATCGAGGATCTCCGGGTCGGGGATGAGATCGGTGATGCCGTCGCTCGTCAGCACCAGCACGTCCTGTGGAAACAGCTCCAGCGGATCGGCTCGAAGCTCCACGTCCACAGCGGGCGCAATCCCCAGTGCTCGGGTGATCTGGTTGGCGTCAGGGTGGTGGTGCGCGGCCGTCTCCGTCAGCATTCCCGCATCGACCAGCTGACGCACGATCGTATGATCACGCGTGAGTCGTGTGAGGCGGCCGGCACGGATCAACATCAGCCGTGAATCGCCGACGTGCGCAAACATCACGCCGGAGTCACTCAGTAGGGCAGCGACACAGGTCGAGCCAGGCCGGCTTTCCCGCGCGGCGTCCCCGCCGAGGGCGTGGACTCGGGCCCCTGCCTCGGTCACGGCGGCGTGCAGCATTTGCGCGGCGGGCTCTTGAGCATCGGCGCGGCGGCCCCGCTCCAGAATCACCCGCACCGCCGTCTGGCTGGCGTTGCTGCCTGCAGCATGGCCTCCCATGCCGTCGCAGACCACGCTCAACAGGCCGAGCGCGGTTTCAGTGAAACCGCAGGCGTCTTCGTTGAGCCGCTTGTCCGGATCGCGCCCGGGATCGCTGAGCTCGGCGAAATCAATGACGATCCCACACGCGGTGCGGCGCACCCTGGGCTCCTACTCGAGGCGCACGTTGAATTCCACCGGCCCAAACCGGACTAGCGAACCGTTTGGGGTCGGGGTCCACACTCCGGGGCTGAGGCGATTGCCGTTGACCTGCGTCCCGTTGTTGCTGTTCTCGTCGCGAACCAGGAGCTGTCCCCCTTCGATCTTCACCGTGGCGTGCACTGCGGATACGCGCGGCTCGGTGAGCAGGATGGCGCACTGTGCTCCGTCCCGTCCGGCGCGCATCTCCGTGCCTGCCACCACGGTGAACACACCAGCGGCGCCTTGTAGGGTGGCACGCGAAATCTGCGCGGCCGGCGCCTGGGCGTAAGGGTCAGGTGGAGCTGCGGCTGGGGCGGCTGCCGGAGGCGCGGCCGGCGGCGCCGCGCCTGGAGTGCCGTACATGAACTCGGGGCTCACACCTCCCGCGGGT
Source organism: uncultured Polyangiaceae bacterium (assembly GCA_964610275.1). GTDB lineage: Bacteria > Myxococcota_A > Polyangia > Polyangiales > Polyangiaceae > JAFGBI01. The sequence continues at coordinate 34,510 of CAZSVU010000035.1, read as the reverse complement.
GTCGGTGCGGGGGCCGCGGCGGGCTGCGGGGCCGCGGCGGGCGCAGGTACGGGTGCCGCGGCTGGCATCGGCTGGCCATAGCCACCGGGCGGCGGTGCGTAACCACCAGCTGGCGGATGGCCATAGGCGGCCCCGGCCACCACCGGCGCCGGAGGGGGTGAGCCGCCACGCTTCCTGGTGCTGGTCCTGATGACCACGGCGACCAGCAGGAGGAGCACGACCACTCCAAAGGCACCGCCCAGGATGATCAGGACGGGGAAATCGCGCTCCGAGCCCGGAAGCTGGATGATGCTGTCGGAGGTGACACCGGAAGTCCGGTGCGCCTTGTTGTCGTACACGATCAGCCGCACCACGGCCTGCTTGCCGGAGCCGTGCAGGATCTTGTCTTTGTCAGGTGCCTCGAACTCCACGAAGGTGTCGCTGGCTTCGATGGCGATCCCCTTCATCCCCATCGCGATCAATTGCTGCTGCGTGCGTTTTGCCTTGTCGATGTCCGTTCCCCCGAGCTCTGCGGGCAACTGTTGCCCGGTCGGCAGGAAGTAGACTTCTGCGCGTTCCTTGCTCCCGCCCCAGCAGAAGTTGCCGTAGAGCTTGAACCTCCCGGCTGGCTGCACCGGCTGACGCTTGGCGATCTCTTGGCTGTACTGAATGTTCACGTCCAGCGGCCAGGTGCTCGGATCCACGCCCACGGGCACGTCCTTGAACGTGCTGTCGCCCAGGATGGGGGGATTGACGTTGTTGAACACCAGTTTGAACGTCTGCGTCACGCTGGGTGCAATGCAGGAGACGCGCCACTTGACGATGTGCAGCTTTGAGAAGCGCGTGCGCACCGTGTTCACGATGGCGCCGGCACGTTCGCCCTGACCCTCACGCATGATGGTGAAGAACCCGCCGATCTCCGGGTTCGCCAGGTTCTGCATGAAGTCCAGCGAGTTCTGGCGGAACTCGTCGTAGCTCTTGTGCGGGAAGTAGACACTGATCACCGGCACCGGGGCCTTGGGCAGGGCCGTGTTGTCCTCGGGAAATCGCCCCCCCGTCATGTAGGACGCCACCTGCATCGCCCCGGGCCCCGTCGTGGACGGGTCGGTGCCGCCGAACCCGCTCGAGAGCACCACCATCGCCTGGTGCATGGGGACTTTGAGGGTCTGGCCCGCGTTGCCCAGTGCTTTGAAGCCGTCCGTGGCGGCATTCTTGATGATGGTCAACAGCGACCGGTTGCGCCCCTGCGACGCAAACGTGGAGCCGACGGAGTTGATGAAGGCTTCGCCCTTGGCCTTGTCCGACGACGGCATCCACTTGGAGTCTTTGACGACCTGACGGTCGTTGAAGAACATGATGTTGACGATGTCGTTCGGGCCCATGGTGGCAACGAATCGAGCGGCGACTTGCTTGGCGTCGCCAAACGCCGCACCGATGCGCTTGTCCGCATCGATGAGGATCAGCCACGCCGTGCCGACACCCGGCTGTTGCTGCTGTTCGCCCCACTTGGTGGCACTGACGAATTCCGCCGGGCGATCCATGCCGTCCATCGCCACGGTGAACACGGCATTGGTCTTGCCGTCCTTGGCCGGGAATCCAAAGGGCGTGTACAGAGCGAACGGCTGTTCCAGCGCCGCGCTCATGCAGTCGAACAGCGCGTTACCGCGCTGCCCCGCACAGCCAGCAGTGGCTTCGCTCACCCGCTTGCTCTGGACCACTTCCACCACTGTGGTGAGAATGGGGTTCCCACTCTCTTGGCTGGCGCGGGGATCAATGCGCAGGACCTTGGCTTCGGGTGCGGCGCTGGCGCTGATTGTCGTCAGCAGCGTCGCCAGTAGGGTCGTGAGGGCAACGCAGGCGAGCGCCAGGCGGTGCGGTGCAGGGGAGAACCGGTATGGACGCATCTTGTTGACTCGCTCTCAGGGGCGCGATCGAGCGCCTAGATCACCTTGACGATGACGGGGAAGCCGCCAAACCGAAGCGCGGCGCCGTCCACGAGTTCGTGCCGCTTCTCACAGCCGAGCTTCTCATCCGAAAGAAACGTGCCGTTGGTGCTACGGGAATCCTCGATCTTGAGGCGCCCCGGGCGCGCCGCAGCGTAGATCACGGCGTGGATCGAGGAGGTCGTCGGGTTGTCGATCTCGATGTCGAGGTCATCCGCGGCCCCGGCGCGTCCGACGACGTTCTTGCCTTGGTAGATTGGCCAGAAGATTCCCTTGGCGTTGTCTTCGTAGCTCACCAAGAACCCTGCCAGCACGCGCGGTGCGTCCGGCGGCACTTGGTCGGGGTCCAGCGCCTCGCCGAGATCGGGCGGAGTGGCTGCCGTCAGCGTGGCGGCCGCCGTTGCGTCGACCGGCTGTGGGGTCTCGCTGGGCTGATGGGCTTCGCCCTGCTGGACTGGTGGTTGTGTGCCAGCGGGGGATGGCTGTGGCGCGCCGCCGGGGCCTGCGAGGTGCGGACTATTTTGTCCGCCGGTATTCGGCGGAGGCGCAGTGGCCGCGAACGCAGAGGGATCAATCCACTGCGGCGCATGCGGCGGCACACCTTGAGGCATGGGAGCAGCGCCCGGGTTGGGTCCGCCGGGATATGCCCCTGGGGGCACCGCACCTGGCGACGGGCCGCCGCCAGGTGGAGGACCGCCCGACAAGCGTTGCAGATCGGGTGCCATGGTGGCGCCGTAGGGATTCAGGCCATCCGGCGTCCCGATCCGAGCACGAGCGTCACCGGGCGGGGGCTGCTGTGCACCCCATCCTTGTGGCGAGCCGGGTGGCGCGGCCCCAGGTGGGCCGTAGGGGCCTGGCTGAGGCGCACCCCAACCCTGGGCCTGTGGCGGGCTACCGTACGGAGCTCCGGGGGTCGCCGCGCTTTGAGCGCCTGGGGGGGGGCCATAGGGCACCGGTCCGGCCGGCGGTGGACCGCCGACCGGGGGGGCGCCCCACCCAGGTGGTCCGGCTGCGGGTGGCGGGGGCCCGGGCGGCTGCCCTGCACCCGTTGCTGGCTGCATCGAGTAGCCGCAAGCCGCGCAGAACTTGCTCGCCGGGTTGTTCGAAGCACCACACCGCGGGCACGGAACCATCTGCGACCTCCACCGTAAGCGCGCCGCCCGGTATGGGCAGACTGCGCCGGGGAGCATACCCGTTTTCGAATTGTCGTGGAGCAGCTCGATCAGAATCCAGCTGCATCGGGCGCGGGCGCCGCGGGCGCGGGCGCCCGGGTCGCGCCGAGACGGCAATCGGGGGCAGAACCCAGCAGCTGGTGGCTCGAAAACAGTGCCGAATTCCAGACTGACGGTCAGCCGTCCGGTTCTACCGTCCGGTTCTACCGTCGGTCCTTGACGTCCCGAATTCGAGCGGCCTTGCCTGAAAGCTCGCGCAGGTAGAAGAGCCGGCCCCGCCGCACGATACCGCGCGAAATTACCTCGATCTTCTCGAGTCGCGGTGAATGCAGCAGGAACGTCCGCTCCACCCCGATATTGAAGCTGACCTTGCGTGCGGTAATGGTGCTGCGCACCCCCGCCCGATGTCGCTTGATGACGGTGCCCTTGAACACCTGCACCCGCAGCTTGTCCCCCTCGACGATCTGGTAGTGCACCGCGATGGTGTCACCCACGCGGAAGAGGGGCAAATCCTGCTTGATGCCGTGGCTTTCCAGTGACTCGATGATGGGCGAGGTGGTTGACATGGCGACGGCTCCAGCTCGTTGGGGCTGCGCATTATGCACTTCGAGCCCGCCCCGTCAACGCGCTAGGCGTCGAAACTTGCCAAGGGGGCACCCCCCTGGCCACAGCCTCGGCTTGACTGAGGCGCTTCTGGGGGCTATCCCGGCCTCCCCCGACGGTCTAGGGCCCGAAGCCCGAAGCCCCCTGGGCGCAGACCGCAGCAGGAGCAGAGCCATGAATCAGTACCCGGGTGTCATTGGCCGCAAGGTTGGAATGACTCAGGTCTTCTCCGATGACGGAACCGTCACTCCGTGCACGGTGGTCGAGTCGCGCCCCGTCGTCGTCAACAAGCGCACGGTCGAGCGAGACGGCTACGACGCTTTGGTGATCGGCTTTGGCGAGCGCAAGGAGAAGCACACCAGCAAGCCGCTGGGTGGCTTCTACAAGAAGGTGGGGGTTTCACCCAAGCGTGACCTGCGCGAGCTTCGCTGCTCTGGCGAGTATGCGTCCAAGTTCGAGGTGGGACAGCAACTCGCGCTCGACGAGATGTTCGAAGCCGGACAAATGGTCGACGTACGGGGCGTCTCCCGCGGTCGTGGCTTCTCCGGTGTCATCCGACGGCACAACTTCAGCGGGCAGCGCGCGACGCACGGGACGCACGAGTACAAGCGACACGGTGGATCGATCGGTACCAACATGACTCCCGGCCGCGTCCTTCCAGGGGTGAAGATGCCCGGACAGCACGGCAACAAGAAGACGAGCGTGCTCAACCAGCGCGTCGTCAAGGTCTTGCCGGAAGAGAATCTGGTGCTGATTCGTGGCGGTATCCCCGGCGCGCGCAACTCGCTCGTGGTAGTACAGGGCGCCGTGAAGCGCTGGGGCGGACGCAAGCCCCAAGCTGCCGCCGAGTAGGGTCTCGTCGCCGAGTGCACCGTGGCGTTCGAGCGAACGACGCGCCACTGGATCGAAGAGCGCACGGTCCACCGCCGAGAGGACCTGCTCGTCGTGGACAAGCCGTTCGGCTTGCCGGTTCACGGTGGCTCCGATGCGACGGGGGATCTGGTCACCGCGCTCCGCCGCTGGTTGGGAAGCCTGGGGGAGGACGACTATCTCGGGGTGCACCAGCGTCTGGACCAGGCCGCATCGGGCGTGATGTTCTTCACCCGTCGGCGGGAGCTCAACTCGAGCGTATCGCGCCTCGTCGAAGCACACGAACTCGAGCGTGTCTACCGCGCCGCGGTTGCCGACCCGGGACTCGAAGACAGTGGCGAGCTCGAGCACAACTTGGCGCCAGCTGGCGGCGGGCGAATCCGGGTCGTGCGCTCGGGAGGCAAGCCGTGTCGCGCGCGGTATCGTGTGCTTCTGCGTCGATCGGGGCGGGCGCTGGTGGAGCTCCGTCCGGCGACCGGCCGCACGCATCAGCTGCGGGTGCAGCTGGCCGCTGTGGGAGCGGCCATTGCGGGCGATCGACTGTACGACGGCCCCCCAGCCTTTCGCCTCATGCTGCATGCGACGGAGATCCGCCTTCCGTTCGAAGCGGCCCCGTTCTCCGCTACGGCACCAAGCGACCTGGAGGATTGGGTGGAATCGAGTCCGGCGAGACTGCCAGCGAGCTACGAGCAACTGCGGGCAGCCCTGCTGGACGCGGCCTGGAAGCGGCGGTTGCTGGATGCCCGAGCGTCGGCGTATCGCCTGGCAAACGCCGAGGGGGACGGACTACCCGGTGTGTGCGTGGACCGACACGGCGACTTTGCCGTGGTCGCCGTGTCGAGCCCCGAGTCCGATCAACGTCAGCCGGAGCTCGGGGAGGCATTGGTCGAATTGGGCGCGAGGGGCGTCTACCTCAAGCGTCGTCTGCGGTCCGGCAAGACGGAGGAGTCGCTCACGCGGTTGGCCCCCCCCGAGCCCGTCGCGGGCGCCCCCGCCCTCGACCCCTTGGAAGTGCGAGAGGATGACCTCTGTCTCGAAGTCCGCCTCGGCGACGGCCTGAGTACGGGACTGTTCGTGGACCAGCGCGAGAATCGAAGGCGGGTGGCGGCTCTGGCCGGCGGGGCAAGGGTGCTCAACCTGTTCAGCTACACGTGTGCTTTCAGCGTGGCAGCTGCGTCCGGTGGGGCGAGCCGAGTGGTCAGCGTCGACCTATCCGGGCGCGCGCTCGAGCGCGGTCGCAACAACTTCGCGCTGAACCACCTCGACCCCGCCGCGTACGAGTTCGTCAAGGCCGACGCCATGCGTTGGCTCGAGCGTGCGCGTCGTCGCGGCGAGGTGTTCGACCTCATCGTGCTGGATCCGCCCAGTTTCGCCACCGGGGCCAAGCGAGGCGGCTTTCGGGTTGCCCGGGACTACTGTCGCGTGGCGTCGGACGCGCTTGCACTGCTGGGGCCCGGGGGCAGGCTCTTGGCCATTACCAACCATCGGCGCACGTCGGTGGCGCGACTTCGCCGGACCTTGCACGAGGCCGCTCGCGACGCCGGGCGCCAGGTGAGCCAAATGAAGGACCTTGGCGCGGCGCTCGATTGCCCGGACGGTCCGGAGGGCCCCACGCCCAGCAAGAGCGTGCTAGTCACAGTGACGTGAGGCGCCGCAAGAGCCCCTACTCGGCACCCGACGCGCGGACCCGGAGCGCCCAGGCCGCCGGATACCCGGCGCGCAGTGTGTTCAAGCTCGAAGAAATTGATCGGCGTGTTCGCTTGCTGCGATCTGGGCAGCGCGTGCTGGACCTTGGCGCTGCGCCGGGCTCTTGGTCCCTGTATGCTGCTGAACGCGTCGGACCGAATGGACGGGTCGTGGCCATCGACCTGCAGCCGATATCGCAACGCTTCGCGGCCAACGTCACGGTGCTCTGTGGTGACGCGCTCACCTTGGAGGCGGGTCTGCTCGAGGAGCATGCCCCGTACGACGTCGTGCTGAGCGACATGGCACCCAGCACCAGTGGCAGCAAGGTGGCGGATCAGGCTCGTAGCCACGAGCTATTCATGCGGGCGCTCCACATTGCCCAGGCTGTCGGCAGGCCTCGGTCGGCGTTTGTAGGCAAACTGTTCATGGGCCCCGACTTCGCCGTTGCCCAACGAGCCGTAGCCGACCAGTACGGAAGATCGATAGTGATTAGACCTCGTGGCACCCGCCAGAACAGCTCTGAGGTGTTCCTCGTGGGGCAACAGTCGCGGATTGCGACTTGAGTTTTGCGGTCCATTTCGCTGTCGCGTGTGACTCGTCTAGCCGCTACATCCATCTGGGCCTTCAGTACGGAAGGAAACCCACAGCGCTCCTGGAACTCGTCGTGAGGTGAACATGCCTGCCGTACGATCTTGTTAGGCGTGGTGCTTCGGAGGCTCGCGCGCCGAGCAAGGAGCAGAAGCATGTTTGAGCGACAACTGCCCGCTGCGGCGGTCCTATGCGTGTTGTCAGGGGTTGCGGTTTCGGCGTGCGGAGACGGCGGTGACGGCGGTGACTCCAATGCCACTGGTACCGGCGACGGCACCGGCGGCGCACTGGGCAGTGGAGACGCATTGGGCACGGGGGGCGAGGTGGCCACCGGTGGCGTGCCCGGGAGCGGTGGCGATTTGGGTACCAGCGATCCAACAACCGGTGGCGCGCCCGGCGCGGGCGGGGAGCCAGGAAGTGGCGGTGCCCTGGGCAGTGGAGGCGACCCCGGGACCGGGGGCGATCCGGGAGTCGGCGGAGACCTTGGCGTCGGTGGGGATCTCGGAGTCGGCGGCGACCTTGGCGTCGGCGGTGATCCAGGGGTGGGGGGTGACCCCGGCATCGGCGGCGGCGCCGGAAGCGACCCCGTGGGCAGCTGCTCGACCACGGCGTCGGTCGGGCTTGAGGTGGGCAACCTGATCCCGGACGTCGAGCTCCAGCAATGTGACGGAACGTGGGTGAGTCTGCACGACCTCATCTGCGCGCGCGGGGCCGTGGTCACCCAGGTGTATAGCTATGCGGGCTGGTGTCCGGGTTGCCAGGGCTTCTCCGGGCTGACGGACACCGGGTTCAGCGGAAACGACCTCTACGACAGCTACGACGACGACGGCTACGAGCAGGTCATCATCTTGTCCAACACGGCCAACTACGGCGAGACCCCGACCCAGGAGGACTGTGCCGAGCTGCAGGCTCTGCACGAAGGGCTGGTGGTGTTCGATGCTACCGGCTCGAAGACAACGGACGTCTTGGGACTGCGGATCAACGCTGGCACCGCGCTGGTCGACGCCGAAGGCGTATGGATCGTCGCGCCGCCCGAGGATCCGGGCCAAGACGGCGGCTTCGGAGACGTGTTCACCGAGCTGATGGATCGGTTCGGGTTCTGAGGCTGGGGAGGGCGCGCACGCCGATTCAGGGCACCCGGAAGAGCCACGCTTCCGGGTGTCTGGGACGTGCGGGTCGCTCGAGTGGAGCTCGAGGGGAGTCTCCGGTGGCGAGGTCGCTGCCGCGGAAGATGGTGGCGCTCCGCCCCGCCCGAGCGCACGCGGGGGGTGGGCGAGGCCCTGGCGCGTGCGGATAATTTGGCCGAACACTGCGACTTCGCTACGAAATGTGACTCAATTCGATGGCGAGGAGTGCCTCCACAATCTCCCTTGGGGCCGTGATCGTGTCGCTGGGTCTGGCGAGCTGCCCAGCACTGGATTGGCTTGGTGCGCGTACGGCCTATGGCGCCTCGCCGAGCGGGCAGGTCGCAGCAGCGCCGGTGCCGCAGCAGTCGGCCCCACCCGCGCCACCGCCACCCACACCCCTGCCAGTCCGCCGCGAGCTGGAGCCTCGCATCAATCTGAAAGGGGAATCACCGGGAAGCTGGCCGGAACCCTCCGAAGCGGAGGTTCGAGCGCTGCGCTCCGACGACCACGTGGACCCGGAGCGGGCTTTGGCTTCGATCGCCATGGAGACGATCGTCTTTGCCAAACCTGCTTGGGATGCACCGAAACTGGGATATCTCCGGGCGGGGGCCATCGTGAGGCGAGGCCACGACCCCGTGTCCAAGCGTGGCTGCTCACGCGGCTGGTACTCGATCGAGCCCGATGGATTCGTCTGTGTCGGCAAAACGGCAACTCTCGATCTGTCCCATCCCGTGGTCCAGGCCGCCGCGCTGCGGCCGGATCGGAGCCAGCCGTTTCCCTACGTCTACGGTCGATCGCGCTTTCCGACACCACCGTTCTACACGAAGATCCCCACACCGCTGGAGCAGCAGCGCGTCGAGCTGGACCTCGCTGGACACCTGCGCGCGGCCAAGCGAAGCGTGTGGGACATCGTGCCGTTCGGGCCCATCCCGTCGTTCCTCCACGACGGACGCTCAGCCCCGAGCGTGCATGGCTACGTTCACTCTCGAAAGTCCATCTACACCGGTCGTGCCGTGCCAGAGAGTGGCTTCGCGTTCCTGAGCTTTTTCGAGTCCGAGGGGCGCCGCTTTGCACTCTCGACCGATCTGACGGTGATGCCGCTGGATCGCCTGACTCCGGTCACGCCCAGTGACTTCGGTGGACTCGAACTCGATGACGAGGTCACTCTGCCGGTGGTCTTCGTCTATTCCCGGCGGGCCCATTTGTACGCTCGCGACACCGGGTCCGGGGGTGGTCTGAAGCTCGTGCGGAAGCTGGCCTACCGAGAGGCGATTCCCGTCACGGGCAAGAGCGTTCGCATCGGTGGCGTCAAGTATCTCGAGACGCGATCGGGGCAGGTTCTCAAGGATGCGAAGCTCGTCAGGGTCGACCCAATGCGGAATCGTCCGACCTGGGCCACCCCAGGCCGCAGCTGGGTCGACGTGTCCATTCTCAAGCAGTCCCTCGTCGCCTACGAGGGGACTCGGCCGGTGTTCGTTACGCTGGTGTCGACGGGTGCCGACGGCCTCGGCGATCCGGAGGAGACACACTCGACGATTCGAGGCCGGTTTCTGATACACACCAAGCACGTCACCGCCACCATGAGCGGAGACGAGCCAGGCGATGAGTTCGATCTGCGCGATGTGCCGTACGTGCAGTACTTCACCGAGGGCTACGCTCTGCACGCGGCGTATTGGCACGACTCGTTCGGTCAGCCGCGCAGCCATGGCTGCGTCAACCTATCTCCCCGCGACGCGCGTTGGCTGTTTCAGTGGAGCGATCCCCCCGTGCCCGAGGCGTGGCACGGGGGGATGAGCTTGCGGAACGGGACTCTCGTCAACGTCCATCCGTGACCGGCGGGTTGCGCGCGGTAGCGGATCTGCGAGGGATGCCCGCTGAAACCCGCTATTCCGCCAATCGAACTGCATAGTCGTGCAGCGGCGTCAGGTTCTTGCCCGTCAGACGGTCGAGAACCTGGGCGACGGGCTGGGCTTCACTGCCTCCCGGCAGCCGCAGCCGGTAGGACTCGGCGGACCGTGGCGTGCTGTCCGTGTCGATCCACTCGGCCCCCCGCGCTTTGCGAAGTACTTCACCGACATAGCTCCCGACGAGTACCCCGACCCGAGGCAGCCAGGGGGCGCCTGGAGTCGCGCGGAGCATGGTCGGTGACAGCAATGCAAGGTACTGGTCCAACCCGGAGAGACTGGCGATCGAGCCGTCCAAGGGGCTGCCCGAGCGCTGCTCGCAGTGCCGGCTGAGGACCGACGAGGACAGTGCGCGACCCAGCTTGGTGAGCAGGTCGGGGTGCGGCCAACGGTCGGGTTCCCACGGGCACGGGGGAGCGATGGTCGGCGGACGATGGCGACACCAGGGGTCAGAACCGGGATGGGCCGAACGCGTGCTGCTGGGCAGGTCGAATTTGACCTCGGAGCGCTCGTGCAAGAATTTCTCGACCAAGCGTAGTGGGCTCCAGCGCGAGTCGGACGACTGCACCCGAACGTGCTCGATGTCCATCACAGAGCCTTCCCACCTGGCGCCGTGCGTCAGGCAGAGTACCTCTCCGAGGTACGACCCCACCAATACTGAGACCGGGAAGTTGTCGGCGTCGCTCCGCTCCAGCGGCCGCTGACCGTACAGCACCCGGAGGGCCGCATCGGTGCGAGCAACGCTCCAGAGCGAAAGGTCGTACGGCGCGAAGAAGCGCCACACCGGCGCCCGAGTGAGGACGGTGGCCGCCCTCGCGGCGATGGCCGAGAAGCTCTGATCCGTCTGCTCGGCCAACTCGGATAGGTGCTCCCGACAGGTCTGCTCGAAGTCCTCGATGGCCTCTTCCGTGCGCTGATCGAGGAGGGCGAGTTCGACGGGATCCCAGATGTCTTTGGCCGTGCTGGCCACTGGCACCGGTGCACTGGCCTCGACCGCAGAGATCTGCACTCCGAATTCGGCGAGAGTCGGCGCGATGGCCCCGGCTTCGTCGGCTGCGGCCTGGTGCAATCTGAGCCAGGCCTGGCGCGCATCGTGCGGACGCCGCAGTCGGGCCGAGGCGATGGCGATGGCCGCCCACGCATCGCTCGGGCTTCCAGCCATGCTCAAGGCACGCTGTGCCGTGCTGACGGCGCGTTCCGGGTCGCCCACGTGAGCCTGCACACAGGCGCGTAGCGCCACGAGTGCACCCGGGTCCGCGACGCTGCGTGACTTCTGTCCTGCGAGAGCCGTTTCGGCGGTGTGCGCCATGGCCTTCTGGTCGCGACGCCGTGCCAGGCGCAGTGCGGCCCAGGCATGGGCCATTCGAACCGCCGGCGCGTCCGGGGCCTCGGCGAACGCTCGGCTCGTCTGCTCGAAGGCAGCCTCGCACGCCCCCAACTCGATCAGGAGCTGGGCACCTGCGGCGCGCAGATCCGGATCGAGGAGGGGTGCGGAGCCGAACCGTCCGAGGACGGTTTGGGCTTCGTCTCGCCGATCCAGCCCCGCCAGAGCTCGTGCCAAGAGCAACGTGTACTCGGGACCCAAGGTGGTACGATCCGGCCCGATCGCCTCCAGGACTGAGGCGTACTTCTCGACCTCGAGCATTTGGCCGAGCTGGGCCAAGCTAGGCACCGCGCTCGTCTGTGACTCGGCTGCGGGGAGGCTCGAACGGTTTCGTTTGGCAGGATGCGATGGTCTTGGGTGCTCGGATTTGCCGGCATCCGACCGGGCGGGTCCACCGTTCGGGGAGCGCGAATCGAACCGCTTCCATACGATTTCTGGCGAGCTCGCGGTGCCGGAGTAGCGGCCGCTGACGCGCTCCTCTTCGCTCTCGAAGTCGAAGTCAGGCGGCATGTGTCCGGACCGCATCTCGACCGGGGCTGCGGGCTGCGGGCTGCGCACGGACAGTGGGCGCACCGTGGGGCGGTCACTGCCCGTCTTGTCCTCGGGGGATTGCACCGAGCGGTGTCCGCGGACGTCCGGCGCGTAGCTCGGGCTGCGGTCAAGCGGTGGGGAGAAGTAGGGGATGGGCGGAGCCGCGGGGATGTCGGGGTTCGGTCCGCGCGCGACGGGTTCTCCCTCCGTGGGTCCGTCCGGCGCCATCGCTTGGCGGTCGGCACCAAAGTCCTGCAGTGGGGTCTTCACCCGCGGCACGGGCTTCGCCGAGGGCAGGGGAGAGGCGCTTCGCACCAGTGGCGACGGAACGTCGCTCGGTACCGTGGGCAGGGGCGGCCAGCTCGAAGCGGGCCGATGGGCCGCGCCTTGGGATCGGTTCGAAGTCGTCGAGGGCTCTGCACCTCGGTCTACTTCCACCGACTCATCGTTTGCCTCGGTTTGATTCTGGGCGGTGTCCGAGCTCGGGAGCCCCCGGACGACCTGCGCGGGCTCTGGCGATCCGGTCGCCATGGCCTGGACGAGCATCGCCGCGGTGTCCGAGTCGGTGACCATGGTGGGACGGTCGTGTACGGATTCCGGTGGCTGGCTGGTCATTGGCGTCTCCAGCTCCGGTATCGAAGGCCAGGCCGAACCGACGGCTGCCTTTGCCTTGCGCACAGGGTCCTTCTCTCCGGCCCCATCTGGGCTCCTCAGAGGCTCGCTTGGCACCAGCCAGTCCGTTTCTTCCGGCAGCGAGTCCCCCCAAGCCTCGTCCAGATCGCCGGCGTCGGCAGTCTCGACGGCTATGCTCGGGGAGGAGCCAGTGGATCGTGGCGGACGGGTGCTGGCCCCGCTCGAAGCCGGGATCGAATTCGCGGTCACGGCATCGGGGTCGCCTTCGTCGAGTCGACCGCTCTCGGCGTGTTCCAGCAGGCGCTGCGCCTCTGGAAACTCCAGGTCCGGGGCCATCAAGTCACGAAGACGCTCGGCCACTTCCTCGGTGGTTAGGCGCCCGCGCCGAAACAGGATCCGGGTGGCGAGGTACGACGTCGCCGGTCCGAGCTCAGAGCTTTCGCCCAAGTTGGCGAGCAAGCGCTGTGCTTCGTCGAGGTCCCCTGCGTCGATCCTCTGCTCGATGACGCGCAGTCGGGGTTGGTCGAGCGGCCCCTTTTCTGCCATCGATTCCGAACTTTAGCAGTGACGCCGACAATTCGATAGGCAACAAGCGTGGGAGCCCTATCGAACCGGGGTGGCCACGAGTCGCAGGGAAACCCGGGCGTCGCGTCCCACCTTGGTCCCCAGTAATTTCGTGCCCTCGGCGACGAAAGTGCCGGACGCGTCCCGTGGCTTGATGTCGTGTGCGGCCAGAGGGACGATGAGCGGAGAGCGGGTTTCCACGACGATGCGCGTCGGTGTCGTCGTGGCGGTGGCAGCGGCCGGGTAGTGGAACTCGGCCCGGAGGCGTGCCGTGTGCTCCACGCGGAAACCGTGGAAGGTGAGTGCACCCACTGCCACGAGCGTGACCCGTCGGACCTCGCTGACGGGCGCTGCCGCCTCACCACCGGCGCCACCGGCGCTGACTCCGGGCGAATCGACCAGAGGAGCTGGCCTGCCGCGCCGGGAGACTTTGCCCTCGTGAGCCGCCTCGTCACTGACCTCAGGGATCTCGGAAATCACGAACCGTGCCCAACGTCTCCGGGCACGCACCGATTCCGGTCGATTGGAGCCCAAGTCCAGCCAATTGCGCGCTTCCGACGTCTGATCCCGGTTTGCCTCCGGCTCTTCACTGTCGCCCATGAGAATCGCCCCCACGTCCACGCGCACCGTGCCGCGGGTCCTGTCCAGGCGGAGCAGATCCACCTCGAGCTGTCCTTCGATCAGGCGAATCTCACCTGTCAGTCTTGCGTCGCGGGCTCGCAAGGAAACGCTGGCGCGACTGTCCTTCGACAGGGTGTAGTGCGCCTTGGGCGTCGGCTTGATCGTTTCGGGTGGTTGTGCGAGCCAGGGTTCCGTTCGTTCCGGCGGCGGTTCCGGTTTGGAACACGCCGCCAGACCGGCGCAGGCGGCCAGGGTGAGAGCACGACGGATGGAGCTCATCGGAGCGCTCGGAATCTCGCTCAAGGAGCGGGTCACGGGCAACCTAATGCTCTTGGAGCGCTAATGCCAGATTCCGATAGAGGCGCCCCACGATACGTATCGTGGGGCGGCGTCCAGGGCGGTGGACAGGTACCAACTCGTGCCCTCTGAGAGCGCGCCGAAGACGGTCCAGGGCAAGATGCGCGCGTCGAATCCAAATGTGGCGTGGATCCGCGGCGCCACACGTTCGTTCTGAAAACGAGAGGGCTCCAAGTACGTTCCGGCCCGCAGGCGCAGCCAGTGAGGTATGACTTCGCTCTCCACGCCCAATCGCGGGGACACGGTGGCGTCCTCACCCGATCGATTGACCCGGCGCTGCAGGAACGACTCCACGCCCACGGCGTTCTCGACCGGACCGGTGACTCGTGCGGACACCGAGACCAGCACGTAGAATCGCTCCATCTGCGCGTAGCGTTCCCTGAGTAGGCGGTCGACTCTTTCGCGCTCCCGCTGGAGTTCTTCGCGCTCCACCGCTGCCGCGGTGGCGTGTTCCGCGTCGATGGCCGCTGCGGCCGCAGCCACGTTGCCACCGCTCTGCTCCACCTCGCGCAGGGTGGCAGCGCGTCGCTGCTCCCGCTGCTCGGTCCGAGCCTGCAGCCGCTCACGCAGACTGGCGAGCAGGTCGGCTGGGTTCTCCCAGCCCGGATTCAGCGGTCGGGACCCGAATTGAAAGGCGACGCCAGCGTTGACGCCCCACGGGAGTGAGACTTGATCCGGCAGGTAGATGGTATTGGGGGCGTCGGGATCTGTGGGGTTGTTCGGATCCTCGGGAATGATCCGGTCTCCCGAATCCTGCACCACCTCGTCATTGGTGACCTCGGCGTTGCGCTCGACCCGGGTGCGCGCAGAGACGCCGACTCGGAACGGCAGGTTGGTGGGCTGCCACAGCACCCCCGCTTCAGCACCCGTACCGGTGAGCTCGAACAGTCTCTCGTCTTCGCTTTGAGTCAGTAACCTGCGCTCGACGGTCAGCATGGTCTCAACGGCGCCAATCCCCACGACGAAATCACCGAACGCACGCGCCACGGGGATCCGTAGGGTCACGAACCGCGCATACAGCTGATCCTGTTCCTCACCGGCGGTGTCACCCAGGGAGCGTCGCAGCCTGTAGATCTGAGCGTCGACTGCCGTGCCGACGCCCCAGCGTCCCCACTGAGCGAGCCCTGCGGGGCTCACGAAAGCGTAGCCCCCGCTCTGGCTGCGCAGCTCACTGCTGGAACCACCGCTGTTGAAGAAGTCGCTGTCTTGAATCATGCCCGGAAGAATCAGCCCGATGCCGGCATCCCAGTCGAAGTCCGAGAACGAGTACGGTCTGCGCACGGCTGGCGCCGCGGGATTTTGCCGCAGCCCGTCGACGCCCTCTGCGATCGCCACGTACGCGCCGCCCAGACCGGTGGGGCGGGTGCCATCCAGGACCACGCCATGGGACATGTCGACCGTGTAGTCGCTGGTCTGGATGACCGCTCCGTTCGGACCCAGAGGACCATCGGCGAACGCCGGAACGGCCACTGCGAGCACGGCTGCCGCCCCGACCGCAGCCACTCCGGTCCGCCGAACCGCATTTTTGACTGCACCGCCCGATCGCATGGCCAGCGAGGCCGATAGCGCATTGGGGACGCCTCGCCAATCCCGTTCCGGCCACCGGAACGGTCGCCGCGCTGCGATCCCGCGGCCGTGTCGCGGCTGCCCTTTCGGAGCAGCGCGTCGCATGCACTATGCCGAAGCCGTTCAAAACGGTAGCGTAGACCCCCTGCGCGAGTGGCCTCGCCCTGCACGTCATGCCCTTCTTACCCGAACAGCGCGTCGTTTTCGTTACCGGCAAGGGCGGAGTCGGCAAGAGCACCGTGGCGGCCGCGCTGGCCCGCGCCGAGGCCGATCGTGGAGGCGAAGTCGTGCTGGTCGAATTCGAGGGCAGCACTGCGGCTGCGCGGGCGCTGGGCGACGACGCAGACGGGATCCGGCATCTCGTGGTCGAGTACTTTGATGCCCTGGTCGACGTCATGGCGTCGGTACTCGGCAGCCGCCTCCTGTCCCGGATGCTGGTCAACCACCGCGCGGTTCGGCGGCTGGTGCGCGCGATACCGGCGCTCCGGGAGCTTTCCGTATTGGAGCGTGTTCGTGTGCTGGTGGAGATGCGTCCCACCGTCAGAGCGGTGGTGGACCTCCCCGCCAGCGGGCACAGCATCGACTGGCTGCGGGTGCCGGTAGCGGCGCAGCGTTTCCTCCGGACTGGTCCGGCCGCGGACATTTGTGCTGCGTTGCGCGAGCAGGTGCTGGCGCCGACGCGTTCGGCGATCGTCGTCGTGTCGACGGTCGAACCAGTGGTGGCCAGTGAAACCCACGAACTGTGTGATCGCATGGCCGAGGAGCTGCAGCGGTCGCCATCGCTGCTGGTGGCCAACCGCGTGCCGCACGCGCCTACCGCGGAACAGTTCGATCGTCTGCGTCAGGCTGCCCGGGAGAACGGTGCTTGGTCCGATCTCTGCATGGCGGCGGGCGAAGACCGGAAGCTCGCCCGGGAGACCCAGCAGGCGCTGGAGGAACTCGAGACGGTGGCAGGGGCGCCCCTGGCGACGATACCCGAAATGTACGTGGATCCGTCGCCGCGTGATGTGTTGGCGCATCTGGGTAGGGTGCTATGACGACCAACCTGAGCGTGATTGTCGGGGGCGGCGGCGTGGGCAAGACCACGACGGCGGCCGCCTTGGCTCTGGCACGCGCTCGGGCGGGTGCCAGAGCCTTGGTGATCACGGTCGACCCGGCGCGTCGCCTCGCCGACGCCTTGGGCGTCTCGGTGGGCAGCGACTCGTCACGAGTCCAGATTGACGGTGTCTCTCTGCATGCTCGGATGCCGGACTCGCGTCGGTCCGTCGAGCAGTTTGCCGATTGGCTTTTTGCCGAGCGCCCCGACGTTGGGCAACGCGTCCGGGACAACCCGCTCTATCGAGAGCTGGCCGACGCGCTGGTGGGGATGCACGAGATGGTGTGCGTCGCGATCGTCAATCAGGAGCTCGCCGGCGGTGACTACGACGAGGTCGTGCTGGATACGGCGCCGTCCCGTCACGCGCTGGAATTCATCGACTACCCGGCTCGCTTGGCGCAGATGCTGGAAGCCAGAACCCTCCGGTGGATTGCCTCCATGGCCTCGTACGCCGGCGTGTCGCTCGCGGACCAGCCTCGGGGGCGGGGGCTGCTCGCGTGGGGCAAGCGGCGAATGCAGGCACTGCTCGGCAAAGTCGCCGGCAACTTGGCGCTGGGCGACGTGTCGGCCCTTTTCCAGGACCTCATCCAGGTGCGGGACCGGTGGCTCGAGCTCTTGCGGCAGGTGGAGCAGCGCCTCGACTCGGACCAGACGCGTTACCTGGTGGTCAGCGCCCCTGGGGACGCCTCCCTGGCGGACGCGGAGCACTTGTTGTTGGAGCTGGGGCGGCGTGGCCGGCGCACGCACGGAGTTTTTGTGAATCGCGCGGTGGAGCGGGTGCCCGCCTGGCTGACGGATCTGGATCCGGGTCCGGACGAGCTGTTGGCTGCCGTGCATCGGGACTACCTGACGGAGTATCGGGCGCGGGCGGTTCGGACCGCGCGTGCCTGTGAGCGCATGGCCCGTGCCGCCGGGCCTGACGTCCCGCTGAAGGTCCTGCCTGCTCTGCCCACCTCGGATCCGCGGATGATCCTCAGCGGTTTGGCGGACGTGCTGGCCGAACCGCATGCGCGCTAAAGCGCTCGATTCTGCGACGCGAGGCGATATAGTCGCGTCGTGAGCCACCACGCCGAGTTTCGCTGTTTCCAGGGGTGCAAGGGATCCTGGGCGGTCACCGAGCCCATCTACCGATGTCCGAACGGCTGCCTGCTGCAGGTGGTGCATGACGTCGAAGCATTGCGGGATCGATCCGCCACCGAGTGGAAGACACTGTTCGACTCCCGCTACAAGAGCAGGAGGTGGCCCTACGGGTCCGGCGTCTGGGGCAAGCGCGAATGGGTGATGCCCGAGATCTCGGACGACATCATCGTATCCATGTACGAAGGCGGCACCAACTTGTTCTGGGCCGAGCGCTACGGCAAAGAGCTCGGGATGTCCGATCTGTGGGTGAAGCTCTGTGGCAACAGCCACAGCGGGTCCTTCAAGGACCTCGGAATGACGGTGCTGGTGAGCGTCGTCCGACAGGCGATCCGCGACGGACTGAAGGTCAAGGCGGTGGCCTGCGCGTCGACTGGAGACACTAGCGCTTCCCTCGCGGCCTACGGGGCTTCCGCCGCGCTCCCCGTGGTCGTGCTGTTGCCTCGCGGCAAGATCTCAACGGCTCAGTTGGTGCAACCGTTGGCGCACGGTGCCTTGGTGCTGGGGTTGGACACGGATTTCGATGGCTGCATGGCCATTGTCAAGCAGCTGGCCGAGGAAGGGATCATCTACCTGGCCAACTCGATGAATCCGCTCCGCATCGAGGGACAGAAGACGGTCGCCGTGGAGATCGTCCAACAGTTCGACTGGCAGGTGCCGGACTGGGTGGTCCTGCCGAGCGGCAACCTCGGCAACGGCGCAGCGCTCTACGCTGGCTTCAAGCTGATGCTGGAGCTGGGGCTCATCGACCGCCTCCCGCGGTTGGTGATGGCTCAAGCCGAGAACGCCAACCCGCTGTATCGTGCGTGGACCAGTGGGCAGAAGCAGGTCGAGGCCATTGCGGCGCAGCCCACCCAAGCGACGGCGATTCAGATCGGCAATCCGGTCAGCGCGCCGCGAGCTTTGCAGGCGCTGCAAGAGATGGATGGACTCGTCGAACAGGCCAGCGAGCAGGAGCTTGCCGACGCCGCGGCCCGGGCAGACAAGACGGGAATGTACACTTGTCCCCACACCGCCGTCGGGCTGGCCGTGCTCGAGAAGCTGCTCGCACGAGGGGTGATCGGGCGGGATCAACGCGTGGTCTGCGTTTCGACTGCCAGCGGGTTGAAGTTCACCGAGTTCAAGGTGCGGTATCACGAGAACAGCATCGAGCAGGTCGATGCGGTTCAGGCCAATCCCCCGGTGATGCTGCCGGCGAAGTTTGGGGACGTGGTCGACGCCATCCAGAAGCGGTTCGACTAGCGCGTTGGCGGGCTAGTCGAACCGCAACGACCAACCAACAGGCGATTCGAATGGCCCGGGAGCCACGCTCCCGAGCCATTCGAATCACCGCCCCCCGTCGACAACGGCTGCTGTACCCCGAGAAGCGGGATAGGGGGAGACGGCGGGGGACGGGTCTCTACGGGTTGCCCACTGAAGCCCAGTGTGGCGCTTCTCGGGATGCAACAGCAGCGGGAACGGCGCGGATTATGGAAGCCGGAGAGCTTCGCTCTCCGGCTGGTTCAGAACGTCAGCCGGGCGGCGGCTCCGCCGCCGTACGGCGATACGTACGGGGCGACCGTCAACGACGCCTTCTGCGGGGCTGCCCGGCGCGCCTGGGCCGGGTCCTCCTGCGCGTCGGAGCTGGTCAGTAGTACCACTCCGGTCACTCCCAGGGTGATCGCCACGCCGAACGCCATGTCCGAGATCAGCGCGTTGCGCTCCACCTCGTCCGCAGCCTCGGTGGTGGGGTTGTCGTCGTAGTCGCTCTTCTTGTTCAGCGCCATGACGCCGAAGATGGTACCCACGACGGCACCCGCGCCCGCGATACCCAGCGTGACATAGGCCGGGAGCATGCTCTTCTCCTCCGGGGGAGGCGGCGGCGCCGGGGGGGGCTCTGGCGGCGGTGGCGGAGGTGCCGCCTCCTGGGGCTCCGGCTCCGGCTCCGGCATCAGCTCCACCGTTTCCTCCAAGGTCTGGCCGGCTTCCACGGTGAGCTCCACTTCCTTGGGGATGTGCCCGGCCGCCGTGACGACGAGCTTGTGCTCGCCTGGGGCGAGCTCGAGCGCCATCGGCGTCTCCCCGGGCTGTGCTTCGCCGTCGAGGGTTACCATCGCACCGGCCGGGGTCGTGTTGACCATGACCTTGGCGATGGTCTTGGCCTTCAGCTCATCGTGCCGAGCCTTGGCTTCGGTGAGCTTGTCCTCTCCCACCTTGGCCGCGTCCGGGCTGTCCAGGTACGTGGCATAGGCCGCCACGGCCTCTTCCACTTTGTCCTGCTTGTCCAGAGCCAGCGCTACCCAGTAGAGGGCGTGGGGTGATGGGATGAGACTGTTGGCCTCCGTGAACCCGGTGTAGGCAGCCTCGTAGTCACCACCGTCGAAGGCTTTCTTGCCCGCGGAGTAGGCTTTTCGGGCCGCGTTCCGCGTCTTCTTGTCCGGCTTCTTCGCCTCGGCTGCCGCGCCTGGCTGATCTGCCGTATCCTGGGCATGAGCCAGGGGCACGAGAGTCGTGCTGGCAAGAGCGCCGGCCAGTATGGCAGCGGTAACTCGGGAGAAAATGGGACAACCTGACGATTTGCTCATTCTGACCCTCCTCTGCCGGGTTACACCGGACAGCGGGCACAGGCTAGACCGGCCTGTGCCCGGGCGACAAGTCCCGGTTTCGCCGCCCTTGTTGCCGGCTATGATGCAGGCCGCATGACCTCCAGTCCGCCTTCCAGCAGCAACGGAAGCTCATCGTCAGAGCGGGATGGGGGTACGTCCGGGGTAGGCCCGGCGGACGGTGAGCCGAACTCGGCGGGGTCCGCTGCAGCGGTGAACGCAGAGGAGAGTCCCGGTTCATCCGAAGCCAGCGAGTCGAGCGAACCAGTGACCCCGATTGCGCGTCGGTCGGGGCCGCGGGCTGAACAAGCCTTCCTGCGCGTGACGCTCAGACAGTGCAGCGAAGCCGGTGACGCAGACGGCGAGAGCACCGCGGCATCCAGCTTGGCTCGCAGCCTGGCCGCTGCCGGTGCTGAGCTCGACGTGGCCACCAAGCTTGCTCGACGTGCGCTGCTGCTGCGCGACGACCCGACGTTGCGCGAGGAGCTCTCCCGATGGTTTGCCGGGTTGGGTGAGCCGGCACTCGCGGCTGCCACGTTGCGACCACTGCTCGAGGACAGCGAGGGCGCTCGAGCGGCGTCCACGTCGACGCGCATGGCAGTGTTGATGGCGCGCGCCGGTGACGCTGCGGCGGCTGCGGACGCGCTCAGCGCCGCGTCGACTCAGAACCCCGCGGACCCCGTGGCTTCTGAATTGTTGGGTTCGCTGGCGGCTTGGGCACCCGAAGTCGTGAGTCCGGAGCGAGCAGCACAGGGCTACTTGGAGGGGGCGACGCGGCGCGAGACTGCTGGAGAGCGCGCCGCGGCGTTCGAGGACCTGCTGCGAGCCTTTGAGATGGCTCCCGCATCGGCCATCGCGTCCGAGCGACTGTGTGCGGCCCTAGCCAGCCGCGGGCGGATTGGCGCCGCGGATGAAGTCCGGCGACAAACCGCCCGGGCGCGCGGTGATCGAGAGACCGAAGTGCACCTGCGCCGGATGCAGGAGATGGCCGCGAGCGACGATTTGGCTCGGGCCATCGGCGCGGCGTTCGACGCGCGCCGTGATGCGACTCTGGACTGGGCAAGTGCTCGGCGGGCGCTCGGGTTCTCGGATGGCGGCCCGACTTCGGAGATCGGGTTCGACGAGCTGCTCCATCGCGGCGGTCTGCACGAGCTCCTGGCGGCTCGGCTGGAGCTCATGTGTGAGGCACTGGAGATGCCCGAGCGCGCCCAGTGCCTGCTCGCGCTGGGTCGGTTGTGTGCTGGCCCGCTGGCTAGCCCGGAACGCGCCGTGGACGCGTGGGTCGACGCGCTGGCACTCGACCCCGCTTCAGAGGAAGCCAAGAGTGCACTCAGAGGGCTTGCGGCCAGCACCCACGACCCTGCGCCGTTGTTGGAGGGATTGATACGCGCGTCGTTCGGTCTCCCGAGGGATCTCCCGGCCCGCCTGGCCTGTCTGCGAGAGCTACTCGTGCTCGCCGAGCAGCGGCTGGCAGATCCGGGTTTGACGCTCTGGGCGGTCCAGCGGCTCGAGGCGGCCGGCGTCACCGATCCGGAGCTGCCGGAGACGCGAGCGCGGTTGGCGCAGGCAGCACGACTTCAGGAGGAGGAGAGAGCCTCACTGCGCGAATCCCTCGCCAATGCCGGCGGGCGCGAACGGGCCAGCCTGCTCAGACGGTTGGCCGCCATACTGTTTGGGCGCCCCGATGCGACGGATGAGTACCTCGCCGTACTCACCGAGTTGACCCGCCGTTTCCCGGACGAGCGCCAGTGGCGTGTCAGCCTGGAGCGCGTCTGTTGGCGTACCCAACGCATCGACGATCTCGACGAGCTGCTCCGCGACACCGTCGCGCGTTCGGCAGGGAAGCCCGACGCGACACGTGCTGCACTGGCATTGGCAGCGATTCAGCGTCGGCGGGGCGACCTCGCCGCGTCGTTGCGAGAGCTCGAGCCAGAGCTCCGTCGCGGCGGCACTCACGCCGCGGTGTGGAGCATGGGCATGCTCCTGTCGGCCCGTCTCGGAGACGACCGCGGGCGTGCGCGGGCGCTGGTCAGTCTGGCCGTGCGACTGCCGCCACCGCTGCGGGCAGTGCTGGGCAGTGTTGCGGCCGAGCTTCTGCTGGTCGCGGGAGACGTCGCCGCCGCGAGGACTGCAGCCAAACAGGCGCATAACGCCGATCCGACCTTGGCCCGCCCCACCGCCGCATTGGCGGCCGTTGCGCTGCAATCGCGTGAGCCGGGCGACATGGGAGTCCTGGAGCGGGCCATGGGCGTGGTGGTCCCCAGAGCTGCGTTCTGCCAGGTGTTGGCTCAGGCGCATGAGGACGCTGGCGAGGTCGTCTTGGCGGTGGCGTGGACGCAGCGCTGGCTGGCGTTGCGACCCGGGGATCCGGCCGCGGCCGCCGCCATGCTGCAGCGGGTGACTGTCGCCGGGGATGGCGATCGGTTGGCCGACGCTCTGGCCTGGCTTCTGTCCCAGCCTCAGCCCTTGGTGCGCTTCGCCGGGGATCTCGGCACGGCGCTGACTCGCTTGGCTGCGCTGCGGCCAGAGCGGGGTGCTGCGCTGGCCCGTCGGACCCTGGACGTGGTGGGTCCCCGCATCGAGCCGCTGCGCCGCGCGTTGTTGGAGGTCGCCGACGTCGTTGGGGATCTCACGCTCGCCCTGGCCACGGTGGAGCGATGGCTGGCAGCAGGTGCGCCCGGGGCCGAGCGGACCGAGATTCTGCTGGATGTCGCACGCCGCCGTCGCACCGGTGGAGATGCTGACGGAGCGGCCCGGGCGCTCGCCCGGGCGATGAGCGAGGGCTGCGACCCCACCGTGGTGCTCGCCGAGGTGGAGCGGGCCCTGGAGCCGCGGAGCTCGGACGGAATCCTCGCGCTGCTCGAGGCGCGGGCCGAAGCCTTGAGCGCTGCTTCGGTATCCGATCTGCAGGCCGTTGCCCTGGCGTGGCGCGAATTCGGTGCGGCACTGTGGGATCTCGCCGGAGACACCGAGCGGGCCGTCCGAGCTTGGGAACGTGCGGCGGCGCTCGATCCGGAGAACGGCATCCGCCGTCTGGCTGTGGACCTGGTGCAGTTTGTGGGCGCCGAGGCTGCCCTGGACCGACTGAGTCACCTGGCGGCCCGGCGCCAAGAACCCGAGAAGCGAGCGCGGTTCTTTGTGGCTGCCGCCGGGGTGGCGTTGGATGCCGGCCTGCGCGAGCGTGCTCTGCAGATCGGCATCGAAGCGATCGAGACGTCCGGTTGGGACGCGGAGCTCTTGACCATCGCAGAGCGAGCCGCAGGCACCGACCTGGTGGATGAGCTGGCGCGCGTCTACGACCGGGTCGCCGATGCCGCGCTGGGCTGCTACGGCGAGCGCGCCATCCGGTACCGCGCCGCGCGCGAGCTCGATGATCGCGGCGCTCATGACCATGCGTTTCGGAATGCGGTGGCTGCGTTCGAGGCGGTCCCGGCGGTCGGCGTCGCGTTTGTGCTCGCCTCTCGCCTGGCGCAGCGTACCGATCGCCAGATGGATTTGATTCGAGCGGTGGAGCGTGTGTCCTCCAAGGCCCAGGACGACGCGCACCGCGCCGAGTGGCTGGAGCGCGCTGCCAAGTTGGCGGGCTCGGACGCGGAAGGGCAGCGGGAACGCGTCGAGGTGCTGCTGCGCGTGCTCGCAGTGCGCTCCGACGTCGACACGCTCCGCTCGCTGGGCGACGCCGTCGGGGACCTGATTCGGTCACACCCAGAAGACACGGAGATCATCGAGCTCCGCTTCGAACGTGCCATGTCCAGCATGC
The DNA here is from genome assembly GCA_964610275.1 of uncultured Polyangiaceae bacterium. GTDB lineage: Bacteria > Myxococcota_A > Polyangia > Polyangiales > Polyangiaceae > JAFGBI01. The sequence continues at coordinate 10,407 of CAZSVU010000035.1, read as the reverse complement.
TGAATCGGCTGGATGGTCCGGACGGGGCGCGGGCGGCGATCGAGGCCGCCCATGCTGCTCTGAGCGCCATTGACTCGGCCGCTCTGGCCACCACCGCGCTCGATCGAGCTCTGCGCTGTTGTGCCGATCTGGAGGAGTACGAACGGCTCTGGGAGCTCGCGCCGCGATTGGCGAACGCGCCCGAAGAGGCGCAGGCCGTGCTCTCGCTCATGCAGACCCTGTCGAGCGCCAAGTTCGCGGCTGTGAGCCGTGAGTTGGTCGAGCTCGGAGTGAGACTGGCACACGAGTTCGACGACGTGCGGTCTGCCGCGAGCTTGTGGGTGCACGCCGCGTTGCGCGACCGAGACGACGAGGACCTGGCGCGGCGCGCCTCGGAGGCCGCGCAGCAGAGTGGTGATCCTGATTTGCTGGCTCTGCTGGTTGATCTGGTTCCGACGGCGCGTCGAACCGAGAGTCTCTTGGCCGTCGCGGAAGCGGCCGAGCAGGCCGATGATCCCGACGCCGCGACGGCGGCCTTGCGTGAAATTGTGGCCTCCGAGGATACGGACGAAGCGGTGCGCCGCGAGACGTTCGTGCGGCTGCGCCAGTTGCTCGAACGCGAGGACCGCAAACCCGAGTTGGCCGAGTTGCTGGTCGCCGAGCTGGAGCGAAAGACGCTGGCGCTCGGCGAACGGGCTGCTCTGGCCGAAAAGCTCGTCCAGTTGGTCAATGCCGGCGTGGAGGCTCCGCCGGCACAGGTCATCCAGATTCTGCAGGGTTTGGCTCAGGAGCGGCCCGACGACCCGGGTCCACTTCGCGACGTGGCAGCAGTCTCGCGGCGATTCCAGGACGGAGAAGCCCTGAGTGCCGCGCTCACCGAGCTCGCGCGTCGCACCACGGACCCGGAGACCAAGTTGCGTTGCTGGCACGAGCTCGCTGCCTGGTTCGAGGAGCGAGGCGAACACGCCGCGGCAGTGGAGCGCTACCGCGAGCTGCTCGAGCACCACCCCGCAGATCTGGCGGCCCTGACTGGCCTGGAGCGCGATGCTGAGCGTCGCACCGACTACGAGGCCCTGGCGTCGGTGCTGAAGCGTCGCGCTGCTGTCGCTTCAGGCGCCGACGAGGTGCGTCAGCTCGGCCTTCGGCATGCCGAAATCCTCGACGCGCGTCTGGGCAGGAGCGACGAGGCTCGGTCGGAGCTGGAGACCTTGTTGACGGCTGGCGGTGAAGACGCGGGCGTGCTCACCCGATTGGCCGATCTCAATCAACGCTTGGGCAACGAGCTCAGGGCAGCGCCGCTCTGGCTCCGGGCCAGCGCGGCTGCCTCGGGGAAAGGCGAGCCCGAACCGCTCGCGCAGCGTGCCTGCGAAGCATACTTGCGCGGCGGTGACGTCGCCTCGGCGCGTCGGGTTCTCGACGAACGCGCCGGCGACTCGCGTTCCGAACGGTGGCTCGAGCTGCGTGTCGAGGTGGAACGTCGCAGCGAGAATCCACGCGGTCTGGCCCAAGCGCTGGAGCGATTGGCGGAGGTTTCCCGGGAGTCTCCCGAGGCTCGTGCCGCCCTCCTGGTCGAGGCGGTTCAGGCGTCCGAGGCGGCTGGCGATACGCGAGGGGCGCTCGAGCGTGCCCAGTTGGCGGCACGCATCGCTCCCAAGGAAGCCATGCCACAGCTCTGGGCGCGGTTGTTGGAGTACCGGGTGCGTGGTGCCGGGACGGCGGCGGACGCGCGGATCACCGTGGCGGAGTTGCGTGGCATTGCGGCCGAGTTGGAGCCCGAGCTCGCGGAGCTCAGGGCCTTCCTCATTGCCGAGGCGCTCGAGGTGGCCGTCAACTCCGAGGTCTCGCTTCGTGAGCTCGAACGCGCGCATGCTGAGCTCGGGCCAGTGCCGCTGGTCTCGGTAGCGATGGCCGAGCGGCTGGCTCGTGGCGACGATCCTGCCCGGTGCCTGCCCTTCTACGACGCTGCTCTCAGCGGCGACTTCCGTGGCCTGCGCGCCCGCGGCCCCGTGGCCTTGCAGGCCGCCGAGCTCGCGTACGCCCAGGACGACTTCGAGCGTGCGCTGCAGTACCTCGAGATCGCCGCCAGCGAGCCCGAATCCCGCTCGGATGCGCTCGCGCTGGCGGCCATGGTTCGTTCGGACGTGCGCGGGGATCAGACCCCCGAGCCAGTGCTTTCGACGCCCGACACGGTGCCGCCGGGTACGCTCCCCTACCCGGGCCTGGTCGACCTGGTGCAGGACGAGGAAGTCGCTGAGGAGCTCGATCCGGACGACCTGGAGGAAGTGGCCGAAACGGATGAGTCCGGCTCTTCGCCCCCGGTGACGCCTGCACCGACACCGACCGAGCCGTCGCCGCCCAGCGGAGATGACACCGAGTCGTCGCCGCCCTCGAGTGCGCCTCCGCCCCACGTCGGTGCGGACCCGGAACATCCTTCGTTCCCGCCTGCGAGTCGCGATGAGGCCTCCTTGCTCGATGCGTTGGCCCGTGGATCTGTCGAGGCCGGACAGGAGCTCGCCTCGAGGCTGGCGGGTCGTGGCGACCGAACGCACGATCGCTTGAGCTTGTGCCGGCGGTTGGCCGTCCTGATGCCGGGGAGCTCGTCAGTGCTCGAGCAGCTCCATGCGGCAGCTCTGGCCGACCACAATCCCGTGTACGCGCAGGCCGTGCAGCACGCACGTCAGGCCTTCACCGACGCTCCGGGGCCACCGCCCCCACCCCTCATGGACCAACCGGAGCAGCCTGATCTGGTGCGAGCGGTGCTGTTCCGAGGCGCACACGGAAACGCAGCGCTGGCGCTGGCGCTGGTTTGGACCGGGGCCACCCACGTGTTCCAGCGCGACCCGAGCGACTACCACATCACCGGGATGGAGCGGGTGTCGTTGGGCGCTCCCACGCCGCTCGCGCGCATGTATTCGGCGGCGGCGCGCGCGCTCGGGCTGACCCGAACGGCACTCTTTCAGCGCCGCAATGTCAGCCAGCTCGCGCTCAGCGTGGCGCTGCTTTCGCCACCTGCGCTCATCGTCAACGGAGATCCCAGCGAGGAATCCACGGAGTTTGCCTACCATCTCGGCGCGATGCTGGCTGCCACGCTTCCGGAGCACGCTCTGCTGCTGGGCTCGTCCTCTGCCGAAGCGCGGGGCATTCTCGACACACTGGTGTTCACCTTTGGCCCGCCGAGCGCGCGCGCGAACTACTTCCCCGCGGTCGCCAACCTCGCTGAAGTGCTCTGGGAGAGCATTCCGTCGAGCTCCCAACGGGAGCTCCGCCGGCTGTGCGACGATCCGGCCCTGCTCGAGTATGGCCTCGCGTCGGCTCAGGTGCGCCGGGCTGTCCGCCGGGCGGGACTATTCGTGGCCGGAGATCTCGGGGTCGCCGTTCGGGCGGCGTGCGCCGAGCTGGGGATTTCCACCCAGTTGCTCAGCGGACCGGAGGGCCTGGCCGCAGCCTGCTCGGCCAGTCCGGATATCAGTGATCTCGTACGGTTAGCAACCAGCCCCCGCTACGCCGTGGCTCGCTGGCAGCCGGGGCGCTCGGGAAATCCGAATCAGAGTGGCACGTGAGCTGGCCGAAGTCGCGCAGGGCGAGCGGTGCGAGTACTCGCGAGGGGGCTGCGCCCGCATGACAGACTTGTCAGACTCTCGTCTGGCAGCACAGCCAGGTCCCGCCCCGTTCAGGATGGCACGCCGCTCGCATTACCTCAGAACGATGACGGCGCTCGCCACGACGGTGGTAGCACTTTCGGCGACCGGTTGCTTGGTCTCCGAGCCGCCCGAGTACCAGGACGAGACGCGTACTGCGCCGATGCTGCAGCGGACGCTCGCCGTGCCCGCACCCACGGAGATCCTGCCCATCTCCCTGGACGATGCGGTCACTTTCACAGTTCCTTTTCGGTCCGAGGACGCGGGAGTCACACCGATTGCCGTTCTGTGGCTCGACTACACCATCCGTGGACGGGAGGCGCGCCTTGGTGTCGACCCATTCCAGCCGGCCTCCGACTTTCACGATACGAGCCGCAACTTCTCGATCACCTTGGGCTTCACCGACGACAATCTCCTAGGGTGTCACCAAATCTCGCTGGTGGCGACGCACCGGGACAATCTCGACACCGGAACGTGGCTGCCGGTGAGTCTCGAGGACACGGACGTCATCACCTGGTGGGCGGAGATCATCGACCCCGAAAACCCCGAATCGAGCACACTCGATTCCTGTCCTAGCAACACCGACCTCGACACGGGGGGCACGTGACCCGCCGTATCTGGCTCGTGCCATTGCTGCTGGCTCCGCTCGGCTGTGCGCTCAGCAAGTCCGACGAGTTCGAGGAGAGCTCCACCACCAATACCTGTCACGATAGCAGTGACTGCGGTGAGAACGGGCGTTGTTCCGGCGGTAGCTGCCGGGCGATCGAAGGCGAGTACGGCTCGATCCTGTTCGAAGTGAGCGTACCCGGCGCAGCCACCTCTGCAGATTTCTCCGGGATCTCGTTCCTGGCAACGCGTGACGTCGACCCGGCCGGGGGTCGGCTCGACCTGGAGTTGGGCTCTGTTGCCGAGGTCACCGGCGTGATCACGCCGCCACCGATCGACCGGGTGGTTTGCGTGGAATACGACTTCGATGCGGTTCCGCTACGCGTCACCCTGACGCCGACAGAGCGGTTGCTCGGGCTCTCGGCTCGCATCTACACGGCGCTTGCCGAGTGCGCGGACGAGGCCTCCTGCGAGCAGGCGGTCTTCGGCATGCGGGTTCCCCCCGGAGAGTACAGCGTGTACGTCAAGCCGGAACCCAGCGAGGTCGCTCCGGACGAGATCTGTGACCTGGCGCCGCAGCTGTTTCGACGCGTGGAAATTGGGCCGGCGCGGGTGCAATTGCCGCTCGAATTGCCCGATCCGGCCAGGTTGCACGTGACCGTGCACTCCATGCCGCAAGGTGTTAGCGGACAGCTGGACGGCTACACCGTGGACATCGTGGATTCGGTCTCCGGACGTAGGCTCTCGACCTCGAGCCTGTTGGCGGGGGCGGCAACGGTGGAGGATCACGTCGAATACCAGATCGATCTCGACTACAGCGCGCCCATCGGTGATACGGACGTCGCAGCGCAGGACCTGGTGCGTCTATCGCCTCCCGAGGAGGTGACGGCGCCTGCCGTCTTGATGGAGCGCGCTGGGCTCGAGCTCTTTGCCGGCGAAGCCGTGATCGAACACCTGCGGGAGCTTCCCCAGGCCATCACTCTCGAGGGGCGCGTAGAGAGAACCAATGCAGAACCCGCCCTGGCCAGCGTCACCCTGCGCGCGACCGCGCTCGACTTCCTGGAGCCGGGGACGCTGGCATCGTACCAGCGCACGGTCGAGACGATCCCAGACGGTCGGTTCCAGGTCCAGCTGCTCCCTGGCTCCTACCGGGTCACCGTCGTTCCTCCGCTGGAGTCCGAGCTCGCCGTGGTCCAGGCCGAGTGGGACGTGGCCGGCGAGCCCGCGATTCAGGCTGGACGCACCATCACGCTGCCGGATGGTCCGCGACTGATTGGCAACGTGCTCACTCCGTCCGGGGAAGCGCTGGTGGGGGCCCACCTGCAGTCCGTCGCCGCTACGAGCAATGCGAACACGAGCGTGCTGCAAGCCGCGCTGGGCGAAGCCCCGTTCGTGCCGCGTGCCAACTCAGGTGTGACAGATTCAGCGGGAAGGTTTGCCCTGCTCGCCGACCCACCCTCGGTCGACGTGTCGGTGAGACCGGGAGCGGGCTCGGGGTTCGCGTGGCTCGTGCGCCCCAACGTGCCCGTGACCGTTCCGGACAACTTCGACTTGGGCCGCATGGCGCTTCCGTTGCCCGTTCCCTATTCGGGCTTCGTCACGGTACTCGACGGAGTGGTGCTCCCCGGTGCGCTCATCCGGGCGTACGTGCTGCTCAACGATCCCGCCGAGGCGGTCGTCCAAGTGGCCGAGGCACGCGCGGATGCAGAGGGTGAATTCGAGCTCTTGCTGCCGGAACGGCTCGAACCCGAGGGATCGCAGACGAGCGATCCGTCGGAACCCTGATTCGGCGGGCGCGCTCCTCGGGCGGTCTCGCGAGCCCCTGGCCCAGCAGCAGGGCGCCACCCAAGGGTCTGCTCGTCGAGAGGGCCTCGACGACGCGCATCGAGATTTGCGCTCGGTGATTTGGGCTCGCCACCCAAGTGAAAGCGCCCCCAGGCGTCCCTGATCTGGTGTATGAAGCGAAGTGCGGACAGGTATCGGGCATGAATATGGCCTGGCCCGTCATCCGGATCCGCGCCGCTGCGGTCCATGGCGCGGCCCTGGCGAGACGCTGCTCCGTGTAATAATGTAGCTATGGTGAAGCGGTCGGAAGCGTGGGACGCGCCCTCCCCGGCGGAGGCGGAGGCCCAGGCAGATCTCGCTGGGGCTCTGCATGAGGTGTCGAACGCGCTCACCGTGGTACTGGGCTGGCTGGACGCTGCGCGGGGCAAGCTGCCCGAGGGTTCGGCGCGCGATGCGTTGGAGGTGGCCCGCACGCACGCGGACCTCGGGCATCGGATCGCGCGCAATGCGATTGGCGCTCAGGTGGCCGAAGAGAGTGACCGCAGCGCGAGCTCGGTGGCCCGCGGCGTGGTGCTCGGGGTAACGCAGGAGGCCCGCCGCTGTGGTGTTCGCGTGGCCGTGTGCAACGACGACGTGGACGATCCCATCCTGCGCGAGGCGGCGCGCGCGCACCAGATCCTCGTCAACCTGCTGCTCAACGCCATCGCGTTCACGCCGGTCGGTGGGAAGGTGACACTCTCGCTCGCCGGCGAGGGTGCGCGAGTGGTGTTCCGAGTCACGGACGAAGGCCCGGGCGTCGAGCCCGAGCGCGCGGACAGCATTCTCACCGCTCCGGCATCCACGCGTCGAGGCGGAGCAGGGGTCGGCCTGCCGTACTCGGCCGCGCTGGCGCGGTCGTGTGGTGGCGAACTTCGGCTCGCGCATGCGGGGCCCGGGGCCACATTCGAGCTCAGCTGGCCCATCCAGCAGGCGCGCTCTGTGGTGCAGCAGCGACCGCAGGTCGCCGTGTCACTGGCCGGACTTCGCGTGTTGGTGATCGAGGACGACCCCGCGGTCCGGTCGCTGGTCGAGTTTGCCCTGGAGAACCACGGCGTCGCCGTTCTTCCCGCGGCGACGGAGCAGGAGGTCGTGGAGCTGCTGGAGGGTGGGACCGCCTTCGACGCGGCGCTCGTCGATCTCTCTCCGTTCGAGGAAGCAGAAAGTGGTGCGCTGCAGCTCTTGGAGACGGCAGCCAGCGAAGGGGCGGTGCTGATCCTCATCAGTGGCCTGATCACCACCGTCCCTGCCGCGCTGAAGGGCCGGATTGCGGCCTGGGTGCGCAAGCCCTTCGAGATGAACGAGGTGGTGCGCGTGCTGCAGCGAATTCCCCGCGCCGCGCCCGTGGACGCCGTTCCAGAGCAGGCGGTCTGAGACCCGGGACCGACGGTCAGTGGCCGCGCCATGAGAAATGCGGGCCTCCCGCTTGCAGATCCCCGCACCCGTGGGCTAGAACCCTTCGCCCCAAGGCCACCCCAACGTGCCCCAAATCGGGCCGGCCGAGGGCGCGGCAGATACATCACAATCGAACACTCGCGAAGGTGGCGGAACTGGCAGACGCGCTAGCTTGAGGTGCTAGTGGGGTAACTCCCGTGGAGGTTCAAGTCCTCTCCTTCGCACCATCGATACAAGGCGGCCCAATGGGTCGCCTTTTTCGTATCTGTGCGCCTCAGTGGGCAACGGTGCGAAGGAGAGGACTTGCCGCATGTGCGGCGCAGGGCGTGGATGCGGACAGATGCGCAGCGCAGTTCGTCACTATGTAACCTGGTCAAGTCCTCCCAGGAGTAGCAGAAGATAGAGGACGCACATCGAGACGAACCTTTGCAGCTTGGTGGGCTGCGTTGGGCAACGATGCGAAGGAGAGGACTTGCCGCATGCGCGGCGCGGGGCGTGGATGCGGACAGATGCGCGACCATCAGCGTCGGTCGGTAACCTGGTCAAGTCCTCTCCTTCGCACTGATCGGAAAGGCGGCTCAATGGGTCGCCTTTTTCATTCCATGTGAGCTGCCCGGACTTGCCGCATGTGCGGAAAGGAGCGTGAATGCGGACACTTGTCCGACCATCAGCGTCGGTCGGTCTGGGTCAAGTCCTTCCAGGACTAGCAGCAGGTAGGGGGCGCACAACCGGAGCCCTTTGCTGCTTGGATGCCCGCCGACGCTCGGCCTGGGTCCGGTCCCGGCACTCGTCGGAGCAGTACATGTGGCCCCGCTCACAGATCGAACACAGGAAGAAGAGCCCTCGGCAACTGGACCGAGCCCGCTGAATCTGCCGCAGCGCGTCCGCTCACGAGCACAGTCGCCGACAATTCGGCCACCGCGTGTCAGATGTGCGAATAGCTCCCCGTTGCACAGTCTACTAGCGACGACCGAGGGCTCGGAAGGTGATGACTCCGGGCCCCTGTTTCTCGGGGCGGGTCGCGAATCGTCCGACGCCACCCGACCAGTGGCCGACTACCGAACGAGGTCGGGCTGGTCAGCTTCCAGCGGAAGCTCCCGGCTCGATGCACACCTGGATTCGCCGGGGCGAACCGGTTCACGCCTACGATCACTTCCGACCTCGGTCTCGGTCGCTACCGCACCGAGCAGTGCGAACACAGCGCCGGCGAGCTCGACCGGGCGGGCGCCGACGAGGAAGTGACCGCCGCGGGAATCCCAGAGACTTTCTCCGCGAAACTCAGTGCGATTCGCCGGTCCGTCGAGCCAATTCCCTGTGACCCACCTGTGCAAACTGCTCCTCATGCAACGCTTCGGGCCCTCAGACTTTCGGGAAGGTCGAATCGGGGCTAGCCTCCGCGGTCATGAATCCCAACTGGGTTGTGCAGATACTACAGATCGGTTTCCCAGGTGTTGTGGCAGTGTTGGCGCTGCTCAGTGCTCGCCTGGTTGGCAATGAGCAGCCGAGGCCGGACGGCCATCAAGGCGACGCGAGTCAGAAGGTCAGGCCGTCGTCGAGGGGTCTGACTCAGAGAGTGAAGCTTGTGCGCACGTTCATGTGGGTGACGATCGTCATGTGTGTTCTCGTAGTAGTCGAATCAGCGGTCGACGCATACGTCGCAAGGTCCAATGTCGAGGAGGTAGCTCGGAGCCAAGAGGCTCGCAGGTGCCGCGACGCACTCGAGCGGCTCGAGAATGTCGGCGTACAGCGCTCTCAGACCCTCGAGTCGTTGAAACGGGAGGTTGACGGGACGCTCGCCGGGTGCAAAGGAACGTTGACGATGATGGCGGGGGATGGACATTGAAACGCCTCGCTACACACGGCCTGAGCATCGCTGTGCTGCTGTCGTGCGCTTGTGGGAAGCCCGAACCCGCCACGCCTTCCGAGGTGGAGTTGGATCCCGTTCCTCCCGCACTGCAGGCGATCCAAGATCGAGCTAGTTGCAGCTACCGTGGCAAGCCGTGCCTTGCACCGCCGAAACGATCTGACGCCGATTCCTACTCCGAGGAGTTTCGTGTGGACTCGCCGTGTGTGGACAAGGTCGCGGTAGCCGTTGAGAACTGGTCAAACGGCAAGGATCTGCGCCTCCAGAGCGGTACGACCACCGCCCGGCGGCTCAGTCGATTTGCGCTGCTCTCCGACAATTCATTCGTGGAGGTCTACTACTCTGTTCCGCATAGTCCAGGCGATCTGGCCGAGATCTTCGTTGGAATAGTAGCCGACACGTCTGACGAGCGTGAGCGAATGATGCGGCGCTATGGTACACCCCTCCAGATCGCCGCGCTGATGCGAGTCGCCACGTGTGAGCCGGTTCAGTGACACGAGCACGGTTCACCACGTCACGCTGATCACCCGAGGCACGACTGCGACGGCACCGACATAGAGCCCCGCGCGCAGCAGGTCATTCGCCCGGTCCAGCGAGGGTGAGTTGCCATCAGAGTACTCCTGGCGCTCCCTCACCGAGAGCAAGACGAGTGCTGTCCCGGTGATGAACAAGCCAGCGTCAGCAATGGCCAGCACGGCGCCACGCGAGTCGTTGCAGGGATCGTCGTCTACCAGCTGCGGCAGCCCCGAGACCAAGACGCCCAGCGGAGCAAGGGCCCAATCCTTGCTCTTGCAGGTCACGTCTGTTTCGGGCTCACCGTTGTCCGAGTCGTCCTGCTCGGCGTCGGATAGGTTCATCTCCAGCAAGGACAGGATCAGATGAGAAGCGATCGTCCGCTGGAGTGTCAGGGGCGTCCGACACTTCTTGGGGCTCTTGGGCGTGAACCGAAACTGGGCCTGGGCTGTGCTGCCAGCGTGCTTCCCAGGGAAACTCAGTGTCACCAGGACCGACTCGGGAATCCCATCAGTCGCCTGCCCCTCTGCGACCCACGATAACGACACGGATCGTGCCCCCGGTCTCGCGCGACCCCTGCGTATTGCTCCC
>CAZSVU010000034.1:0-40004 GCA_964610275.1 uncultured Polyangiaceae bacterium | reverse complement strand
TGGGCGGCGACACCGGCGTGGGCGGCGACACCGGCGTGGGCGGCGACACCGGCGTCGGTGGCGCCACCACCGGCGACGGAATCGAAATCGGGGGCACCTGCCATCCTGTTTGTGCAGATGCCAGCACCGACCCTGATGGCGATGACTGGGGTTGGGAGAACGGCGAGTCGTGCGTCGTGCCCGGAACGGCCACGTACAATTCCGGCACACCGTGTGGAGGCACACCCGGATCCGGTGGTGCGACCGGCGTCGGTGGTGACACGGGCAGCGGTGGCAATGGCACCGGCGGTGACACGGGCAGCGGTGGCAGTGGCACCGGTGGTGACACGGGCAGCGGCGGGAGCGGCACTGGCGGCAGCACCGGCGGCTGCAGCGTCGAGCCGGTCAACCCCAACTCCACCCAGCAGGCTCGCAACCTGCTCTGCTACCTCTACGACATCTACGGCGAGTACGTTCTGTCCGGGCAGCAAGAAACGAGCTGGGACTGGAACAACCCCGGTGGCAACGACGTGAGCTACGTCTACCAGCAAACCGGCAAGTACCCGGCGGTCTTGGGAGGCGACTATCTGTACGACCGCGGTGGAGATGGCACGTTCTCGAACGGCACGACCAAGCGCGCCGCCGACTACTGGAACGCGGGAGGGATCCCGATGATCCGTTATCACATGGGCGCGCCGCCAGCTGCCGACTCCTATGAGAACTCCGAAGGCACGGCCGACATCAACGCCGTGCTGAGCTCGGGCACCCAGGCCAACACTTCCTTCGAGTCCAAGCTCGACTACGTGGCCGACGAGCTACTGCAACTGCAGAGCGCTGGCGTGGCGGTGATCTGGGCGCCATTCCACGAGATCCAGCCCAATGGTTGGTTCTGGTGGGCCAAGGGAAGTGCCGATCAGTTCATCCAGTTGTGGCAGTACATGTTCAATCACCTCGTCAACGACCGCGGCGTGAACAACGTCGTCTGGCTGCTCCCCTACAGCGGGTCCCCGGCCGCGTCTCACTACCCGGGCGACCAGTACGTGGATATTTCCGGGGCGGACACCTACGCCGACGCGCAACCGTTCAGCATGAATTACAGCGCCACGGTCAGCGCCATCGGAGGCAACACCAGCATGCCCCTGGCGCTTCACGAAACTGGCTACATCCCCAACCCTGCCGACATGTTCAACAACAACGCGGCGCCGTGGGTGCTCTTCAGCGTATGGGCGGAGTACGGGATGGACACTTCCAGGAATCCCGTCAGCACCGTTCAGGCCACCTACGCCGACTCTCACACCATCACGCGAGATGAGGTTCCGGACTTGAACTGATGGGACAGGGCACATCGGCACCGAAGGTGCCGCAAGAAAGACCAGGTGCTCTGTCCAGATCGCAGCAGAGCTGCGCTTCCGCCGGGCCGCCACCCGCGAGTTCGGCCCGGCGGAAGCGCAACGATTGCGACTTCTGGGACAGAGCCCTAGTAGAGCTCGCACACGACGTGGCTCACAAGTTGGCACTCGTAGTCAATCCAGTCCGGCGTGTTGGTGATGTTGATGGCCAGACAGTGCTCGACGTCGTTGAGGTTGTTGGGGTCGCCGTTCCGCCAGTTCGTGTACAATCCGCCGATGGGGACACCGGTCGCTTCCCCCTCCCAGAACTGGTCACCGTCTTCCCAGCGCCATTCTCCCTCGACGGCTAGATCGCTGCCACCTGCCCACGCATAGACACGGCCGCCGGCACCGAAGTGCAGTGCACTGGTCGATGCGACCCAATCGTCTTCGACGGCGTCGTCGATTCGAGCCAAACGCAGACCTCGCGAGCGGCATGCCACCCTCGCCTCCTCCCACGTGCCCTCGCCGTCGCAGAACGTGTAGTCGTGACCGTTGAAGGTATGGGGGAAGCAGGTGCCGTAGCTGGTGGCGCCGCCAAAGCCGCCCGCGCCCCCGACGCCGGTGCCGCCCGCACCCACGGTTCCGCCTGCTCCGGCGCTGCCCGCCGTGCCGCCTGGCCCGTTGCCGCCACTGCCGGGGCTGCCCGCAGCACCGGCTGGTCCGAGGCCGCCGGAGCCAACGGTACCCGCAGTGCCTCCCTGCGTGGTTCCACCCACACCGGTGCTTCCCACAGCGCCTCCGAGAGGAGCTCCAGCCGTGCCCGCAGCGCCACCAGAGACCGTGCCGCCACGACCCGTGCTGGTTCCCGCCGCGCCGCCGCTGCCAACGATGGCGCCGGCGTCACCCCCAACGGCGACCGTCGTGCCTGCTGTGCCGCCAGTGCCAACCGTCGTGCCGGCTGCACCACCGCTGCCCACGGTGACTCCGGCTGCGCCACCATGGTCGACGGTACCTCCTGCCCCAGCCCCACCGCTCTGGGCGCCGCCAACGCCCTGACCGCCCGTCGCGTCCGACACGGTGCCTGCGTGGCCGTTCCCAGCCTCCCCGTCTTGGTGCGCCCCGCCGGTGACTCCGTCCCCGCCGAAGTCCAACGACTCGAAGCCAACCCGACCGCACCCGGTCAATGGCAGGCACAAAACGACAAGCGCAGTCAAAACTGGAATGTCTCTGGAGGCCGGCTGACGCACTTGCGCGAATGATAACAGCTCGCGCTGGTGAAACCACTGCAATCAGAGCGCATCCCAGAGTGACTCAGACTGACGGCCGTCGCTTAGTCAATTCGCTGCCACGCGCCGGATCGCGCGTCGATCGACCACTCGGTCCGACCCTGCTTCCCTGCCCCGTTGCGCTAGCGGCAACCCAGCGACGCACTCAGTGCCGTATCGCCCGAGCGCGTAGCACGTCGATCTCACTTGGCGCTACGCCGGCAGCTTCCAGAACCGCTTCCACCCCGCCTCTACGCTCGATCTCGTCGAGCACGGCCTCGAGACTCGCGGGGAAGGTGGAGAGCCCGGCCACCGCAGTCAGCTCGTACTCGGTCACGACGTCTGTGCGCTGCGCCCCGAGCGCGAGCAGCACGAGTGCCGCCAGCACCCCGGAGCGATCACGTCCATAGGTGCAATGGAAGTAGACGGGGTACGCCCACTCGTCGCCCAGGGCGGCAAACGCCGCCGCGATCGAGTCGACCGCGTTCAGGTCCGCGATGTAATCCTCCGGACTGACGTTGTACGGCACGGGCATCGGCGCATGGATGATCGTCGCCAACTGACCAACGCAGGCTGAATGAGGCACGTTCGAGACCTCGGACTCGACTCGGAGATCGATCACGGTACGGATCCCCAATTCTCCAAGCTCGGCGCACCCCGCAGCCGACAGATTCGCCGGAACCGCGGCTCGGAACAAGGTACTGCAGGCCACCATCTCCCCGTTGGCGAGTGGTGTCCCGCCGAGGTCGCGGGCGTTGGCGACTTCGTCGACCAAGATACGGCGACCAGGAGCGCACGGACCTGCACCTCCAATGCCGATAGCGCCGCCACTGCCCATCCCGCTGTCCGCGGGCTCGGCCCCGGACTCCCCGGCGTCCCCCAGGACTCCGGGATCGATCGGGAACACCAGCGTTTCCCCCCCGCAGGCGACCATCACGGTCAGCGCGAGCAGCGCAACCAGACTTGGCGCAGCCGTCGGTTCTCTCACGCGAGCAGTGTAGTGTCCGCAGCGCCACCCGACCAGCCCAGAGGAGTCGATGCGTCAGATCTCGATGGAGCCGAGCTCCCGAGCCAAGCTCACATTGACGCGGAGATTCTCGACCATCTGAAGCAGACCGCCAACCATCACGGCGTTGAGTCGCGGCTCCCGGGCAGCGTCCGCAAAGACGCCGGCAACCGCGTCCTGTACCGACTGGGTGATGAGCAACGCCCGCAGCCGGGACCGTTGCTCCTCCAGCGGCCGCCCCCGAAACACGCTCAGCAGCGCTGCATCTGCGGCGCGGATGAATCCCGGATCCCTCAGCAGGGCGAGTGCATGTTTCCGGAGCACGCGCGTCAGATCCGGATGGTCCAACAGGTCCACCAGCATTTGTTCCAGCGCGGAATCCTCGACGAGCGCGCTGCCCACTCCTTGTACCAATCGAGTGCCCGCCTCGCTGTCGAAGTAGCGATTGAGTCGCTCGACCATCTCGTCGTCGTTCGTCGTGTGCCCGACGTGCCGCCGCCAGACTTTCTTCCAAACCGGATCCACGAAGAACGCCACGATGGCCTCGAGTAGTCGGTTGGAATTGGTCGACGCGCTACGCCCTGTGCCGGACGCAGGCGAACTGACTCCGGTGGCGGAGGCCTGGCGTCCGACGTCCGCCGAGCCCACCGCGCGCCTGGTGGGCGGCGTTCGCCGATCCGAGTCCTATCTGCAGCGGGGTCCCCAACGCATCGCCGCACGTGACGGCCTGCGCGCCGAGCTCGATCCAGATGAACGTGTCGTGGTGGTCGTGTCCGGAGTCCGCACGGAGCTCGTCGGGCCGGGCGTGGTGCTGCTCCGTGCCGACGCGTCCGCCCCGGGGGGCTGGGTGGCCTCGTTCGACCGCCGGAAGGCCGAAACCCAAAGTGCAGATGACGGCCCCGATGGGTCAGTCCGCAAGCGCGGGACGAGGAAGCGATCAGCCCGCCGTGCGGTCGAAGAGGCCGCAGACGCTGCTGGCACGGACACCTCATCCGGCGCCTGGGCCAGGGTCGCGCAGGCGCTGCGCGATCACGACTCGGCCAAGGCAGAGCGGGCCCTGGCCGAGTTGGCGCGTAGCGGTGACCAGAAGACTCGCGACGCCGCGGAGTTGGCACGCGCGCAGCTCCTGGTGGCGGAGGGTCGGGGCGCGCGAGCTCGCGCCACCCTGGAGCGATTGGCCACTGCGGGCGCGACTCCGGCAATCCAGAGTCGCGCTGCGGATCTACTCGCGCAGAGCAAGTAGCCGCGCCGTCAACCGAGTCAACGTCCCAGGTCGAACTTGACGGTCTGGGCCTTGTACAGGCCGGGGGTGTAGCTGAGCTTGAGGCCCTTGGCATCCTTGGCCACCTCGAACGTGAGGAAGCCCTTGGCCTTCTCTCCCTTCTCCAGGCGGGTGGAGGCGGCCAGCTTGGGCTCGCAGCTGCTCTTGTACACGAACTTGTGGTTGATGGTGATGCCGTCGGCATCCACGACCTTGCCGTGCACCGGAGAGACGAACAGAGTCCGATCCGCCTTGCTCTCCACCATCACCTCTGCGCCCAGGTAGATGTTCCCCTTCTTGGGTCGGGTGGTGTAGCCCTTGGGCTTGCACTCCGCCACGCTGATGAGGGTAAGCTTGTAGTTCTCCGCATCCGCCGTTTCACCAACCTTGAAGAGCTTGTCAGTGACTTCCGGCTGCTTCGGCTCGGGCGCCGGTACCGCGCTCGGTGCCGGTGCGGCCACGGGCTCCTCCTTCTGCTCCTTCTTCTTGCACGCGAGAAGCGCTGCAAGGATGAGGAGGGCTGCAATGGGTACGGCGATATCGATACGTCGGCGTTGGGTCATGAGCGGGTCTTCCTGGTCTTCGGATACGGCGTGCACGCCCGAATAGGTCATCTTAGACGAGGTTCGGCCAGCGCGAAATCCCCCGCCTTTTCCGGGGAAATCTAGCCTCGAAACGGCGTTCTCTCCACGATCCGCTGCCAGCGCACTGGCGCTGCCTCTGTTACCGCGCACCGCTGCGGGCACGCACGCGCCGAGGGATTCTCGCGTGTCTCATGCGGCTCTCGGTCCGCTCGGAGTGTCGGCTTCGCCTGCGGCTGCAACACTTGAAAATGTCGCTATCCTAGCCTACGCGAGAGGTCCGAACCTGTCTCGCCATTGGTCTGCCATCGCCCGAGGTGAACGGAATAAGAACCAGCCCGCCAGCACATCAGACATCAGTAGATCCACTCAGCACACTGCGCGCACGATTGCGCGAACCGGCCTGGTGGCGTTGAGCTTGCTGGTGGGGGCGCTGGCGTTTGGTGGTTGCAGCGACGATGAGAGCGGGACCTGCAACCATTGCTGCACCTGCAACTGCACCGGGGCTGCCACGTGCCCGCAGAGCGAGGTGATCCAGTCGGACACCTGCTTGGACTGCGACAAGGACTGCGAGAACACATGCATCGCAGCGTCGTGCGCCTACGCGAGCTCGACGTCCTGCGATGACGACACGGTCTGCCCCTGCAGCTGCGTCTGCACCGGATGCCCCGATGGGGCCGTCCTGAACGCGGGCGCGTATTGCGCGGGAACCTGCACCAGTTGCGCCGGCCCGTGCCGCGAGGCCTGCATGGGTCTCGACTGCACCGCGGTGGACTTCTTCACACCCGAACCGTGCCCGCCGTGAGCAGATTTCGAGCAGCCACGGATTGATTCAGGGGACCTCTCGACCGATCCGGCTCCAATCGATGCCACCGGCAGGGTCGAACGCGAGCCAGATGTCCGTGGGCACTCCGACTATGGAGTCCACGCGCACGGCGCCGTGGTGACGGGAATCCACACTGTTGTCCCGATGATCGCCCAGGACGAAGAGGTGCCCCGGCGCCACCTTGCACCCGCGCGGATCGAGGCTCGTCCTGGCTGGGCACTGCTGCGTTTCGTTGGGTATTCCGGGCACGGCGCCCTCGGCCTGCTGCACTTGGAAGCGGCGACCTCCGATCGCCTCTCGGTAGCGGCGGCACATCGAGTCCGAAGAGCCGACGCACGGCTGACCCAGCGGCTCACGGGGCACTCGCTTGCCGTTGATGAAGAGTCGCCCACGGGACAGTCGAACGACGTCTCCTTCAATCGCGACGACGCGCTTCACGAAAGGAGTGCCATCGTCTTCCGGCGCCGGATACACCACTGGCCTCCCGCTCGCGATCTGGTGGAAGGACTTCTGAACGAAGAAGTGGTCCCCCACTCGCAGCGTGGGCGCCATCGAGCCCGCCGGAGTCTTGAAGGCTTCGACCAGGACCTCACGGATCAGCCACGTGGAACCACAGCAGAGAGCGACCATGCCCCCCACCAGCAACGCGGCCCGCCGCGCACTGGGCACGGCACGGCGCGGTGCAGACATGAGCACGCAATCCAGAGCACCCGCGAGACGGACCAGCGCCGCTGCGACGACGGCGAGCACCGGCACGACGAGGGTGAGCATCGCCAACCCCACGTGCGCCAGCAGCCAGCCCCCGCCTCGCAGCGCTCGACCGGCCAGCGCCTGCCCGGCGCCAGGCGCCACCAGGGACAGTACCGCTCCCGCTGCGCGGCGTCCGAGACCGAGCCGCGCTCGCTGACGGGGGGTGCTGGCGGCGCCTGTCATGGCTCTTCCGGACGCAGTACCTCGAAACTGCCGGTGGCGTCGACCCGAACCAGATGGGAGTCGCAGGGGGCCCTCAACCAGTCGAAACCAGTAGAATGACCGCCCGTCGACCGAGGCTCCGGGCGCGCCCGCCGCCCACGTCCGCAGCGATACCGTCGATGGAGGCGCGAGCTGCTTCCGCAATCGTGGCGTTTGACCTAAGTCAAGACTGCAGCCGCCGCCGTGGCCTAAGCAGTCCGAGAGCGGGCCCTGGGCCGACCCCACCCACGGGAGACCCCATGAGCGACACCCAACCGAACCAAGCGTCGACACCCAGCATCGCGCCGGCCACGCCGTCCCAATTGGCAGCACTGGTCGAGTACGGCGAAGGCGCGGTCGTCAGCCGGACACTGACCAAGGGAAGCGCAGGGACCTTGACCGTGTTCGCGTTCGATCGCGGCCAGGGACTCAGCGAGCATTCGGCACCGTTCGACGCCTGGGTGCAGGTGCTCGAAGGCTCCGCCCTGCTCACCATCGGCGGCAAGCCCGTGCCTGCCAACAGAGGCGAGCTCGTGTTGATGCCGGCCAACGTCCCGCACGCCGTCACCGCCGACGAACGCTTCAAGATGCTGCTCGTGATGTTCAAGCATCAGCGCGCTAGTGAATGATCTCCAGAATGCATTCGGCGTTGCAGCCGTCACCGTTGCGATTGTTGCCGTCGTCGCATTCCTCGCCGTTGGTCTCCTGCAGGATGTGGTCGCCACAGCGAGCGCCACGGCGACAGCCTTCCTCACACTCGCCGTACCCGCCGTCGTTGACGCCGTCGTCGCAGACCTCACCGTAGGTGCTGTCGACTTGCCCGTCGCCACACTCCACGGTGTACACACATGCCTCGCCTGGTGTGATGCACTCGTAGTCTGCTTCTTCGGCGTCGCAGGCGGACGAGCATCCATCGCCGTCCTCGGCATTGCCGTCGTCACACACCTCCTCGCCGGTGATGAGACCGTCACCGCACTCGGCCGCAAGGCACCAAATCGGGGGCTCGTCCGCGGCGCAGGGATCGCCAGAGGACGCACCCGCTTCGCCGCCGGCGCCACCGTCACTCGGGGGAATGATGAGGTCGGGATCGGTCGGATCATTCGTCCCGCTCCCGCTCGCTCCCGCGGTCGAGATGTGCGTTTCGAGCACGTCGGTCTTGAGCACCTCTGGGTAGTCACTGCAGGCGTATGCGGTCAGGACAACGGGCACGACACACAGCCCACTCCAATGGTGAACGAGTTTCATCGGAGATCCTCCTGCCTTCCTCGTTCAGCCCAGCGCATTCGCCTGATGGTCGCAGTCTGGGCAAGACGCAGGGCAACGGCGCGCAGGTTCGGGCAACGTGCACCCCACGCTCCAGTCACACTGTACCGGTCTCGAAGGCCGTGACGACGACCGAATGACAGCCGAGTTCAGCCGCTTTTTCCGGGAAGATCCACGGGGGATGACGCGTCCCCGGCGCCGTGCCTATCATCCGCTCGTGGCCAGCAAGAAGATACAGCAGACCGAGCTTCTGTCCGCGGTACCGCAGACCGGTCCGGGCGATTCAGCGGTGAGCAGCAGCCCCGCAACGCAGAAGGCGGCGGAAGCGACAGGCCCCAGAGGCACGCAGCCTCTGCCAGTCCAGCCGGATCCCACGGTGGGCGGACTGGCCGACATTTCGACGGCCGCCACGCTGTCGTCCAACCAGGGAATTCCGGGCCTCCCTCCGCAGGTGACGCAGCAGCCAGCACCGGAGCTCGCGCCGCCACCGGGTGGAGCACCAGCACAGCAGGGCACGTCGTCGAACTCCGCGCCGCCCGCAGCCGCAATGGCTCCTTACGGTCCGTCTGCGATGGCAGGCCACGCCGCAGCCCCCCTTCGAACAACCACTCAGAAGTCGAGCACGGGCAAGTGGTTGCTCATTGGAGGGCTGCTGGTGTTGGTACTGATCGTGTTGACGACGATCTTGGTGGTGATCGCCGCGGCGGTCGGCGTCTTCGCCTTGCGCTGAGAGCGGCGGGCTACCACGTCCTGACGAAGGTGAAACGGCCCACGAGGGCTCTCTCCGTGGTCCCGTCCACCGGCTCTCCGGTCACTGGATCCACGGTCGCCGTACCGTCCGGCACCTGGCGAGCGTCCTCCTGGGTTTCGTAACCGAGGAAGAGACCGAGCAGGTTGTTCTCACCGTAGGCCAAGTTGATGCGTCCGCCCACAGGCAGGCTGCTCAGCGTGTCCCGGTCGTTGTTCAGCGCCAGCGTGGCCTCCATCTGCGGCCCGACGTGAAAGTCGTCGCTGAGCTTGGCGAGCAGGAAGTTGCGTGTGTATAGGTCGTTGTCCGCACCCTCGGTGAAGGGAGAGTAGAGAAATCCCTGGATCCACGACTCGAAGTAGATGAAGTCCAGATCGAGGATGGTGAACAACTGGGGCGCAATCAGCGTGGTGGCGCGCTGCTCGGACCAGTCGAAGCCGATGCCCACCATCGGCGTCAGCGCAAGAGGGCCGAAAGAGAACGCCGGACCGATGTCGAACTCGGCAAACGTGCCCGAGTCGACATAGATGTCGCTGGCGATATCGACGGGCCCCAGACTGTGCGTGGCTCCCACCCACAACTGCAGACCCAGTCCGTCGCTGTCGAGGCGGAACCAACCGGGAGTGCCCTCCTCCTCGGCCTCGGCGGGCCCCGTCGAAGCGGACTGTTCGGCCGCGGCAGGGGCGGCGACGGGCGCTTGCGCAACTGCGGGTGCCGGAGCCTCCGCAGGAGCAGCGGGCGGCGCAGCGGTGGTCCCTGCCGGCGCGGGCTCCGCGGTAGCCCGCTCCGTCGCCGTCGTTTCGTCCTCCGGAGCAGCAACCGGAGCGGCAGCCAGAGCTTCCTGAGCCGAAGCCGAGCCGCTCAGTGCCACTGCGAAGGGAACCGCAAGGGGAAGGGATCGCATCACATAGCGCATGGTGTTTTCTCCAAATGGGGGCTGAAAGCCGGCTCACTACGGATCGCCATGCGCTCGGAGCAGTCCCTGCAGCGCACGAGCATCCATGCCGCTGATCTCTAGTGGCCCGATGTTGCGCGGCGATTTCGTCGCAGTTTCTCTTCTCGCGATTTGTCGGTCGGACCGTTCTCGCTCGCACCCGGCTGCACAGCGATCCGCGAAACAAACTGGAAACACTGAAAGCGCCCACTGGCGACAGGGAAACCACCAGGAAACATGTTGGAAACATGCTCTCTGCAACCCTCCCCCCCACTGCACCATCGTTGGTGCAGTGGCTGGTGTTGAAACGGTGGCGTCACGTCCCCCAGGCGTGGCGGGAAATGGAAAACGACAATGACGACACGCGCGCGGCACGTGACCGGTGCGGGCGCTCTAGGCGTGGCTTGCCTGACCACTCCCGGAGTTGCTCATGCTGCTTCAGCTACCATCGACTCGGGCGACACGGCCTGGATCCTCGTATCCACGGCACTGGTCCTGTTCATGACCATCCCCGGCCTGTTCATGTTCTACGCCGGGCTCGTCCAGAAGCGCAACGTGCTGTCGTTGATGATGCAATGCATGGCGCTGACCGCGCTCATCACCGTACTCTGGCTCGCTGTCGGCTACACCGTGGCCTTTGACACCGTCGGCATGGTCGAGGGCTCGCTCACGCTCAACTCGTTCGTGGGCGGATTCGGCAAAGCGTTCCTGGCCGGTGTGGGCCGCGACGCGGTATCCGGCACCATTCCGGAGGTTCTCTTCTTCGCGTTCCAACTCACCTTTGCCATCATCACCCCCGCCCTGATGGTGGGTGCCTTTGCCGAACGCATGAAATTCTCCGCCCTGCTCTGGTTCTCCTCGCTCTGGCTCCTGCTCGTCTACCTTCCCGTCTGCCACATGGTTTGGGGTGGCGGCGGAGCGCTGCTGGCAGATCTCGGCGTGATCGATTTTGCCGGTGGGATCGTGGTGCACGTCACCGCCGGGATCGGAGCCCTGGTGGCCTGCATTATGGTCGGGCCGCGCCAAGGCTACCCCGAGCAACGGATGCGCCCGCACAACCTCACCATGACGGTGACCGGCACGGCCATGCTCTGGGTGGGCTGGTTCGGGTTCAACGGCGGCAGTGCCCTCGCCGCCAATGGTGACGCGGCCATGGCGATCACCGTGACTCACATTTCGGCGTCCGTTGCGGCGCTAGTGTGGATGGTCGCGGAGTGGTTGCGCAACGGCAAGCCGAGCATGCTCGGCCTGGCCACTGGATCGATCGCCGGACTGGCCGCCATTACGCCTGCGTCCGGCACGGTGGGGCCCCTGGGGGGAGTGGTCATTGGTCTCGTATCGGGTCTCCTCTGCTACGTCGCCTCGGTCATGATCAAGTCGAAGCTCGGATACGATGATTCCCTCGACGTGTTCGGAGTCCACGGCGTGGGTGGATTCACCGGCACCATCCTGGCGGGTCTGTTCAGTGCAGCCGTCTTCGGCGGAGCCAAGGCAGACCTCGACATCGGAGCCCAACTCGGAATCCAAGCCCTCGGTGCCGTCGGCGCCGTGATCTACACGGCGGTCGTTTCGTTCATCATCCTGGCGTTGGTGAAGAAGACGATAGGGCTTCGCGTCACCGAATCCGAAGAGAGCGAAGGACTCGACCTCACCCAACACGAGGAAATGGGCTACGATCTGTAGCCGTGTATGACGCACCGGCCCACGGCGAGTCGAGCGAGCCGACTCCTCCAATTCTGGCCATTGTCCTGGGCGGCTGGTCCACCGTATAGTCCTACGGCGCCGGCAGGGACGTCTGAAGCAGCCAGAAGAACGAGGAGGATTTCGCCATGCACAAGCCGTGGGCCGTTGCGGTAGCAGCCACGCTCGCCTTCGTGTCGAGCCCGGCTCTAGCACAGCAGTTGGGGCAGTTCGGGAGTCAAGGCGATGCCGCCTTGTCGGTCGAGCGCCTCTTCGGGATCAGCGGGACGCACGTGTACGAAGAGCTGGACCCGCCCCAGGGACCCAACGATGACGACGAGGTCGAAGACGACTACATCGGGCTGAGCTTCGGCTGGCGTGGACCGTACGCCCCGCAGTACAGCCCATTCGACACCCCCAGGCTGGCCTTCGACTACTTCATCTTCGACCGGGTGAGCGTGGGCGGGTCACTGGCCTACGCGAGTGGCAAGGACGACAGTGAGGAATTCGCCGACGGCCAGACTTTCGGGGAGGGTCCGAGCGATTACAGCGCCTTCCTGTTCGCGCCCCGAGCCGGCTACGCGCTGATGTTCGCCGACGCCGCGGGCATCTGGGGCCGCGGCGGGATCACGTACCACTACTACAGCGTGGATGGCGTGTTGAGCGAGGACGGCCTCGCGTTGACTTTCGAGGCCATGTTCGTGATCGCGCCCATCCAGCACCTCGGGATTCTGATCGGGCCGACCTTCGACATCGACCTGGTCGGCGGCCGCGACTACGAGGTCGGACAGGAGCCAAGCGTCAAGCGAACGTATCGCAGCATCGGGCTGCAGATCGGCTTGCTCGGCTGGATGTAGACGGTCTCATGTCAGCTTTCCCCCGCCGCCTCTTTTGGCAGAGCAGGGCACCGTTCGGCATCAGGTTGATGGGCACGTTGCGTCCGGCGCGCGCGCGGCTGGTAGCGCGCGCAGTCGTCAAACTCGGCGGTGCAGTACCGCGCCTTCCAAGCCCCCAGAATCCCCGCGTAGGAGAAGAGGCCGTACATCGCACATGAGCTCATGTGTGGGCACAGATCGGATTCGCCTCTCCTGTCCGGGACGAACGGACGGGGGCTCCGGACCCTAGGCTGCTCATACGTTCAGCCGCTGCATCCTGCCAATTTCAGTGGATTTCTTCTCCATGCCGGTCCTCACGGGCATTCGGCTCCGTGTTACCGTCGGACCGGGGTACTGCCAAGAGGAGGTCGTTCATGGCTGCGAAGGTTGCCGTCGTACTCTCGGGCTGCGGGTATTTGGATGGCGCGGAGATCCAGGAGAGCGTGTTCACGCTCTACTTTCTCGATCGCGCCGGTGTCGGTTTCTCATGCTTCGCCCCCGACAAGCCGCAAATGCACGTGGTCAATCACTTGACCGGGGATCCCACCGACGAGGTGCGCAACGTGCTCGTGGAGTCCGCTCGAATTGCGAGAGGCGACATCCAGGACATCGCGCAGGCGAAGATGAGCGACTTCGATGCGCTCGTTCTGCCCGGCGGGTTCGGAGTCGCCAAGAACCTGTCCGAGTTCGCCACCAAGGGTCCGGAAACAAGCGTGGATGCGAATCTGGTGCGACTGGTGAAGGAGGCAGTCGAGGCGAAGAAGCCCATCGTCGCCATCTGCATCGCCCCGGCGGTTCTGGCTGCCGCGCTCAAGCAGGTCGGCGCTGCTGCCACGCTGACGATTGGCAACGATGCCGGGACCGCTCAGGCCATTGCAGCGCTCGGCTCACACCACCAGGATTGCCCGGTCGAACAGACCGTGGTCGACGAGACCAACAAGATCATCAGTACCCCGGCGTACATGCTCGGGCCCGACCCCAAGGGGGTAGGGGCGGGCATCGAGGCGGCCATCGCCAAGCTCGTGGCTTGGCTGTAGGCATCTGCCTACACCCGCCGGTCGCGGTGTGGATCTGGGCAGTGCCGAAGCCCCGACGTCGCCTCCTGCCGCGGTGACGCAAAGGTGATATAGTCGACCATCTTAATCGTGCGGGCAGGCAACGAACGGCAGCGGACCAAGGGCCGGTGGGCGGTCAGGTGGATCGCCACGGCAGGTGTGTTGGCCCTGCTGGCGTCCGCCGGGGGCTGCGGCAAGAGCGACGGTGGCGGGGACGACGACGACGACCCGATGACCGCGCCGCCGGCGTCGCTGTGCCTCAGCGAGATCATGTACCACCCGGTCCTCGAGAACGCGTTCGAGGATCACCACGAGTTCATCGAAATCCACAACCCCATCGACGAGGCCGTCTCCCTGGACGGCTGGGCCTTCACCGGCGGGATCCGTTTCGCCTTCCCTACCGGCACCACCATCGAGCCCGGTGGATATCTGGTGGTGGCCAAGGACCGAGACGCCCTGCTCGCGCTTCCCGACTACCAGCTGAACCCATTGCTGGTCGTCGGCAACTACGAGGGCCAGCTCTCCAACAGCGGCGAAACCGTCACCCTGCAGGGGCCCGATGGCACCCGGGCCGACGAAGTCACGTACGACGACACCTTCCCTTGGCCAGCAGCTCCGGATGCTCTCGGCGGCGGGGAATCGTGGGTCGACGAGAACCTGCTGCCACTCGAGCAGCATCAGTATCTCGGCGTCTCCCTGGAGCGCGTCAGCTGCGCGCAGTTGAGCAGTCGGGCCGCAAACTGGGTCGCCTCTCCAGTGGACGGTGCGACTCCTGGGCGTGCCAACACCAGTCAACTCCCGGAGCCGCTACCTGTCGTGGAAGCGGTCGCAGCCGCCCCGGCCGGAACTCCGTCGAGCTCCGCCGCCACGATTGGAAGCACGGACTCGGTCCAGCTGACCGCGTCGTTCAGCGAATTCGGGTCCGTCACGGGAGTGCAGGTCGAGTACTTCGTCGATGACCTCGACACCGAAGGCGAAGCCGTGCAGACGCTCGCGATGAACGCCACCGGCGGCGGTGACGACCCGCGGAGCTTCGCAGCCACCATCCCTCAGCAGTCAGCCAACTCCATCGTGCGCTACCGCATCTTGGCCGACCGGGGAACGGGGACCGAGGTCATCTCGCCTCGCCCGGGAGAACCGTACGAGTGGCATGCATATTTCGTCAGTCCGGAAATCGACAGCCAGTCCCGGCTGTATCAAGTGTTCGTGGCGCCCACCAGCTGGACCCGGATGTGGGACAACATCGACAATGGGCGAGTCACCGACTGCACTCCAGAACCGAACTGGCCCGCCCGGGTGCCCGGCGTTCTCGTCCACGAGGGGCGCGTCTACGACGTGCAGGTGCGTTACCACGGCAGCCGATTCAACCGTCAGAACGGCAACGAGATCCGCAACTGGCCGTACTCCGGCCCAGACCGCCCAGATCCACTCCTGGCTCTGAGTTGGCGGATCTCCTTCCCTCGATACGCGCGTTTCGAAGGCCAGCAGGTGATCATCCTCAACCAGCTCACCCAGGGCTGCCCTGGATACACCGCTGGCGTCGGTTTCGAGCTGTATCGCCAAGTCGGGGTGCCGGCGTCCCACACTCGGTTCGTGCGCTTGCACGTCAACGGCGGCTACTATCACTACACGCTGGAACTCGAGCGCGTGGACGACAATCTGCTGGAGGACCACTTCGAAGCGGTCGCGGAACAATCGAGTAGCGATTCGGTCGAGCCCGTTGGTCATCTGTTCAAGTCCGAGGGGTGCAATTGTGACGAGGGGCCCTACGGCTGGGGCGATGGGCGCCTGCTCGAAGCGGACTGTGGCTACACCAGCGCCGAACGCTACGCCCACACGTACGATCGGCAGACCCACGAGTGGGACGGACCCGACGAACTCATCGCGCTCATCGAAGGTCTGCACGACGCGCGCGCCGAGGGAACCGATGCCGTGAGGAGCTATCTCGAGCAGCACTTCGATCTGGAGCTGACGCTGAACTACCTCGCCGTGATGAACTGGTCGGCACCATTCGACGACATGTTCCAGAACTACTTCCTCTACCAGCGGCGAACGGATGGCCGCTGGTATTTCATCCCCTGGGATTTGGACCGCAACTTCGGCGGCTACAACGATGCTGATTCTTCCCTATTCATCGGTGAAGAGGGAGATCCGGACAACCGCGACGATTGGTGGAACTACTTCAAGGATTCGTTCTTCGACGCGTACCGGGACGAGTTCGTCGATCGGATCAAGGAACTGAACGAAACGGTGTTGCACCCGGACAACGTTCTGCCCTTGCTCCAGAGCGTCCGCGCCGAAGCCAACGAGCCGGAAGCCGAAGCTGCGCCAGCCGGCATGGACTGCGACTTTGGCGAAATGGAGTCGGCCTTCGAGGACTTCGTGAATCGGCGCTACGAGGTCGTGCGGGACTACTGAAGGGCTGGCTCAGCGACCGCGAACCGCGAATTGCTAGACGCAGGTGCCGGACTGACAAGACGTCCCGGTCGGGCACTCCCAACCGCAGGCGCCGCAGTTGCTCGAGTCGTTCTGCAGATCGGCACACAGCGCGGGCGATTGGCAACACACCGTTCCCAGTGCACACGGAGTTTCACCGTTGCAGGCACAGATGGACGCGCTGGGCGGGTCGCGGAGGCACGTCTCGCCTGGGTTGCACTCGATGCCATCGCAGACGCAGCGACCAGCTGAGTTGCAGTCGTACTGACTGGCGTCGATGTTCCCCACCCTGCACTGCAAAGCGTTCGTGCAGCGGCACACCAGACTTGCGGTGGCACAGGTGAAGCCGGTGTCCGCACCCTGCAAAGCGCAGTTGTTGTCGCACCCGCCACAGCGCGCGTTGCTCACCGTCGCGAGGGAGTGTTCGCATCCCGGGCTGGTCGCACCATCGCAGTCGACGAATCCGGGGTCACAGGTGTCCACTGCGCAGACGCCACCGCTGCAGGTGGCGGCGGCATTCACGAAGGCGCACGGATCGCAGCTCGCCTCGCCACATCCGGTCAGCGGATCGTCGTTCGACACGCACGCACCCGCACAGTCCTTCGTACCCGGGCCACACCCACCGATGCCGGGGGCCCCGCCGCTGGGTACGCCACCCGCATTGCCGTGCCCACCTTCTCCGGCAGTACCGCCGCCCGCCGTGCCCAAGCCGCCGTAGCCCGCAACCGAGCCACCGCTCCCCGGCAGGCCACCGCTCGCGCCACCCATGGAAGCACCACCGAGCCCGGGCACTCCGGCCGATCCGCCGATGCCACCGCCACCGGTTCCCCCAGCGCCAGCCACCGCCTCGCCTCCGGTGCCCGGGGCTCCACCGCTGACCATGCCGCCGGCATTGTCCTGCCCACCCACCGCATCGGAGCCAGCGCTGCCAGCGCTGCCAGCGCTGCCGGCGCTGCCTCCCACGCCGATCGGCACTCCAGCCGATCCCCCGACTGCGCCACCCGATCCCTGCATCCCACCCGCCCCGAGCTGCACGGCCGCAGCTCCCGCCGTCGCTCCTGCGGCTCCCGCCGTCGCGCGGTCTCCGCCCACGCCATCGGTGCCACCCGCGACACCACCGGTCAGGTCGAATTGGTCGTAGTCGTGAAAGCACGACGCGGGCATCCCGCTGATCCCCAGGGCGAGCAGTGCCCCACCAGCCCGCTTCCGCCAAGCCAATCGCTGCATCAGAACCGTCCGCTCACGGTGATGGATCCAGGACCCACCAGGACGGCGGCCTGAGGCTCGCTCTCCTGGCTATGTCCCAAGTAGAACAGCGTCACGCCGGCACCCAGCCCGACCACGCCGACCACGGCGCCCACGTTGGCCAGAGTCTGATACAGGCGCCCCTGGTCGATATCGTCGGACCGGTCCGGTGCGCAGTGGCCGTCTGGACACTGCTCGTCGAGTTCGTCGTACTTGGCGTTGTTCAACATGCCGAACACGCCAAAAGTAACCAACCCAGCCGCGCCCACACCTCCCGCCACGTAGGCGTAGGTCTTGAGCAAAGAGTCGGACTCCGGTGGTGGAGTGGGGGCGACCTCGGGCTCGGCCTGCGGGGGCGGGGGTGGGGGTGGGGGTGCCTCAGACCCTGCCGGCTTCTGCCCGATATCGGCCCCCTCACCGAGCTTCAGCGTCACGGTGCTTTCGCGACCTGCTGACGCACGCGTGACAGCTCCCGCCCGCTGCCCGTCCGGCGCCACCGCAGTGACCACCACCTCACCCGGGACGACCACGATCGGCCGCTCCAGCGCCTTTGCGTCAACCTGCTTTCCCCCGACGGTGACCTCTGATTCGGGGGGCACGTCACCGAGGGTGACGCTCAGCAGGGCGACGCGGGTTCGCAGGGCCTGCAGCTCGTCCCGGGCCGATTTCACCGTCTGGGCATACTGCGGCTTGGTCCGAGCCAGCTCTTCTGCAGCGGTGAGTGTCGCATCGTACTCGGCGTAGGCCTCGTCGAGCCGTCCCAGCTCACGCAGGCAGCGGGCAATCATCAGTCGAGAGTTCGGGCTGGCAACCACGCCGTAGGAGGCGCGGTACTTCTCCAGCGCCTCGGCATACTGCTGCACGTCGAACAGCTCGTCGGCCGCCTGAAAGGCCGTCTGTGCCTGCTGGAGCTGCTCGTTCGTGGCGGCGTCGACCGCTACCCCATCGGCCCAAGCCGCACTGGTCAGGAGCAACCCCACCAGCAGGGCGGGCGGCAATGAGCGACCGAACGTGCCTCGCTGCATCCCCGACACGATAGCATGCCGAAGCGGTCGGTTCGTTGGTCAACACGCCGGTTCAAATGCCGCTGGGACGGAACGCCTTGGAGCCCGACGGCGGTGTCTCCTCGCGCTGTCCCGCGGGCGGAGCCGTCCGGGCCGGGGGCAATCGCTTCAGGTCGGACGGCGGTCGCCGCTGGGTTGCCGGCCCGGCCTGCCCGGTGGGGGCATCCGACGGCTCCCGCGTCTCGGGAGCGGTCGGGGCCAAATCCGTCGACACCGGCGGGCTCGCCGCGCTGGCGGCGTCGCTCGGTGGCGTCGCGCTTTCGTTCAACTCCTGACGCGCTTCGGTCTGGGGGACAGGCGGACCGAGCTCGTCCAGAGACTGGGTCGTGTTGCGATGGGCCAACTTGAGCCCGAGCACGACAGCAACCACCGTCAAAATGACCACGACAGCAGCCACGGGCACCCAGCCTCGCTTGGTGGGTTGCGCGGTTTCCACCGCCACCAAGCTGGACCCTTCGGGTAGATCCGCCGCCGCGGTGAGCACAGCAACAGGGCCCGCTTCGAGGTCAGGATGGCCGGCAACGGGTTCAGCGTTCGAGGCACTGGCCAAGCCGAAGACCGCTTGGGGTTCCCCGAGCCCAGCGTCCGCAGCAGATTCGAGCTCGCCTCGGACGGGCGTCGCGATGGCAGGCTCGACGCTGACCGCGTCGAGGCTGATGGCCTCGACGCTCACTGGCTCTGGCTCGGCTGCCGCCGCGGCCTCGGGTGCAGCGGGCTCGAGCGCAGGGACTGGTGAGGGCTTCTCCGCTTCCGCACCGCCCTCCGCCCCAATCCCCGGCACCGTGATCTTGCGGAACCCGATGTACGGCCGCGGGCCTCGGCCGACCGAGGGCTTCGCCCGCGGCCGCGTCGGCTCCTCGGGCGCCTGTGCGACGCTGGCGGTGCGAACCCCGTGTCGCATCGTCGGAGCCTCGTTGTCACTGAAACCCCTGGTCAGGTTGGCCAGCCCCCCATCGGGAATCGCAGTCCGAGGGACCAGCACGGTGACCGGCTTCTCGGGGGCCGCGGGCTTCGCCGTTGGTCGCCCCGATGATGGAGCGACGCTTTCCATGACACGCGCGTGGGTCGCCATCTCGATGGCGTGCCGGCGCGAGGCGATGAGCGGTCGTGCGAGTCGGTCCACGGACACCGCAACCTGCTCGCTGCCAGCCACCGCGTCGCCGGGTAGCGCCCTCAGCGCCTCGCTCATTCCCCTGAGCGTGAGAAACCGATCCGTCGGCGTCCGCTCCAGCGCGCGCGCCACCAACCGAACGACAGAAGACCGGACCGGCGCTCCCACCCTGGGCAGCTCGTCCAGCCGCGGAATGGGCTTGCCGAGTATCTCGTCCTCGACGGCTCGGAGGTCGGCGGGGGCCATGGTGTCACTCTCGGGATGCCGCAGCCGATCGGCCGTGCCGAACAGCGGCCGGTTGGCCAGCATCTCCCAGAGCAGCACACCGAGCGAGAACACGTCGCTCCGCTCGTCCACCGGCGATGTGCGCCTCAGTTGTTCCGGAGCCCTGTAGGGGATTGCACTCGCGTGCTTGAGTATGCGCGGCAATCTGGCCGCCGCACCAGCCAGCCCCGCGTCCAGTAGCAGCGCCTCGCCGAAGCTCGCCACCAACACCACGTCCGGAGTCACGCCGCCGTGCACGGCCAGACGCAGCGGATCGCTCTTCGACTTGACCAATTCGCGCCAGCGCGATTGCGCCGCGTCCAGTGCTTCGCACAAGTCGCGAGCGATGCCCAGCGCAACCGACGGAGGGATGGGCACGCTCTCCAGCGCCGCCAGTCGAAGGAGCGAGTTGAGCGTCTCCCCCTCGACGAACTCACTGACGACTGCCATTTCCTCGGTGCCGCGCACGACGTCGAGCAGAGCAGCGACCTTGGGATGCCGGATGGATTGCGCGCGCTTGCCAGCATCGTACAACCAATGCTCCGCCCGAGATCTCCGGTCCGCCACCTCCACGCGACGGACACTGACCAGACGTCCCGACTCGGCCCCCTCCGAGATCTGGGCAGCCCAACGCGCCCCCACCGGCCCGGTCGCCATCTGCGTGATCAAGGCATATGGCCCGATCCGTTCGTGGCTCCCTGCGCGGTCACTGAAGCTGCGCGTGGGCGGAGGCTCCGACACGTCAGCCAGGATAGCGCAGTGCCCGTGTCACTGCAGCAATGCAGGCGAATCCTGCGTATTTGCGCGCCGCAGGCGGCGCTATTCCGACAACAACTCGGCGACCGTCGCCAGGAATTTGTCGCGGTCGATGGGCTTGGGAACGAAGGCGTTCGGCGGCGGCACCTGCGAACGGGAGCCCAGGAACCGCTCGAACGACGCCGAATCTCCACCGTAGCCAGTCACACCGGTCACGACCACGACCGGAACGACCTCGAGTTCGGCGTCCGCTCTGACCTCTCGGTAGAAGCGAACCCCCGACTTCTCGGGCATGGTCATGTCCAGACAGATCAAGTCTGGCTTCTCGCTCCTGGCCTTGGCCAGGCCTGCCTCGCCATCGCCAGCCGATACCGTCTGATAGCCGTGATCCTGAAGCAGCGTCTCCAAGTAGGTCACGACATCAGGCTCATCGTCGATCACTAGTATCTTCTTGGACGCCTGGGATGTCGTCATGCCTGCCATCTTCCTTGCCGCGCGCGGCGGGGCACCGCCCGTGCCATGAGCAGACCCGGGGCGTTGCGGCCCCGGGTCTGGCTTCTCATCGTCAGCAGTGGTCGCTCACTTCTTGACGTCGCCCGTGGCGGCGCCGTGGAGCTTGACCTCCACCTTCTCCTCGAGGTTGTCGTAGTACTCCTTGAGGATCGCGATGACCTCGGGCTTGGAGAACTCCTTGGGCACGGGCTTGCCCTCGCTCATGAGCTTGCGCAGCATGGTGCCGGAAAGCAGCAGGCGGGAGCCGCCCTTGTACTCGCCGTTCTCGTCGATGACGGCCTTGCTCTCGTGCGGGCAGGTCTTCATGGAAGCCATGCTCCCGCAGTCGTAGCAGTAGAACGTCCAGTCGAGCGGCAGTGGCTTGAGCTCCAAAGCCCCCTTGGGGATGTCGTGGAAGATCTTCTGCGCGTCGAAGGGACCATAGTAGTCACCAACGCCCGCATGGTCCCGACCGATAATCAGGTGGCTGCAGCCGTAGTTCTGGCGGAACACCGCGTGGAGCAGTGCTTCCCGCGGACCCGCGTAGCGCATCTCCATCGGATAGCCACCCTGAACGATCCGCTCCTTGCGGAAGTAGTTGTCCACCAATGCCTGGATGGCCTTCACCCGAACCTCGGCGGGAATGTCGCCGGGCTTCAGCTTGCCCACGAGCTGGTGGATGTAGACCCCATCGCAGATCTCGTTGGCGATCCATGCCAGGTACGCATGGGAGTTGTGCATCGGGTTGCGCAACTGCAGTGCCGCAACGGTGTCCCAGCCCTTCTCGGTGAAGATCTTCCGAGCTTCGGCTGGCCGCTGATAGATGGTCGAGAACATTTCGGGGTAGTACGACTCGCTCAGCACCTTGACCGGACCGCCGAGGTTCACGTCGGCCTGCGCCATCACCTTCTTGACACCCGGGTGCGCGTCCTCGGTGGTGGTGTAGACGGACTTGCACTCCAGAGCCTTGTCGATGGAATACTTCTCGGTGACCTTCATGGTCCCCATGATGGCGTCGGTCTCGGTGTCGACGAGCGCTACTTCTTCGTTCGCAGCGATCGAGTCTGCGAGCGCCTGCTCCGCCGACAGCGTGATGGGAATCGGCCAGAACAGGTTGTTCTTGGAAGGCAGGGCCATGTCCACGCAGGAGCCCTTCCAATCGGCCTGGCCCATGAACCCTTCCAGGGGCGTGAACGCACCAATGCCCAGCATGATGAGGTCAGAGGTCTCCCGAGTCGTCATCGGGACCTTCTTGAGTCCTTGCGCCTTCTTCAACTCGGCGTCGCGAGCGGCCCCCTCCAGCAGCAACGGCTTCAGCTCGGCGCTACCATGGGGATTGACCAACTTGCTCATGAGCACACTCCTTTGTGTGGTTTCGTCGGAAGGTTTCCTGGCCTATTCACCCGCGGCGCATGCATGCGGTCGGCGCGCTCGGGCTAAGCTCGGCGCCCCTCTCGGGTACGCGCATTCGGGGGAAGGGAGTTTACCTCTTCCCCGAGGCGCGTGGGACCACCGGCGGGGTGCAGAAGCAGCGAAACTGACTAGGAAAATGCTTATCTGACCGAAAAAGGATTTTTATAGGCTCCTGGGGCCCCTCAATTGCCGGCGTCGCGGCAGCGCAATGGGCCTCCGTCGGATCTGCCGCCGCAAGCGGGACTGGCCCGCCGGAGGTTGCCCACGGGCAGGCGCTGCTCAGTGCCACTCCCAGTCCACGTACCCTGGCTGCGCGTCGACCATCGCGTTGACCATCAGTTCCACCAGGCCGCCATAGTAGAGCCCCCGTTCATTGGCCTTGTAGAAATTCATGATGTCACGCATTTGCCCCTTGCAGTTGCTGCACGGGGCACAAACGTACTTGTGGTCCTCCGGTCCCCATTCCTGGTCGCCGAAGGCTTCCAAGATCTGACGGAACTTGCGCCGCCCGGTCAGGCGATGCCGCCAGCTCGGGAAGTTGTGACCGCCCATGATGGCAAAACCAGAGCCGCCACCACAACAATAGTTCTTCACCCCGTGCGGCGCCATCTCGCGGAATTGTCCTTCCGGCACAATTTCCTTCAGCACCTCGCGCTGAGGCGTGACGATTCCCATCAGGCGGACCACGTTGCAGGGGTCGTGTAGGGTGACCGGGAAGTCGTTGCGCGACTTGTCGAACTTGATCTTGCCGGAATGCACGATATCCCGCAGGACCGTGAGCGCGCTCTCCCGGGGGATGTTCATGTCGCCGGTCAGCACCCTGTCCGCGATGACGGTCAGCGCCTTATGCGCGTGCCCACATTCACCCAGCACGATCTTCTTGACCCCAAGCTTCTGGGCAATCTGCGCATGCCGAAGGGCCACGCGCGCAAACTGCGCGTCGTCGTAGAAGACACCGTAGTTGATGTTGTCGTAGCCCGGCGCCTCGCTGGACATGGTCCAGTTCAGACCCGCCTGGTTGAACAGTAGACTGAACGCCCCCACGTTCTCGGGCCACGCCATGATCTCACCGGCGTTGTGCATGAGCAGGATGTCGGCCCCCTTCTTGTCGAAGGGCGTGACTACTTCGATGCCGGTCTTCTCACTGGTGTCCTCGTCCACGAACTCCATGTTGTCCTTGAGGACCAACGAGTTCATGCCGGTCGACGACCCGACCTTCATCTGCAACATCGAGCCGTCTTCGTGGAGCTCCTTCAGCTGGATCCCCATCTCCTGGCTGGCGATCTTGCGGATCTCTCGAGCCATCAACCCATTGTCGACGCCCATGGGGCAGGTCTGCGCGCACCGACGGCACAGGTTACACCGGTAGGCGAGCTCGATGAGACGCGTCACCGTGCGCCAGTTCAGGTCGATGTCACCATGCGTCCAGGTGGACGCCTTCTTGATGTACTTGTAGTAGATGCGCCTCAGTACCTCGGAGCGGAAGTTGGGTCGGTAGAGCTCGTTCTCCCCGCTTTCCTCGAAGATGGGACACGCCTCGGAGCACGTCTGGCACCGCGCGCAGTGCTCCATCGAGATCAGCAGCGGTTGCAGGAAGGTCCAGTTGTCCGCGGCGCTGAACAGCTTGCGGAGCCCGGAAAGGAACGTGTTGACGAGCTTCGCCTCCTCCGCGGCGTTCTTGGGCTTCGGCATGTTCAGCGCGATGGTGTCGTCGAGCGCGACGAATCGCTCGACCGCGTCGTCTGTCAGGGGCGCGATCGGAGGCTCTTCGTCGATCTTGTCGAACGGTGGGGGCAGCGGCAGCTGGTCCTCGGGCAACACGTGCGTCAGAGGCCCGTCACCCTGGGAGAACACCTTGAGGTTCACCGGACGATTCATTTCTGCTCCTCCACGGCGGGATTCTCCAGCGCCACGTCGACCCAGGTCTTCTTGCCCTCGCCCTTGATGTGATCGGCGGCCCAGCTCACCTTCTGGGAGAGTAGGGCCTGAATCTTTGCCTCCCGGGGGCCACCAGCGAGGTTGGGTTCGTCGTTCCAGCGGATCGCGTGGTAGGCGAAGTACTTCCCGACGAAGTGAGACATGTGCGTCAGGGGCACATACGCCACCAACAAGCTCAGCAGAACCACCGAGGCAGTGGGCAGCAACGCTTCCATCCCAGTTCCGGGAACCGCCGCCAGCTTGAACGAGACCAGATTGCTGGCAAACGCCATCGCCTTGGAGGCATCCCGGTCCACCAAGAAGAAGGTCAGCAGGCCACAACCGAAGGCCACGACGAAGAAGACCAGATTGAAGATGTCGGCAGGTGCGCTGTAGTTGCGGAGCGAGGGGACCGACAGCCGACGTTGCAGCAGTCCCAAGGCACCGACGATGGCCAGAACGAAGCCGGCCACTCCGAGCACCAGCACCACCGACTGAACCACCTCACCTGGGCTTCCGGCCAGAGCCGACGGGGCCGCTGCGGTGATGATTCCAGCCAGCAACGCCAACGCGGTCGCGCCGATGGTCAGGTACAAACCGAAATGAAAAGGGAAGGTCCGGACCCAGAGCCTGGGATTGTGTTCCTTGACCGCCACGAGAAATAGGATCTCGGGGATCATCACCCTGAACTCTCCCACCATCGAGGTCTCGCGCGGCTTCTTCCACCACTCGCTGTCCTCCATGAACGACCCGCCGTAGGCGGCCTTCTTCGCGGGTTCGTGCGCCACGGGGTAGAGCTCCCAGCGCAAGTGCATGGGCAGCTTGGCCCACATGACGACCCGCGCGATCACGGCGATCACGAAGACCGCAAGGGCAACGTATGCCAAGAGGTAGGGGAGCTCTGCCACAGTCGTCACCTCGTCCGTTTGCTGGGAATGCGGTGACCCGAGCTGGCACCAGGCACGTGCACCACGTCGTACACACCGCTAGGCGAATTGTACCGAATTTGCACCACCGCACTAGGGATTCTCACTCCGTTGCACAAGTGAAACGCCCGATACGCCCGCCCCGACGAGATGCGTACTCGCGGGACGCGGGTGCACACTGCACCGCCCTGCGACCCTCACGGCGCCGTCTTGAATCTGGCGTCCCCCGATAGGAGTTAGGTCGCGGTGATCCCCTCCCCGTTCTCTTCCTCCTCGTCCTCTTCGTCTTCCGCGTCGTCGTCCTCGTCGTCCTCATCCGCCGCCTCGGGCGGAGCGACCATGCGCTCGTGGACCATCGCGAGCGTGCGGTACAGGACGTGGGCAAACTTCGAATAGGGAGCGGAGAGGAACAGCGTCACCACTGCACCGAGGTGTATCACGTAAATGGTGCAGGCAAGAGTGGGCTCCATGAACATCCGCCCGAGCTCCGTGAGCACCCCCGTGAACGCGACCAGTAGCACCACGAACAAGAAGAACGCGTCGAACGCGTTCGTGCGACCCATCCGGTCCTCGTCCTCCAATCGGCCGCGGAGGAGCATGACGCCTCCCACCACCAGCAGGACGGCACCCACGTTGCCGATGATCTTCGCCGGATGCACCTGCGCCAGCGGAAGCTCCTCGTGCATACCGTACATGGCGACGATGATCAGGCCCGAGGCCACGGCGGCCGCCACGAATCCCCAAAGCAAAGCGAAGTGTCCCCATCGGCGTGGCTTGGCCGGTCCGCACGAAGCGAATCGCTTGTGCGTGGCAATGTCGCGCAACGCGGGCCAGAGGTGCTCGAGGAAGGTTCCGTGGCGCTGGACCCCTTCCCCACTCAGCTCCCAGAAGCGCTTGCCGCCGACCCAGAATGCCACCACCACCCACAACGTGATGGAGGTGTAGACGACGTAGATCAGCGGGTGCGGCACGAACTCGTGGTAAACGAGCGGCGGCTCCGGAATCTTGAGCCCGTGCCACACGTAGAGCAGCCCGAGCCAGAACAGGATCGGGACGCCCAACAACAGCGGCCAGGTCCGACGCGCGTTGCCCACCAGCTTGCCCAAGATGGGCGGCGCAGAAAGCGTCTCGATAGCCAGCGAACGGAGCACCTGCATCACGTCCCCGGGGCGTGCGTCGCGGGGACAGCGTTCGGTGCAGTCGTTGCACTGATGGCATAGCCAGAGTGCGGGATCCGCCGCTAGCTGCTCGCGCATGCCCCACTGGGCCCGAACCATCTGCCGTCGAGGGAACGGCGCACCTTCCGGTGCCAGGTCGCACACAGCGGAACAGGTCGCGCACTGGAAGCACCGGGCCACCGTGGAGCCCCCTCGCTCCAGTAGCTGGGCACGAAACTCGGCGTCCGGGATGACTCTGAGCGATGAGGCCATGCTCTTGCTCCGACTCGTCGCAGATTGCGACAGTTTAGAACCCCTTGTATGGGTTGGGGCCTACCTCGTCGATGGTCTCGGCGAACTCGTCCAGAAGCTCAGGGATGCGATGGAACTCGTCGCGTGCGAGCTCGATCACGCTGACCCGCTCCGATTCCAGGGTGAGGCGGTCCAGCGTCTCCTTGACGTTGCTCATGCGGTAGTTGGCGAGCTCCGAGCCGCGCACCATGTGGCACTGGTAGTCATCGCCGCGCTTGCAGCCGATCAGCATGACGCCGTCGACGCCGCTGGACAGCGAATCGGCAATCCAGACCACGTTGACCGCACCCAGGCAACGCACCGGAATGACCCGCACCCACGGGTTCCAGGTCTTGCGCTTAGCCGCCGCATCGTCCAGCGCCGGCAACGCATCGTTCTCGCACATGAAGGCGATGATGCGCGGCTTCTCCTCGTCTTCCTCGGGAACCTCCAGCGCCTTGATCATGCTGGCTACGGCATCGACCGAGAATTCGGGGAATGAAACGATACGCTCCGGGCACGCGCCCAGGCAAATACCACACCGACGACAGCGCAGTACATTGTACTCGGGCGTTCCCTTGACGTCCTCGTTCAGGGCCCCGAACGGGCAGTCCTCGGTGCAGCGCTTGCACTGGGTGCAACGCTGGAGGAAGAACGAGGCAATGGCATTGTCGCCAGAGCGCGGGTGCACCGCCTCGCCTCGTGTGTTCGCCTCGATGCACTGCACGGCCTTCAGCGCCGCGCCCCAACCGTCGTCCGCGGCTTGGGCCGCATCCATCGGGGCGCGGAGGGTGCCTGCCGCATAGATTCCCGTCCGTCGGGTCTCGTACGGGAAGCAAATGAAATGCGAGTCGGGAAAGGAATTCCGAAGCACTGGCAGATCGGGTCCCTGCCGGTAGTCCAGGTTGAGAATCTCGGTGCCCTCGTGCCGCTTGAGCTCTTCGACGACCTTCTTCGCGTCAGTCACCTGCTTCTCGGATTCGTGGCGCTCGATCCGCGCCTGGGCATCGCGCAGCGTGCGGATAGCTTCCCCATCTGCGGATGTGGCCACCATGCCCACGGCGAGCACGACCAGATCCGCGGCCAAGCTGACCTCGTCGCCGAGCAGACTCTCGGTGACGCGCACCTCCATGCCGCCGTTCCCGTCGCTCTCGACCTTCTGTACGAGACCGCGGGTGAGCATCGCCTGGGACGTGTCTTGTATCCCCTTGTAGAAGTGCTCGAGCTGACCGGGGGCCCTGAGATCACGGTAGACGACCATCGACTGCACGTCAGGGAAATCACGCCGAATCACCGCAGCGTGCTTGAGCGTGATCACACAGCACTCACTCGAGCAGTAGGGCAGATGCTTCTCGTCGCGAGACCCAGCACACTGCACGAACACCACCCGCTCGGGGATTTCGCCGTCCGAGGGCCGAGCCAGCTTGCCCTGGGAGAGCATGGCCTCCAGCTCGGTCGAGGTGATCACGTCGGGCAGCTCACCGTAGCCCAGATCCGGCAGGTTGCCGGCGTCATAGGGTCGCGCACCGGTGGCCTGCACGATGGCTCCCGCCTCAAACGATTCTTTCCCCTGAGCCGTTTCCGCCTCGACTTTGAACTGCCCAGGCTGCCCGGCGGTGCGCTGGATCGTGGTCCCGAGCAGGACCTTGATGTTGGCATCACCCTGGACCTCGGCAATGAGCTTGCCAATTTCGTTGGGCTGAACGCGATCGTAGGGAGGCGTCTCGGGGACGACGTCTTTGACGTCCGCCAGGTAGCCGCCGAGTCGATCCTGCTTCTCCACCAACACGACCGGATTGCCCAGCTGGGAGGCCGCCCGCGCGGCCGTGAGCCCGCTGAGGCCTCCACCGACCACCATCACGATGCGGCCGATCTCCTCCTTCACCGGCTCGGCCAGCTTCATCTTGGTGACCCGAGTGGTCCACATGCGGAGCAGATCCTCCGCCAGCATCTGTGTGTCTTCATCACCGTGCGGGTGCGACCAGGCGACCTGCTCGCGCAGCGGCGCATGCTCGACTACCACCTTGCTCGAGTCGAACTTGAATACGTCCGGCATCGCGCGCGCCGAGCACGCTGCCAGCAGGATGCCGTCGACCTCTCCGTCGTCGATGGCCTGGTGAATGCACCCCAGCCCCTCTGGCGAACAGAGGCACTCGTGAGTCGTGAAGCTCTTGGCCCCGTTTTCCTCACAGATCTCCTCGAGATCGTCGACCTTGATGGCCTTGCCGATGTCACAACCCGTGCAGAGGAATACGCCTACCTTGTCCATCACGCGCTCCTTCCTGCTACCACCATCGCCTTGGCCGCGGCGCCCGTAGCGTCACGGACTGAGGCGGCGACATCCTCCGGCCGTCGGGATACGCCCGCGACGACCACTCCTCGCTGCATGTCGTCGAGCCCGAATCCGTCCTCGTCGCGTTTCAGTCCTTCCAGCCACTCGTCCTCACGGACGTTCGGCACCATGCCGGTAGCGAGCACCACGAGCTCGGCGCTGGCGTCGATCAACTTGCCGGCTTCGACGTCCTCGACTCGCAAGCTGAGCGCATCGTCGGTCTGGACGATCTTGGCGACCTTGCCCTTGACCAGCTTGACGCCCTCCATCGCCGCAACGCGAGTCAACATGTCCTCGTTGCGCCCGGGCGTGCGTCGATCGATGTAGTAGATGGTCACTTCGCACTCGGGCAGCTGCTCCCGCACGTAGATGGACTGCTTCAGCGAAGCCAGGCAACAGACGGCGGAACAGTAGGGCAGGTGGTTCACGTCGCGTGAGCCGGCGCACTGCACGAACGCGATACTCTTCGGGGCCTCGCCGTTCGAGGGCCGCAGAATCTTGCCCCCGGTCGGTCCAGCCGTCGCCACCAGCCGCTCCATGTTCACGTTTGCGATCACGTCAGCCAGTTCACCGCCACCGAACTCGGTCAACTTCTCCAGCGGATAGGGATGCCAGCCGGTGGCAATGACCAGTGCACCCACCTCGAGAGTTTCCTCGCTGGGCGTAGCGCCAAGGTCGATCGCCTGATAGCTACAGGCCTTCGTGCATTCGTCGCACCCCTCAGGGCAGGCGTTGCGGTCGAGCACGTAGCGCTTCGGCCAAGCCTGCTCGAACGGAAGACGTATCGCCGTCACTTCGTCCATTCCCAGGTTGTGCGGATTCTTCACCTTGGCCGGGCAAACCTTCACGCAGTCGCCGCACGCGGTGCAGCGCCCATTCACGTACTGCGCGGAGTGCTTCAGCGTCACGGACCAGCCCGCTGCCGCCTTGGTCGCCCGGACGACTTCGGTGCCCGTCATCACTCGCAACCGCGGGTTGTTCTCCATGCGCCGCGTGTTGATCTCCATGCCGCAGGTCGGCGGGCAGAGCTTGGGGAAGTAGTGGTGATTGCGCACCACGCGCCCACCCACCGCAGGGTCGCGTTCGATCAAAATGACTTCGCGCCCAGTTTCCGCTGCCTCCAGAGCAGCGCTGACGCCGGAGATCCCAGCCCCGACGACGAGTAATGGCTTGATATTCGATCCGCTCATTCGTTCCTCCCCTTCATCGCATCGGTCTCCCTCACCTTCATGGTGGGTTCCGCGAAAAGGGCATATCTCAACCAACGGAAGGCAAAGCTAAGTAACGCCAGGTCATCGTTGCGCAACTGCTCCGCCAGCTCGTCTTCAACCTCGAATCGGTCGAGAAACGTGGTGTCGAAGACGAACCTGCGAAACTTGTCCACGTCGTAGCAGGCGGTGTGGAACATCTCGATGCGCTTGGCGTCGAGCTGGCGTCCGCCAATGAAGAAGGGATGGGCGACCAGCTCCTGGTACGCCTTCTCGAAAGCTTCTTGCTCCAGCACCCCCTGGTTCTCGCGCCACCCCGCGACGGTCCACTGGTGCTGCTCGCGGTATCCGTCGCAGAAGTTGGCTTCGACCAGAAAGTAGACCGGCGCCGGCTCCACGCCGGCCCGGGCTGGCGGCAAAGCCAATCCCAACGGAAACATCCTGCAGGACCACGGCCGGTCCTCGTAGACCGTGCACCCGCCGTCTCCAACGAAAGGACAGCGCTTGG
The DNA here is from genome assembly GCA_964610275.1 of uncultured Polyangiaceae bacterium. Classification (GTDB taxonomy): domain Bacteria; phylum Myxococcota_A; class Polyangia; order Polyangiales; family Polyangiaceae; genus JAFGBI01. The sequence continues at coordinate 9,129 of CAZSVU010000034.1, read as the reverse complement.
CCTCGTCGTCGCCCATGCGCAGCATCACCACCGGCAGGTGCAACTCTTTGGTGATCGGGACCAGTGCATGCTGCTCCAGGAAGTCCGTGGTGCTGAGCCCGCGGCGGCGGGCGAGCCGGAGCACGTCCAACGGCGTGAGAAAGATGTTGGCGTCGCCGCAGCAACGGGTGAAGCACTTCAGGCCCTCGTGGCACCCGAAGCTGAACTTGTCATCAGGTCCGAGGATCTGTCGATCGCGGAGCTCTTCGGGGAGCGGCAGCGGCGCGGCGGGGGCGTTCTTGCTCATGGTCTCAAGGGGCTCTGGGCGCGAGCTGATTGCACTCGCTCCAGGCCGCGGCGGCGATCATTCTGGGTCTTCGATGATGCGGTCCCGAATGGCATTCGGCGACCAGACAGCCAGGGGTGAGCACTTGCCGGTCTCGGCATTGACCACCCGGTATCGGTAGGAAGCCTTAGCCCGATAATGCTCCCACATCCAGTCCCACCCTTCCTTGAAGTAGGGACACTCGTCGTTGAAGCAGGCCCACTGCAGGCGATCGTCCCAGCCCGTCCCGTCCGGCAGGGAGAAAGCCTCAAGCCGCTCGCCGCAATGTGGGCAGGTGAGCTCGACACGACGTTCGCTCATGGTCACTTCTCCGGTCGGGGAGCCGCAGCGGGAAAGGCAAACCCCAGGCGCCCGATCGGGCACCTGGGGCTTCCTTTACAGCGAAGTGGTTCGCTCGAGAACCGGGACTAGAAAATGGTCGTGATCGGAACCTTCTTGGCGGCCCACTCGTCCTTACCGGCGTCGTAGGTCAGGTTCACAAACACCTTCCAGTTCGCTTCGTCCATCTTCGGCTTGTCGGCCCGGAAGTAGTAGCCCGGCCAGCGGGTCTCTTCACGGAAGAGCATCGCCTGGATATGGGCATCGGCCTGGTCAGTCCGGTGCCGGTTCTCCCAGACGCGCATGAGCTCGTGGAGATTTCGCGCCGCCAGCTTGGAACCGTCCTCGCGGAGCAGCTTCATGAAGTCGAGGCCCTTCTTAAGCATGGCCTCGGAGGTCATGAACTGTGCGGTGACGCCGCCAGCGTACTCATCCATGAGCTTCTGCAATCGCATCATGTACATCTTCGGCAGGATGTACTCGGGGTTGACCTCGGGATCCGTAGTCTTGTTGCAGTGCTCTTCGAAAAGCGCCAGAGGAGCAACCAACTCCGCCTTGAGCTTCTCGACCAGACCACCGTCGACGCTGGGCGCCGCCGGCTTTTCTTTGACGATGTAGCGAATCGCCGACTTGGCCGCGATGCGACCCTCGGTGCACGACCCGGAAGAGAACTTGTGCGAGGAGGCGCCGGAAGCGTCGCCCGCTGCGAACAAACCCTTGACCGTGGTCATGTTCTCGTAGCCCCAGAAGTACTCCGGCGGCGCGAGGTCCTTCGGACCGCTGACCCAGGCACCAGAGGCGCCCGAGTGCGAACCGATGAAGTACGGCTCGGCCGCAGCGATCTCGGACGGCTTCTCTTCGGGCTGCGTGTCGGTCGCCGCCCAGAGAATGGCCTGGGAGATCGTCATGTCGAGGAAGTCCTCCCACGCCTCGCTCTCGAGCTCCTTGAGCTTCTTCTTGCGAGCCTTGGGGTCCTCTTCGCTCGCGGCAATCTTCTGGATGGCGTCGGCCGTCTGCATGTAGACCGGGCCCTTGCCTTCCATGACGTCGAGCATCATGAGGTAGTTGCGCAGGTTCGCCGGAACGGGCTTGACCTTGCCGTACGGTGCCCAGTTCTCCAGCTCGGGGCGACGCTCCATCATGTAGTTGCCGCCGCCAGCGCTGGTCGCCGCCGACTTGAACAGCAAGAACCATGCGCCGACCGGCCCGTACGCATCCTTGAAGCGAACCGGGATAAAGCGCACTTCCTGGCAGGTCATCTCGGCACCGGCCTGGATGGTGAAAGACGCGGAAGCACCCGAGTTGAACGGCGGGTACCAAGCGCGGCCCGCACCTTCGCCGGTGGAGCGCGGCTTGAAGACGCCCACCGCGCCACCCATGGCGCAGAGCACGGCCTTGGCCTTGAACACGTAGAACTTGTTCTCGCGGAGGGAGAAGCCCACCGCGCCGACACACTTGTCGCCATCCATCAGCGGCTTCGTGATGAAGACGCGCTCGAAGATGTTCTCGGTGCCCAGGGCGTTCTTGGCGGCCTCGGCAACAATGATCTTGTAGGATTCACCGTTGATCATCAGCTGCCAACGGCCTTCGTGGACGTACCCGCCTTCCTTGTCCTTCCAGATGGGCAGGCCCCACTTCTCGAACAGGTGCACCGTGGAGTCGACGTGGCGCGCAATGCTCGCCACCAGATCCTCACGGGTCACACCCATCAAGTCGTTGCGGACGTAGTCCACGTAGTCCTTCATGGTGTTCTGGCCGTCCTTCAACCCGACGTACTGGTTGATGGCGGACAGTCCCATCGCGACAGCGCCGGAGCGATCCATGGCCGCCTTGTCGACCAGGGTCACCTTCACGCCGTTCTTCTTGGCCCAGTGCGCGGCTTCCACTGCAGCGCCACAGGCAGCCATACCACCGCCCAGGATCAAGAGATCAGTCTGGACTTCAACGGTCTCGAATTGCGCCATGTTCTTCTCCTACTTGGTCCAGATCTTGTCGAGACCTGCGGAATCGGGTTCGGTGAACAGCACGGGGCCATCCAGGTCGGGATCGGTGCTAAAGCCACCGGCGGGGTCGGCCTGGCCTTCGGGGGTCGTTCTGATGGGGAACTTGAACCGCTTGACCTGACCGCTGCGGAACTTGACCGTCCACATGATGCTGTCGGTGGAACGCATGGGAACCACGGACGCGCCCATGGGGCAGAAGTCGGCGTAGCCGCGCACGTCGATGGCGCTGACCGGGCAGATCTTCACGCAGCACATGCACTCCCAACACTGCGCGGGATCCTGGTTGTACGCCTTCATCTTCTCTTTATCGAGAACCATGAGGTCGTTCGGACAAATGTACTGGCAGGCAGTCTTGTCGAGCGCCTTGCAGCCGTCGCACTTGTCCTGGAGCACATAGCTCGGCATCAGATACCTCCTGGGCCACCACGGGCCATTTCTTTGGTTTGCTCCGGGAGCGAGTCGTCTAGCGGAGGGAAGCGCCGTCGCGACACAACTCCGGCAGACTTTCGCGCCGAGAGTTAATGCCCCACGCCCAAAACTCGGTCAACGCGAAACTTTGGATGTCGCCGATAAAGAGAATTGATGACTGCGGTAGCGCATGCGTTCGTCATCAGACTGGCGTCGTCATCGGACGATCAGTGCGTCGGTCGGCTGCCTCGTTGGTTGCTCACAGGTTGCTGTCGCCGCCGTCGCGGTCAACGCCGCCACCGTCGCCACTCTCGCTAAAGCATCCCTTCCAGCAACGCCCGTGCTTGCGCAATTCCTCTTCGAAAGCGATCACCGCGGGAGGGCGCTCAACCTTCTTCCACGACACCAGGACGATGCTGCGGCTCAGTGGGGGCCCAACCTCCACCCGTGCCAGGCGTCCCATGGGCTCGCCGGCGCAAGTGATGTCCTGGCTGGTCACCATGTCGGGCAAGAAGGCCACTCCCAGGCCGATTTCCACCATCTTCTTGACGGTCTCAACGTTGTCTGTCGAAACCACTGGATGCATGTCCACTCCCAAGCGCGCCAAGAAGTCACGCACGAGCTCGGCGGTGGGGTTTTCGGGCGTCAACGAAACGAACTGCTCGCCCTTCAACTCACTCGGGCGCACGGCGTCGCGTCCAAAGAACGGATGACTCGGTCCGCAGACCAGTGAAACCCGCTCCTCTATGATTCGCTCCTGGCGCAGGCGTCGATCCGCCTTCGGGTTCGCGACCAGCGCGAGGTCCACTCGGTTGGACAGCAGGGCGTCCATGATTGCCGGCGAATCCCGATAGAGCACCGTGGGAAGCACGAGCGGGTACTTCTCGCGCATCGCCTGAAGCACGTCCGGCAGGAAGTGGATGCCCACGCTGTTGACCGTCCCGATCCTGAGCTCGCCCGCAATGCCCTCGGAAAGGCTGGCGATCGCCTGACGGGAGCGGCGAACGACGTCGACGATCTCCTGCGCGTGTTGTGCCAAGACGTTTCCCGCAGCCGTTGGGCTGATGCGCCGGCCGCCACGATGCAGCAACGGCATGCCGAGCTCGGCCTCGAGCTGCTTGACCTGATACGAGATGGCCGGTTGGGTCTTGTGCAGCCTCGAAGCGGCCCGGTTGAAACTCCCTTCCTCCACCACCGCGAGGAAGCAGTTAAGCTGGTGAAGTTCCACGTCTTGTTCTTCCGAAACCCGCCGTTCGCCAGCGGGGTGGCTGGAGCCGACGCTCGACAAGCCAACTTTGATTCAGGGGGGAGCGATGATAAGGAAGCTTTATTGGTCTCGCAACCGCATATCCGGACTTGCTGAAGGGCCCAAGCACTCCGGCTGTTGGCTCATAAGACTCTGGTATCGTTGACATAATCTTCGTCCGGCCAGCCCGGCGCCCAGACCTCGGCCGCCAGGCCACACCGGTCCCGAAGCCCACGGCCGCGGGCGTCTGGCGTTAGAGCCCCCGCGGAGCGTCGGCTGCCGCCCATTGCGGTGCCCGCTTCCCGCCCGGCGGCGCCCCGTTTCCGGCGCACCCGATCCGGATAAAGCCAGCGCACCTGAACGCCGCCCCGTTTCGAAGTCGCACTCCATGACCGAGTACGGGCCAACCGATCAGGGGTTGGTGGTGACCATCGACCTCGAGCGCGTGACGTCGATCGCTGCCCCGCGCTTCCAGTTCGTCGAGCCAGCGGTCGAGCGTCACGTTCACGCATGCTTCGGGTCGACTGCTCGGAGGGTGGTGTTCCTCGACACCGAAGGTGGACGGTGAGACTGATGCGGACAACGCGTGAGAGTCACGTCGCGAAACGCACTGCCTCGGGGTATCAGGAGTTTTTATCGGACGCATCGAAAGTTTGGTTGCAACGGCGGCGGTCCGGTCGTTGACACGTGCGGAGCGGCGAGCGTAAGGATCATCCGCCGCGCAGTGTGTGCGCAGGGCACTTCGACCGAGAAAGGCGCCGGGAATCTTGACGCAGGGTGCAGACTAACGAGGTCCGTCACTGCTGACGACACCCCGCGTGTGCGTGCCCAATCTATTCTATTGCACCTCTCTCTGGCCTCAATCCAAGGAGCTGTCATGACCGAAAAGTTGCGACCGACCCCAATGCTCGACGAGCTCGAAAAGGGGCCGTGGCCTAGCTTCGTCAAGGAAATCAAGCTAGCCGCCGAGAACAACGCAAAGGCCAACGACCTGTTGGGCGTGCTGGAGCGTTCCTACAAGGAGAAGATTGGCCACTGGAAGCACGGCGGCATCGTCGGCGTGATGGGATACGGCGGGGGCGTGATTGGTCGCTACAACGACCTCCCGGAAGAGTTTCCCGAGGTCGCTCACTTCCACACCATGCGCGTCAATCAGCCGGCAGGCTGGTTCTACACGTCGGACGTGCTCCGCAAGGTCTGCGACATCTGGGACAAGCACGGCTCGGGCGTCACCAACATGCACGGCTCCACCGGCGACATGGTGCTGCTCGGCTGCCGCACCGAAGCCCTCGAACCAGTGTTCCAGGAGCTCACCGAGCTCGGCTTCGACCTGGGCGGATCGGGCTCCTGCGTGCGGACTCCGAGCTGCTGCTGTGGCGAGGCCCGCTGTGAGTGGGCCTGCTACGACACCATGGCCCTGACGTACGACCTGACCATGGAGTACCAGGACGAGCTGCACCGTCCGGCGTTCCCCTACAAGTTCAAGTTCAAGATGGCGGGTTGCCCCAACGATTGCGTGGCCGCCATCGCTCGCGCCGACATGTCGATCATCGGTATCTGGAAGGACGACATCCAGATCGACCAGGCCGCGGTGAAGAAGTACGCCGATTCGGGCGAGGTCGACATTGAAGAGGATGTCGTCTCGCGCTGCCCCGCGAAGTGCATGAGCTGGGACGGCAGCAAGCTCGACATCGACAACGGCAACTGCGTCAAGTGCATGCACTGCATCAACGCGCTGCATCGTGCGCTGGCACCCGGCAAGGACCGGGGAGCCTGCATCCTGGTGGGAGCCAAGGCACCGATCATCGGCGGCGCTCTGCTCTCGTCGGTGATGGTGCCCTTCCTCAAGATCGAGGAGCCGTACGACGACATCAAGGAGCTCGCGAACGCCCTGATGGACCTCTGGTCCGAGCACGGCAACAACCGCGAGCGCATCGGCGAGTTCATTCAGCGCGTCGGCATGGGGAACTTCCTGGAGCAGATCGGGCTCGATCCGATTCCCGAGATGGTGATCCACCCCCGCACGAACCCCTACATCTTCTTCGAACTCGGTGAAGGCGACGAGGCCGAGGCCTAGTCGGCACCCTGCGACCCGGAACCCAAGGCAAGCTTCAGGAGAATCAAGAGAATGTCTGCTACTCCCAATCGCAAGACCGACATCGGCCCGCCAGATTTCCGCCAGTTCCTTCCCCCTGTCATCAAGAAGAACTACGGCAAGTGGAAGACCCACGAGGTCGTCAAGCCGGGTGTGCTCATGCACGTAGCCGAGTCGGGCGACAAGCTCTACTCGGTGCGAGCCGCCACCCCCCGGCTGGCCGCCACCAAGACCATCCGTCTCTTTGCCGACATCGCCGACGAGTTCTGCGGTGGGCACCTCAGGTGGACCAGCCGCAACAACGTCGAGTTCCTCATCACCGACGAGAGCAAGGTCGACCCCTGCATCGCCCGGCTGAAGAAGGAAGGCTACCCGGTCGGCGGCATTGGCAACTCCATCACCAACATCGTGCACACCCAGGGCTGGGTGCACTGCCACTCGGCGGCGTCTGACGCATCGGGCGTGGTCAAATCCGTGATGGACGATCTGTTCCCCTACTTCGAGAACGCCAAACTCCCGGCCAAGCTACGCATTGCCTACGCGTGCTGCCTGAACATGTGCGGCGCCGTGCACTGCTCGGACATCGCGATTCTCGGCGTGCACCGGCGTCTGCCGCACGTCAGCCACGAGCTGATGAGGGCACAGTGTGAGCTCCCCTCGACGATCGCCGCCTGCCCCACCGGCGCCATCCGTCCCAAGACGATAGATGGTATCGACTCGGTGGAGGTCATCGAGGAGAAGTGCATGTTCTGCGCGAACTGCTACACGGTCTGTCCGGCCATGAAGCTCAACGATCCCGACACGGACGGCGTGTCCATCTGGGTCGGAGGCAAGGTGAGTCAGGCACGGGCCGAGCCGAAGTTCTCCAAGCTGGCCATTCCCTACCTGCCCAACAATCCGCCACGCTGGCCGGAAGTCGTGGCCGCAGTCAGGAACATCGTCGAGGTGTACGCGAAGAACGCTCGCAAATTCGAGCGCATGGGCGAATGGATTGATCGAATCGGCTGGCCGACGTTCTTTAAGCTGACCGGTCTCGAGTTCACGAAGTACCATATCGATGACTTCGCGCACGCAGGAGAAACGTTCAAGCGTTCAATCCACTTCCGGCAGCAGTAGCGCCACAGGAGGCCATCATGGCGACCATCGAAGAACTCGCGAGTGCCATGTACGAAATGGTCAAGGAATACCATGGCAAGCGCAACCTGAAGGCCATGGACCTCATCAAGGCCATGCAGCAGAAGTTCGAAGACACCAGCAAACCGGACTGCAAGAAAGCCATCCGGGAACTGATCGACGGGGGCAAGTGCACGTACTCGTACGTGGGGGGCAGCTACATCGTGCTGCATCCCGACAATCCCGATGCAAAGAAGTAGTTGATGTCACCCGGTGGTTCGGAGTCGTCCTCCCGGCAAAGCCGGGTCGCAGCCGAGACCACTACTATCCTGCCTCGCCCCGCTCGCGGGGGGAGACACCGCGCAGCCTTCGCCACATGAATGGTGGCGAAGGCTGTGCTACTCATAAGCCAACGCCTACGAAGACCGATTCTCGCACCTGTCGCACTCCGCAGCCGTGCGAGCCTCGTCCGAGGCCATCCGGAAACGCTGAATAACCCGAGACACGCTCGGCGATAGGAGAGGCCACAAGCCATGGGCCTACTAAAGAAGACCACCAAGAAGCCCTTGAAGATGACCGGTCGTGGCGGGGCCGCCAGTGCGCAATCGAACTTGCGGCCTCAGCAAGTGGTCAAGCTGCCACCCTGCGTCGGCGAATGCCCCAGCGGCAACGACATTCGCGGCTGGATCACCCGCATTGCGCAGCGCGAAAAGCTCGGGCTCACCAAAGAAGAGGCGTACGACAAGGCGTTTGCGACCATCGCCGAGACCAACCCCTTCCCGTCCGTCATGGGACGCGTCTGCCCCCACCCCTGCGAGTCGAAGTGTAACCGCGAGGGCAAGGACGGTGGCGTGGCCATCAACGCCATGGAGCGCTTCATCGGCGACTGGGCGCTGGAGCGCAAGCTCGAGCTGACCAAGCTCTCCGATGCCGAACCGCGCAGCGAGTCGCTCGGCGTGATCGGCGCCGGGCCAGCGGGTCTTTCCTTTGCCTACCAGATGGCCCGACGCGGCTACCCGGTCACGGTCTACGAGCAGTTCGACAAGGCCGGCGGTATGCTGCTCTGGGGGATCCCGGTTTATCGCCTGCCACGGGACATTCTCCAAGCCGAAATCGATCGGATCGCCAAGGTCGGCGTCGAGATCAAGCTCAGCACCAAGGTGGGCAAGGATATCTCGGTCGAGGAGCTCAAGAGCAAGCACGCTCTCATCTTCATGGGCATCGGAGCCCACAAGGGCCGACTGATGCGCGTGGAAGGAGAGCAGGGCCCCGGCGTCTGGACCGGCACCGAGTACCTCAATCGGGTCAACGGTGGGGAACAGGTCGAGGTGGGCAAGAGCGTCGCAGTCATCGGCGGTGGCGACACGGCCATCGACGCGGCGCGCGTCGCCCGCCGCACTGGCGCCGAGGTCACGATTCTCTACCGGCGCACTCGCACCGAGATGCCGGCCATCGACACCGAGGTCGAGGACTCGTTCAAGGAAGGTATCAAGATCGAGTTCTTGGTCGCACCCGTCGGTGTGAAGCGCGACGGGGAGAAGCTCACGGCCGTGGTCGTGCAGAAGATGGAGCTCGGCGAACCCGACAGCTCGGGCCGCCGGCGCCCAGTCCCGATCGAAGG
>CAZSVU010000033.1:18543-40006 GCA_964610275.1 uncultured Polyangiaceae bacterium | reverse complement strand
CCACGTGCTGAGCGCCGCCACCGCCGCGAGCCCGAGGGCGGTCAGGGTCACCGGGGCCAGGTAGTCGGCCATCCTGCCGGCCATGTAGCCTTCGACCAGAGCCTGAAGCTCCGCAGGCTCGAGCGCTCGGCCGTCGCGCTTCTTGGTGATCAGCTCCACCGGGTTGGAAATGCTCATGGTCCTGGATCCCTGGACTGCGTGCCGGGCGGCTGCCGCGCCCGCTACGGACCACGGTGCGCCCAGCTGGCGGCAGAGAGTACCGCATCTGGTGCGCACGATCTCGCGCAGAAGACACGACTGAGCGGCGCCGCACTCGCCTTTGACCGGGGCCGCTGGCTTATCTAGGATTCGATCCAGCTGGCTACCGTTCGGTTGGCGGAGAAGGGAGCGCCGGCATGGCAAAGGCTGGACCGGGTAGACCCCGTGGTCGCTTCACGCAGCACCACCGTTTCGAGCTCCTGAGGGAGCTGCTCACGCGGCACCCGCGTGGACTCACGCTTTACGAAATCGCCGAGCGGCTCGATGTCTCCACTCGCACGGTGCGCCGGTACCTCAAGGAAGTGGAGCACGAGTTCGACTTGGAGTGTGTCACGCCGCGCGATGGGGGACCGCAACTCTGGAAGGTGCCGGCCAGCGAGCTGCCGCGAAAGGTTGCGCTGCGCCGCACCCAGGCTTACGCCATGCTCGCCGCGCGTCGCCTGTTCGAGCCGATGCGAGGCTCCGCCCTCTTCGACGAGATCGACATGGCCATCACGCGCATGATGAGCATCGCGCAGCGACCTGGGCGGGGCCCCAATGCCGGGTTGGCGGACGCGCGGCTCGAGGACAGATTCCTCTATCTGCCGCATGCTCCCAAGAACTACGCGCAGAAGACCGACGAGCTCGACGACCTGTTTCAGGCCGTGGCCGACTTGCGTCCCTTGACCCTCATGTATCGGAGCCTGGCGCGGCCGGTGGAAGAGCGCATCACCGTTCACCCCTACGCGATGGTGCTCCACCGAGATTCGGTCTACTGCGTGGGCTATCACGTGGAGCGGGGTGAGATACGGACGCTGGTGTTGGATCGTATGCGAAACACTCAGTTTGCGACCAGCGAACGATTCGAATTGCCTGCTGACTTCCGCATCGACGACTACTTCCAGGGTGAGTTCGGCATCTGGAAAGGCGGCAAGCGCACCAAAGTCGTGGTTGACTTCGACGCCCACGCCGCACCGTACGTGCGCATGCGTAAAGTTCACGCCACGCAGCGGCTCGCCTCCCTGCCGGGTGGTGGAGTGCGGCTGAGCATGAGTGTGGGCAACCTCATCCCGGTGACCAGTTGGGTGCTCGAGTGGGGGCAACGCGCACGCGTGATGGAGCCCCCGGAGCTGGTCGACCGCGTGAAATCCGAGCTCAGAGCTGCGCTACAAGGCTACGCCGAGCCACCCAAGCCGCGTGGGCGCGCTGCGGCTCAGGGGCGCCGCACGGCGCGAGCCGAACGGTAGTGACGATAGTAGGCTAGCACCTTGGCCACGTAGAACTGGGTCTCTTCGTACGGCGGGATGCCGCCGTAACGGATGACGGCGCCCTCCCCGGCGTTGTAGGCGGCGATGGTGAGCTCGAGGTCGCCGTTGAACGTGTTGGCGAGCACTCGTAAGTACCGCGTCCCCCCGTAGATGTTCTGGCGCGGGTCGAGGATGTCCGTGACCATCATGCGCTCGGCGGTCTCGGGGATGAGCTGCATCAGGCCCTGGGCGTTGGCCGGGGACACCGCGCGTGGGTCGAAGTCGCTCTCGACCTTGATGACCGCTCGAACCAACTCTTGGGGGATCTGGTAGAGGGCGGCCGCTTGTTGGATATGGGTGTCGTACCGGGTGAAGCGCTCAGGTGACGTATCACTGGGCATCACCGGTGTGGCGCGACGGCGCTTACGGGCCTTGGCCACCCGCTTCGACGCTTTGGACTTCGGCCGATTGGTGAACGAGATGACCCCGTCCTCCCCCACGGTCTTGTAGATGTCGGCGTGGCCGCTCGGCGCTACCATCAACGCACCGAGTCCACCGACGGCGGCGAGCCAGCGGATCAATGCGGGAGAGTGTGAGGGGCGCACCGTGGCCAAGGGGATCAAATCGTAGCGGGTCCTTGGGGAAAGCTCAAAACTATGGGCGAGCGCGCCTCCCAGAACGCCCGCCGAGGGTGCCGCATTCCCGCACGGCTCGAGTCGGGTCCCCGCCCGATTCAGGCTCGGAACGGCTGCATGAGCTGAGTGCTCAGGGCGACCAGGTTGGCCCCATTGACCACCCTGCTCGAGAGGACGTCGCCCGTTCCGTCGCTGACCATGATGCGCACCATCGGCCGCTGGCCGGAGACGACCACCAGGAACGGGGTCTCGATTCGGAGCGACCGGGCGTGGGCCAGCACGCCGAGACCGGTCTTGTCTGGAAGATGGGCACTGGTGATGACCAGTTGGTACGGGCCGTCGTGCTCCAGGGCCGTTTCTACCGCGGTGCCACTGCGAGCGACGGTGACCTCGGCCCCCGTCCGCGCGAGCTCGGAGGCCAGCCACTCATAGGTACCCGCTGCGTCACATCCGAGCAGCACTCGCCTGCGCGGCCGGGGCTTGGATGCCGGCGGCCGAGTCGTTTCTTCGTCTGGCCCGACCGAGGCTTGGCCGCTGTGGGACGGGGTTCGGTTGAGCATGAGACGCGGAATCAGGCCGGCTCGACGGCAGGTCCTTGGGAGCGAGGAGCAGCATTGCCCTCTGAAGCGAATTGCGTGCCAGCGCGCCCCGCTCGTGACGTCCCAATGCGTTGCGACGTCCCGGCCCGGGGCGATCCTTCAGATCTGAAACGGACCTCACTTCAGGTGCACCATGGCGAGTGGCACCGGGCGCGTCCAGCAATCCGCGACCGTCGCGGACCGCCACGACGCGAACATGTCCGGCTCCAGCCTCGCGGCGGCCTACCTGTCTTCCATCAGGTAGGTGTAGCTGCCCAGCGACTCTTCGTAGTGCCGCATCAGCGTGCGCATCTGTTCATTGGTGAGCTTGCCGCGTGCCAATGCACGCTCCGCCTGGTGGCGCACAGACTCCATCATCGAGCTCGGTGAGTACTCCACGTATTGAAGCACCTCCGCCACACTGTCTCCCTTGACGACGTGCCGGATCTGGTAGCCGTCGTCGGTCAGGCGCACGTGCACCGCGTTGGTGTCACCAAATAGATTGTGCAGGTCGCCGAGTATCTCCTGGTAGGCTCCGTTGAGGAACATTCCCAGATAGTAGGGCTCGTCCGGTCGATAGGGATGGACATCCAGAGTGCGACGTTCGTCCTCCAGGTCGATGAAGTGGTCGATCATTCCGTCGCTATCACAGGTCAGGTCGGCCAGCTTTGCCCGCACGGTCGGCTCTTCATCGAGGCGGTGGATGGGCATGACCGGAAACAACTGGTTGATGGCCCAGACATCCGGTGACGACTGAAATACGGAGAAGTTGCAGTAGTAGATTGAGCTCATGGCCTGCTCGAGGTCCTGCAACTCCTCGGGCACGAACTTGACCCGTCCGAGCGTGTCCTGAATCTTCTCGCAACAGTGCCAGAACAGGCGATCGGCTTGCGCACGCTCCCGTAGACTCATGTAGCCGTACTTGAACAGATTCTGGGCTTCGTCTTTGGCCTGACTGGCGTCGTGCCACGACTCTTGGACGTTCTTGGGGAGGATCCCCTGATACGTCTCGTACAGTTCCTCCAAGAGTCGGTGGGCGCCTGGCTCCGGTTCCTTGGGTTCACCGAAGCGGACTTCATTGGCGCCCACGACGTCGAAGATCAACACCGAGTGGTGGGCGGCGATGGCGCGGCCACTCTCACTGATGATGGTCGCCATGGGAAGCTCGGCCCGCAGACACGCGGATTGGATGTGGTCCACGACGTCTGCGGCGTATTCGTCCAGGTGGTAGTTCTTGGAAGCGTGGAAGTCGGTCTTGGAACCGTCGTAGTCCACCGCGAGCCCACCTCCCACGTCGAAGTAGCCCATACGGCAGCCCATCTTGGCTAGTTCGACGTAGAGATTGCTGGCTTCCGAAAGTGCGTTCTTGATGGGGATGATGCTCGAAATCTGGCTGCCGATGTGAAAGTGCAGAAGCTGCAGGCAATCCAGCATGTCGTAGCTTGCCAGCCGATCCACCAACTCCACCATCTCGGCGCTGCTGAGCCCGAACTTGGCACGGTCTCCGGACGAGTTCTGCCACCGGCCGACGCCCCTCGCGGTGAGTCTGGCTCGTACCCCCAGCAACGGCCGAATCTTGAGCGCTCGCGACGCCTTGACCACCAACTCCAGCTCTTCGAGGCGCTCGAGGACGATGATGACCTTGCGCTCGAACTGTTGAGCGATGAGCGCAGTCTCGATGTATCGAGAGTCCTTGTAGCCGTTGCAGATGATGAGCCCCCTGGTGTCCTCCATCGTTGCCAGCGCGATGAGCAACTCCGGCTTGGAGCCAGCTTCGAGTCCGAAGTGCCAACTGCGGCCGAACTCCACCACTTCTTCCACGAGATGGCGCTGCTGGTTGACCTTGACCGGATACACGCCGCGGTATTTGCCCTCGTACTCGTACTCGGTGATGGCTCGCTGAAAGGCGTTGTTGATGCGTTCGATCCGGTGGGCGACGATGTTGCTGAACCGAACCAGTAGCGGCAGCACCAACCCCCGCGCCGTGAGGTCCTGTGCCAATGCGTACAGGTCGACGGCGCGTTCGGTTTGCCCGTCAGGGCGGACTTCCACATGTCCCCGCTCATTCACGAAGAAGTAGGGAACACCCCAACCACGGACCTGGTAGCGCTCGCAACTGTCTTTCGTGGTCCAGGGCTGAACGCCGTCGCGTGCTTCGACCAATCTGTTTTTCTCCTGGCCGGGGTGGTGACTGCGGGCTGGGCCGCCAGGGAAACTACCGATCCGGCGGCGTCCGTTCAAGCCTCTCGACCAACGCCCGTGGCGATTTGTGGGGGCCGTGCCGGGCGCCGTTGCCCGCGGGACCGGCTACAGCGGGGGGAGCCACTCGGTCGGAAGCCCTCGACCTTTCCAGAGCGCCACGAAGTCCATGAGAAACGCTACGGTGATGTGGACCAGGAACCCCGAGTAGATGCTGCGCGTCCGCATGGCCAGGGATCCGAGGACGACACCCGCGACGATGGCGCCGTGGGCTTCCAGGTAGGGCTTCCCGTAGTGAATCATGCAGTACGGCAAGGCCATGGCAAAGATGGCTCCGGATCCCATGGTCTTGCGAAGGGCACCCACTATCCAACCTCGGAAGAACATCTCCAGCGCCAAGAACTGGACCCAGTAGATGGCCTGCCAGAGCGCGAAGTCCAGCCAGCTGCGTGAGCTGTTCTTGTAGAAAGGATAGTAGTTCCCAAAATCTGGCTGCTGCGACACCAACCAGACCAGGGGGAGGACGACGGCCAGGCAGAGGGCGTAGATCCAGGCGTGCCGCAGCAGCCCGCGGACGCGTAGCCCCATGTCGAGCAGGCTGTCGTTGGGGAAGAGCAGCTTCCACACTGGGAACGGCACCAGCACGTAGCCGATGACGCGCGCGGAAACCCACCACCCGTAGCTGTACAGCTCATCCCAGTGCTTGAGCCCAATCCACGTGTGGCCGTCGGCTTCCAGCTCGCGCAGCAGCGGTTGAATGGAGGAAGTGTAGAACTGACGCCCGCCGTAGTATTCTTGGATGGTCAGGATGACGGCCACTAGCAGCAGGCACACCGCGGGCCGTTGATACGCCGTCCACGCAGTGTTCCACGGTGTGACCCGATTGGGCTGCCCTTCCGGGCTGTCCACTGGCCGGCGCCGTCGCAGGCGGCGGATCGGCGCCGGGGCGCTGGCTCCATGTGCGTTTCCGGCGGCTCCGACGCGCCATTTTCGCCGCGTCCGCCGGGTGGAGTCCTGCCTCGGGGTCGAGCCCAGCTGCAGTGTGTCTCGGGCCAGGGACGCGCGGTACTCGGCTGCCTCGGCGTCGAGCTTTCGCCACGTACTCCGGAAGAACCAGATGATCACCGGCGCGATGGCCAGCAGGATCGGGATGGGGAGCAGCGACTTGATGGGTGGGTAGCTGAGCAGGACGTCGAACAGGGACACCTCGCTCAGCCGGGTGACCGGCAGCTCAATCGACTCTCCACCGGGCGTGGCGAACAGAGCTGCGAGCGCCGCGTGCATCAGCCTATTCGCACGTCGCGACCTGCGCGCCCCAGGTGAGTCGCCGCAGGGTTGCGGCCTTTCCCAGCACCTCCATCACCTCGAAGAGTGGGGGACTGAAGGTGCGACCCGTCAGTGCTGCTCGAGCAGGCTGTGCGACGACCTTCATTTTCAGGCCGCGCTCCTCGGTCCAGCTTCGCACACGCTCCTCCAGGGCTTCTGATTCCCAACGATCCTCTTCTGCGAGCAGGTCGTGCAGGGCGGAGAGGTGAGGGGCTGCCTCCGGCGACAGCGATTTCGACTTGGCCTTGTCCTCGAGCTCGGGGAGCTCGCGGAAGTAGAAGTCGAGGTGATGGGCCGCATCTTCGAACGTACGCGCCCGCTCGCGGATACCCGGGATCGCGCGTCGGAGCAGGTCCCGGTCGAAGTTGGTCAGGCCGCGTGCCGCCAAGAACGGCTCGGTTTGCACCACGTAGGTCTCAGTGTCGGTCAATTCCGGTCGCTTGAGGTGTTCGAAATTCGTATCGAGGAACTTCTTCTCGTCGAATTTCCCGTCGCTCCTGCTGACGCGATCCCAGTCGAACAGCGTAGTGAGGTCGTCGCGACTGAAGATTTCGCGATCGCCAAACGACCACCCAAATCGGACCAGGTAGTTCAGTACCCCCATCGGGCTGTAGCCCTTCTCCCGGTACTCCTGAACACCTACCGACGCATTGCGCTTGCTGAGCTTGTCCCCTTTCGGCGACAGCATCATGGGCAGATGCGCGAACTCGGGCGGCTCCCAGCCGAGTGCCGCGTAGATGAGCAGCTGCTGCGGCGTGTTGCCCACGTGATCTCTTCCCCGCGCGACCAGCGTGATACCCATGTCGTGGTCATCGACGACTGCTGCCAGGTTGTAGAGCGGGTAGCCGTCCGAGCGCAGCAGCACGAAGTCGTGCTGAGAGCTGTTGGGGGTTCTGACTCGACCGAAGACCTTATCCAGAAAATCGGTGTTTCCCTCCCGCGGTGACTTGAAGCGAATCACGTACGGACGGTCGCTGGGCCAGTCCGTGCGGTCACGCCACCACCCGGGATAGACGAACGGGTCCTTGGGATGGCGCGTGTTGTGTTCGGTCCTGGCTCGATCCAGCTCTGCTTTGGTCGCGTAGCATCGATACGCTTTGCCCGTCGCGACCAGCTCGTCAGCAATCTCCCGGTAGCGAGCCCTTCGCTCGCTCTGGAAGTAGGGGCCGTGATCGCCGCCCACCTCGGGGCCCTCGTCCCAGTCCAGTCCGAGCCAGCGAAGTGCATCCAGAATCGCCCGGACGCTCTCCAGGCTGCTGCGCTCCTGATCGGTGTCCTCCACGCGAACGATGAACGAGCCACCCTGGCGCCGGGCCCACAGCCAGTTGAACAGGGCGGTGCGCGCCCCGCCGATGTGCAGGTAGCCGCTGGGTGAGGGCGCAAACCGAACGCGGGGACTCATCGCGCCCGCGA
Source organism: uncultured Polyangiaceae bacterium (assembly GCA_964610275.1). Classification (GTDB taxonomy): domain Bacteria; phylum Myxococcota_A; class Polyangia; order Polyangiales; family Polyangiaceae; genus JAFGBI01. Next base: position 32,371 of record CAZSVU010000033.1, on the reverse strand, counting down.
TTAGCACAAACAGTTCTTGGCTGCTGCGTCGCGCAAGGCCGGATTGCAGGTCCACTGGAATTATTGTCAGGAGGGTTGGCCGGCGCTCGCCAAACTCGCACCGAATGCCCGCCGGACGCTGTCGCTGCGATATGCACTGAACGCGTGGGGACTGCTGGATCGGAACGACGACCGACTCAGCAGCTGGGGCCCGCCAGGTTGCAGCTACCGGCGGCTGTTGCTACAAGGCCCGCCTCGCGCCGGAGCCCCGGACCATCGCCCTACCCGGGCGGTTCGCCGATGGAGAGCACCGGTCGGAGTAGGAAGATGAAAAAGACACCGCTCGAGCAGGTCAAGGAGCGCTTCGGAAGCAAAGAGAAGCTCGTCGAAGCAGTCGAGAACCTGGCGACTGACGAGATGTGGATCGATCGCTACAACGAGGTGAAGGGGATCCAGAGCGTGTCGAACGCCAAGCTGCTCAGGCTGCACGACCAACTCACCGACGCCAAGCAGCGATTCGGCAGCCGTGACCAGCTCATCGGCGCGATCCTCGACTTGGAGAAGCGAGCCAAGGACACAGGGCTCAAGCAGCGGCTCGGCCGCTACCCTGTCCCGCGCCTCTTGGATCTGCACAGTGCGGCGTCCAAGCGCGCCTCCGCGACACCCGCCGCCCCGAAGCCCAAGAAGAAGTTGGCGCGGAGTAGGAAGGCTCAAGCTAAAGCCCGAGCGTAGCCCGTGCCCGAGCGCAGCTCGGGCGCCAGCCCCCGAACGAAGTTCGGGGGCTTCCTCAGCCCCTGTCCGTCCCCACGCCGTATCCACCCCGAGACGCGCCCCACTGGGATTCAGAGGGCAATGCGTACTACGCGTCTGGGCGAGTCACCTGCTGATGCCCACTGTGCCGCAGGTGGTTTTGAAGCAGCAGAGGCGGACGGGTCTTTGGTAAGGAAGCCCGCGAGCTGCGCTCGCGGGCTTGTCTACGTAGGGTACCTGAAGGAGGCTCGAGTTACTCTCGAGCCTCCTTCAGGTACCGATTCGCGTACTCGGCCGTTCCGTCATAGCTCGCTCGCAGGTCGTCGATGATGCGCTTCTCCAACAGGCCTCCGACGCCGAACACGCGGGCTTCCACGGTAGCGTCGAACACACGGCGACACTTGCCGTCGTCGCCCGGCTCACAGCGCAAGACACCGCGTACCGTCAGTCGATCTGGCGCCCTATCCGCGATGATGTCGATTGCGAATCGGCGTGTGCGCTTGTCGAATAGGCCCCGCTCCCGGTAGCCGACCTGCTCGCCCACCAGCTTCTTGAGAGCGGCCGGCAATTGCCCCACCTTCGGCACCACGTGCGTGAGTCGTCGAATCTCCGTTTCCGTTTCCTCGTAGCTCAGCTGCTCGTACACTGGAAACTGCAACCCCTGCCGGAATAGGCGCTCATTGAATGCGTCGTCGAAGAAGAGCTCCCAGAACTTCTCTTCAGCGCAGTCGTACAGGTGAGACAGGTGAATCGTGGCCATGGGCAACCAGGGTAGTCGGTGTCGGCGCAGTCGGCCACACCACTCTGGCGGTTCGGTTTAAAGCTATCTACGATACGCGTCGTGGGGCAGGAACCCGTCCAGCACTCGACCACTACCGCTTCCGCTCCACCACCGGTGCGCATACCCGGCTGGCTCGGTCAGGCGATGCTCGTGCTCCGCAAGGACCTGGCCATCGAGCTGAAGACGGGCGAGGTGGTCACCACGAGCGCCTTCTTCTCGCTACTGGTCGTGATCACTACCTCGCTCTCCTTCTACGGCGGTCCCACCCAGCAGCGGTTGGTTGCGGCCGGCGTCATCTGGCTGGCGCTCGCGTTTGCTGCGGTGCTCGCCCTGGGGCGGAGCTGGCAGCGCGAGCGCGACGAAGGTGCGCTCGACGGATTGCTGGCGGCACCGCTGGCTCGCTCGGCGATCTACTTTGGAAAGACGCTGGGTCTGCTCCTGTTTCTACTGGTGGTGTGGTTGGTCGTGCTTCCGGTAGCGGCGGTGCTGTTTTCTCTGGACCTGGCGCGCATCGGCCCGGGGCTGCTGCTGATTGCCCTTGCCGCAACGCCAGGTATCGCGGCCTCGGGAACGCTGTTTGGCGCGATGACGGTCCGAACGCGCGCCCGCGACCTCATGCTCGCCATCGTGCTCTTTCCCCTGCTATCTCCGACACTGCTGGCGGCCGTGGTCGCGACTCGGGAGCTCATCGGAGGTGCCCCACTCGGGGAGTTGGTCGATTACCTCAAGCTGATGTGTATGTTCGACGCCGTCTTTCTCAGTGCTGGGCTGGCCATGTTCGGCGGACTGATCGAGCACTGACCTGTCGTCGCGGACGTGGTACGGTGCCCCCGACACATGCGGCTGGGCTTGATTGGACCCGCAGAGGAGAACGACGGCGCGCTGGCTCGTGCTGCTGAGTTTCTGGTACGCGACGTGGGCGTCGATCGGGCGGTGTATCTCGACGTCGATCAGGCACTCGATCGTCTCGTGCAGCGTTGGGCCGCCCGGCTCGTGGGCGGCGATCCATCGGAGCACGCGGTCTGGGAACGCGCGACGCAGCGCTGCATCGATGCCGCGCCGGAAGCGATCGACGCATTCATCAACGCGGAGCAGGAGAGGCTGAGCTTGCAGGTGTTCGAATCGCTCCCGGGGAATGGCGCGCGGCTGATTGAGTTGCTCAATGGACGGGTCGCGGTCATGATCCACGACAAGGCGGAGTTGGACGAAGAGGACATGCTGCCCGCATCGTTCTTGATCTTCGGCTCGAGCCGCCAGCCCCTGGTCAAGCGGGTGGGAAGTCGTTGGTTCCTCGCGCCTGGGACGCTGGATCATTTCGGAATCATGACGCTCGAGGATCGCGAGGACGGCGTGCACTTGCAGCAGTTCGACTCGCTGGGTCGCGAAATTCGAAGCGAACGACTCAGCTCGCAACGTGGAGCACGACTGAGGATCGCCGGAAAGGGCGACGCCTGATCCGGAGCCCTGGCGATGCGCGTGGCATTCTTCGGAGGCAGCTTCGACCCTCCTCACATCGCGCACGTCATGGCGGTCGTGTACCTCCACTCCTTGTTGGAGTTCGATCGGATTCTGGTGGTGCCGGTGCTGGAGCACCCCTTCGACAAGCACCTCGCTCCGTTCGACCATCGTCACCGGATGTGCGCACTCGCGATGGGTTGGGTTCCGCAAACCGAGGTCTCCCCAGTGGAGCGGCAGCTCGTCACTCCGAGTCTCACTCTGCGAACGCTGCGCCATCTGCGCCAGGAACACCCGGACTTCCAACTCCGGCTGGTGATCGGTGCCGACGTGTTGGACGAAGTGCACCAGTGGCACGCATTCGATGCCGTGACGAAGTTGGCGCCACCGCTCGTGCTGGGACGAGTGGGCTACGAACGTGAAGCGGCTGGGCCGCAGATCCTGCCGGACGTCTCCTCCTCCCGGATCCGGGAGTGGATCCGGCAGCGGGAGTCAGCCGCATGCCAGGACCGGCTCCGCGAGGTCGTTCCCGCGTCGGTGTTGCGTTACATCGAAGCGCATGACCTGTATCGGCGCTGACCCCGTCGTGGGTGTTCAGCAGCTTTGCGGGGACGAGAGCGCGCGTTGCTAACCTGCGCCACGCCCGCTACGATCGCGCCGTAGTGGATCTGCGCACCCGCACGTCACTGTTCTGCGGAGCGCTCGCGCTCGCGATCGCCGTATCCATGCTTCTGCGCGGTCGGCCGCAACGCGCACAGTTCTTCTTTGCCGCGCTCGCCACCGACATGGGGCTCTGGTATCTGGCGCAATGGCTGTATCATGCGGTCCAAGCCGACGTGTGGGCACGATTCACCGCCATGCTTGCGGTGCTCTTGCCCCAGTTCGCCCTGCACCTGTTCGAGGCCATCGTCCCGCAACCAGAGCGACGTTCGACGCTGCCGCGCGTCGCCGGTGTGGTGCTCGTGCCGATGGTCCTGCTGGTGCTGTCGCCTCAGCACAATCACGCCGTCGTTCGCAGCCTGATACTGCTCTACGTATTCGGGCTCCTGGTGGCGGGCTTCTGGTCCCTGGCTCGGCGAGGCGAGCAGAGCCGCTCGCGGGCCACCCAACGGCGTGTGCGCTTCCTGGTGCTCATCGGAGCGCTGGCAACCGCCTTCAGTCTGGCCGACTTCCTCTGGTTCATCGGAGCGCCACTGCCTCCGGTGGGCGCGGTCTTGAGCATCGTCTTCCTGTTCGTGCTTTCGGAATCACTCATTCGGCAGCGACTGCTCGACCTGTACGAGACGCTGGGGCAGTTGTTGGTGTCCACCGCGCTCGCATTCGTGCTGGCGGGAATTTTCTACGTCTTCGTGGTGCTGTTCGGTGGTTTCGACACCATGTACCTGGGTGCGATTCTCGCAGCCATCGTCATCCTCCTCCTGTTCGAACCGTTGCGAGAGAAGGTCGAGATCTACATTCACAAGGCGTTCTTTCGAGAACGCGCCGACCTGGACCGGGCGGTGGCGAAGATCCGGGCGGAGCTCGTGCATGTGCTGCAGATCGACGAGATGACTCAGATCGTGCTGGCGGGGCTGGAGGCGTCGCGACGCGCAACCGGAGCTGCGCTGTACCTGATTGATGCCTCACGTACCGACTTCGAGCTGCGAGCATTCTTCGGTCCAGAGCCGCCCGTACGCGTCGACGGAGCGGTTGCTCGCCCCCTGGTTGAGTACTTGGCCGGCAGCTCCTCGATCGATCTGCAACAGCTGCACTACGAAGTGGGCGAGCTGCGACGACGACGTCTTGCCAGGCCGGCTGAAGGCAAGGAGCGAGTTCTGGCGGCAGCCGAAGTGCTGGGGCCGTATCGCGATTGCGTCTGCCTGGGGATCCATGGCGAGAAGGAAGATGTCGTCGGCATCCTGCTGGTGGCGGACGACCGAGTGCGGGATGCGTTTTCGGCGGAGGAGGTGGCCCTGCTGGAGACCCTGACGGTGCAGATCGCGGTCGTGATCGAGAACTCGCGCCAGTACCGTCGCATGCAGGAGCGAGACCGGCTGGCGGCACTGGGTCAGATGGCCGCCGGTCTGGCTCACGAGGTGAAGAACCCGCTGGGTGCCATCAAGGGCGCTGCCCAGCTGCTCAGCGATCCGGAGCAGGGGGAGCCGCCTTCCGGGTCCGAGCGCGAGTTCCTAGGCATCATCTTGGAGGAGGTCGAGCGGCTAGACCGCGTGGTGGGGTCGGTGCTGGACTACGCTCGCCCGTCGCGTGGGGAGCTCGGTGTAGTGGACCTCAACTCCGTCGTGACGCGGACGCTGCAGTTACTGGCGCCCAGCGGCCAAAGCGACTACGCGGTCCAGACCGAGCTTGCGGATGCCATCCCGCCCGTGCGCGCCGACGCCGAGCTGCTCAGGCAGGTGCTCATCAACTTGATCAAGAATGCGTCGGAAGCAATGGATGGCGACGGTACGGTGACCGTGTGCACGAGATACCGTCCGCCGCGTAGCGGTACCGGTGGTCCCGGGCCCGAAGCCAAGGGTTGGGCGGAGATCGCCGTGCGTGACGAGGGGCCGGGGATCCCAGAGCAGAGCATGGCGAGCCTGTTCGTTCCGTTTTTCACCACCAAGCCCAAGGGCACCGGGCTCGGTTTGGCGATCAGCGAACGTATGGTCGGCGAGATGGGAGGCCGTATCGAGGTCGCCTCTCAGCCCGGAGCGGGGGCGACCTTCACCGTGGTGCTTCCGCTGGGTTCTGACTCGGCTCCTTCCCGGAGCTCCAATCCCGTCCTGGGAGGGGAGCCGCTGGACCCGGGAGAAGCTCCCGAGCAGCTGGCACCGTCTCAATTGGGGCCCCGGATGACCGAGAAACCGGGGAGCTGAGGACACCGAGCGCGGACGAGCCAGCCGACGGTCCGGCTGTGACGAGGCTGGCCGAACGACCGACACCGGAAAGTTGCGCTTGCGCAACGTCCGACCGATCCTCCCGCTCGGCTTGACCGTATCTTTGCGTGCATCCTATTTTTTCGCTCGCACGGTTTTACGGAGCGGTGAGACCGGGAGCCACATCACTGTCTAGATGCCCAAACCAAACGCGCCGCACTCCAGCGCCCCGCCGTCCGCCGGCGTGGGGCTGGCGCTGCGATTCATCTCCGGAAAGTACCAGGGAGGCGAGTTCCCTCTGAGTGAGGGACAAGAGATCCTGGTTGGGCGATCGAGCGACCTCGACATGGTGTTGGTCGAGGAAATGGTGTCGCGCAAGCATGCCCGGATTCGGGTCAAGCGTGGGGACATCACCATCGAGGATCTGGGGTCGACCAACGGCACCTTCGTCAATGGTGAGAAGATAGATCGGGCCACACTGCGAGAAGCCGACCGGGTGCTGATTGGGACCAGCATCCTGAAGGTCGTGGCGGTCGCCGGCGACTCGGCCGCGGGCGATCTGGAAGCAGTGGCAGCGCGTCACGAAACGCAGCGGCAGGCCCACGCACGTACCGGGGAAGCGCCTCGGATGAGCGGAAGCTTGGAGGAGATTCCGCTACCGGATCTCATGCAGCTGTTCAGCACCTCCCGCAAGAGCGGCGTGCTAGTGCTCGAGACGGACGCCGGAGTGGGGCGGATCTACCTCGACGGTGGTGCCATTCGTTACGCGACCGTCGACGAGGCAGAGTCACTCGCCCCGCTCAAGGCGGTCTACCGCATGTTGACGTGGACCACCGGGAAGTTCGAGCTCGAACCGCTGAACGATCGCGTGTTCGACAATCCCTTGGATGTCTCCGTCCAAGAAGTGCTCATGGAGGGGTTTCGGCAGAAGGACGAGTTCGATCAACTGCGGGGCCAACTGCCTCCCATGAACTCCCGAATCATCCTGCGGACACCACTCGAGGCGCCTCTGCACGAGCTCGAGCCATCGCACCTGGACATCTTGCAGCAGTCGCTGAACTCACCGAACCTGGCGGCAGTCTTCGAACGGAGCAAGGCCACCGATCTGGAGATCGCCACCATACTCCTCGATCTCATCAAGCGAGGATACCTGACGTCGGTCGGCGGCTGAGGATCACCCGCGGCGACGCATCTCGACGGCGCGGGCATGCGCCTCGAGGTTCTCCGCGCGAGCCAGCGCGGTGATGGCGTCGGCCTGGTCCGCCAGTGCGGCCTCGGTGTACGAGATCACCGAGCTTCTCGAGACGAAATCGTACACTCCAAGTGGCGAGCTGAAGCGAGCAGCTCCGCCTGTGGGTAGTACGTGGGATGGCCCCGCCATGTAGTCACCCGCAGCTTCTGGCGTTTGCGGTCCTATGAATAGCGCCCCCGCGCGACGAATGGCGTCTGCCATCCGTCGGGCATCAGCCGTGTGGACGGCGACGTGCTCGACTGCCAGGCGGTTGGCCACGCTCGCCATTTGTTCATGCGTGTCGACCACGAACGCGAAGCCGTGCTCCCGCAGCGAGGTCTCGGCGATCTCCCGTCGCGGCAGCGACTGCAGTTGCTCGAGCAGGCACACACGGATGGCCGCCAACAGGTCTGGGCTGCTCGTCACCAGTAGCGCGTAGGCTGCCTCGTCGTGCTCCGCCTGCGACAACAGATCGGCGGCGACGACCCTGGGCTCGGCCGTCGCGTCCGCGACCACGAGGATCTCACTGGGTCCCGCAATGCTGTCGATGGCCACTTCCCCGAACACCAGTCGCTTGGCTGCGGCGACGTAGAGATTGCCGGGGCCAACGATCTTGTCGACTCGCGGCAGCGACTCGGTCCCGTAGGCCAACGCCGCTATCGCCTGGGCACCACCAGCGTTCAGCAGCGATTGCACGCCGGAAAGCTGGCAGGCCGCGCGCACTTCGACGCATGGATCCGGGCACGCCACCACGATTTCCTCCACTCCAGCGACCTGGGCGATGACCGCAGACATCAACACGGTCGACGGATAGCGTGCCTTGCCACCCGGGGCATAGACGCCCACGCGCCGGAGCGGGACGACCCGGCTCCCGAGGGTCACGCCACCCTCAGTGTACTCGAAGCCGTGCAACTCTTCTGCCTGGCGCTGGTGGTACTGGCGGATGCGACGAGCGGCCGTTTCCAGAGCCGTTCGCAAATTGGGTTCGAGCGAAGCGAGAGCCTGCTCTCCGCCGTAGTCTTCCGTGACCAGTGGGTCCGGCTTGCGCCGCTCGTAGCGCTCCACGAAGCGCGCTACCGCGGCATCCCCCTCACTGCGAACCGCCGCCAGCACTTCTCGCACGGTGGCATCCACTCGAGCCAAGTCGGTGTCGCCTCGGCGTTCGAGCCGCTGTAGCTCCTGCTCAAACTGCTCGCTCTCGCTGGCCGCCGATGCGAACAGTGCTTGCGGCGCGCTCACGTCCAGTGTCCTGCCTTGAGTGCAGCGGGGTCGTATTGCCGAATGCGTGGGCCCAACGTGTCACGGAACACCTGCTCGTCGTCGACGTCCAGGTCGTCGTCGGCAAATCCTTCCGCCACCTCCATTCCCAAGGCCAGGATACGCAAGAAGAGCGCGAATCCCGACGCGCAGAGACGCGGTTTCCAGCTGTCGGTTCCGCTCATGGCCGTGTAGACCGGGCAGTCCCCTTCCGCGTCTGGGCTGCTCACGTCCAGGAAGTAGGGATCGCCCACGAATGCGCTGTGACCCACGATGATCCAGCTGGGCCGCCACCCCTGCGGGCTGGGGCTGTCTCGCAACTCACCGCCGTCCGTCAGTGCAAAGCCAACCTGTTCCCTTTCGAGCGACGTGGCGGGAATCAGCCGCAGGCGCTCAGAGGGGGTCCGCGTCTCCACATCCAGCGGATCGGCCTCGAGCATGAAATCACGGAGGCGGCGCGGGACCCTAAGCTTCTCTTTGAGCCGCCGCACCAAGTCCGGATCCGCGCGGCCGAACTGCGAAGGCAGTCCGCGGCGGTTGAATGCCTCCTTGAGGGCAAAAATCGACTCCGCCAGATCGCCGTCCACGTCGCGATCCTTTCGTCGCCCGCTGGGGGGTGAGAACGGTTCGCCGAGCGCCGCAGCACCCGAAGAACAAGAACGATTGGCCTCTGCGCGGCCGGCGCTCAGCCTATTGGCATTCCGGCCGCATTTGAAGGGTACTGTTGCCTCCAGCACGCCAGCAGGGGGGCACACTTGGGAGTCCCGCCAGCAGTCGGCCGTGGCGAAGCTGTTGGGTCCGATCCACCGACACGATAGCTGTAAGAGATTGAAATCATGTCTCTTAACGCGATAGACGAGGAGAATTGGCCAGCTCTGCAGTCGAATGGCCGGCCGACTCTCGAAGCTACCGGACGAGGAGGCGGATCAGACTGCCTCCATGGCGTCGCGCCAACGCCGCGTAGTCCAGCTCACCCGGCCGGCGATCCACCCGGGGGGGCGGATTGAGCAGCTGCTGAGCCATCTGTTCGCACATGCCGTTGAGAACGCCCCAGGCTCCCGTCGAATCATCGTGGGGTGGGGTTGCGGCGGCCTTGCCCAGTGGCGCCACCAGCCCGCCGTGGACGTGTCCACGGCGCATCAGGTCGAGATAGCTTCGGGCCAGGGCGTCGTGGTCGAAACCGTCTTGCGACACGAAAGCAGCGGCGACCTGCAGCACCGCGTCTGGTGAGAGCCGCCGGTCTTCCCCCAGCACGAATGCAGCTTGAAGCAGATTGTACACGGGCACCATCCGGCTCCCGTGCGCGTCGAAATCGCTCGGCGGTCTGGGCTGGTCCAGGTGGATCAGAATCCGTTCGACGATGGCACCATGCCGAAGCCGCGACAAAGATTCCAGGCACCGCTCCTCCGCATCCCCGGAAACGCGGGCGCGGCGCAGCACCTTGCGCAACAAGGAGCGATCGACCCTGCCAGAGAGCACGTCTGCGTACAGGGAGTACAAGAAGGCGTCCGCTTCGGCGTCATCGCCCAGCACCACCTCGGGGAGCAGTGCGTCTTCGTCCCAGAGCTTCTGATCCTGGACGCGCGCTTCGAGCAAGGTGGCCAGTCGCCGTCCGACGTGATCGCTGAAGGCGCGAATCCTCGTCGTGAGCGAGCGAGTCAAGCTGGGTTCCAGACTCAGTCGATCCCACCGTACGTGATCTTGGCGTAGCCGTTCTTCGAGCGCCCACCGGAGTTGGACCGGACCGTCACTCATCAGGTGCACGCGGGCACGCATGCGCCCCAGTTCGTGCAGTAGCTCGGGTGCGCCGGACACGCTGCCGGATCGAGACGATGGGTCTGCCGCTCGCAGCCAGAGCGCCTGCAGTGTCTCGACGCTCGAGTGCAGGTAGGTCCGATCCAGCCTCCAGCGCACGACGAACTCGACGCCGTCCATCGCCACGACGTCAGAAGCTCCAGGCGGCACGGGTGGCGGTGAGCGACCCAACCAGCTCGTGCGCGCCGGACTGGCGCGCCGTTTCGATGGCTTCCTCGATGAAACCAATCGCTTCGGTCCGACGCTTGCGTGCTTGAGCGACCTGGGCGAGGGCGCCGAGCACGCGAGCGCGCTCGGTTCCGCTTGGCCCGGCCACGTCCAGGGCTTCGCGTAGCACGCCCTCGGCGTCGGCGAAGTCTCCGGCGCGGGTCAGAGCAGATCCGAGCTTTCTGCCAAAGATGAGAATCGCCTGCAACGGATCATCGAGCTCGCCCTTCGAGAGTTCGGCCCGTGCGATCTCCAGCGCACGACGGAGCGCGAGCACTTCCGTACCCCTGTCCGCGCGGCGAGCCGCGCGCGTGGCGATTTGCTCCAGCAGCAGTAGCGCCTGGAACGAGTCCTGCGAATGGTATGCGTGCTGAGCGCGAGCCTCCAGTGGGGCCGAACGCTTCTCGAACACCGTCAGTGCCTTGGCGTGCAGACCCCGGCGCGCCGTGGCCGGGATACCTGCCAGAACGACTTCTCGCAGCAAGGGATGGGAGGCAGAAACCAACTCGCCCTGCCGCACGATCATGCCCGCGCGCGCGAGCAGGTGGAGGGTCACGTCCAACCGGTGGGTCTCCGGAAGCATTTGGGCCAAGAGCCCGGTTTCCACGCGATCGCCGAGTACGGCGAGCGCCTGCAGCGCGAAACGAGCGCTCGGCTCCAGCAGGTCGACGCGCTGGGCGATCAAGTCGCCCAGACGGGCCGGGGGCTCGCCGCCTACTTCCAGCGCATACCGAACCATCTGGTCGACATGCAGGGGGAGCACCTTCCCCTCCTCCGACTCGACCTCGCTGAGGCTGAAGCTGGGTCGGCTCGATCGCATCAACCGCGTCACCACAGTGCCGGGGATGCCGGACAACACTCGCGCCGCATGCCCCGCGCTCCAGCCGGATTCGAAGCCCGGCACGTGCGCGGCCACGACCAACACGCGCACGTTCAGCGGTTCGCCTACAGCGTCGGCAAATGCATTCCGGCTTGCCGTATCGATACGGTGCAGGTCGTCAATGGCCAGTATCACGCGCGTTTCCGCTGCCAACTCGCCCACCCGCCGCAGGGCCCAGCGCATGGCTTCGGCGAGGCCGTGCCGACGCGACTCGGGTGTCAGGCCGTCGTCGACGGGCGGACGCTTCGCGAAAATCTCGACCAATCCCAGCCTGGCTTCCGGCAGTGCCCCGGGAAAGTCCGACACCGCGATGTCTTCGTCACTCAAACAGGTGAGTCCGCGAATGGCCTCGCGCAGGGCGTGGTAGGTCACTTCTGCCCAATAGGGGTCGGGTCGAGCGCGCACCACGACATCCCCGTCGTCCTCCGCCTGCTGCAAGAACTCGTGCAGCAAACGTGTCTTGCCCGCTCCGGACTCCCCAACGACTCGGGCGCCGACCAGTGCTCGGCCGAGCCCCTGGCGGCGATCTTCGAGCCACTGAAGGTCCTCGTCTCGGCAGACCAGCGGCAGCGGCAGTCGATCGGGAGTGATCGCCTCGATGATCTCGGGCGCCATGCTCGGCGTGGCGAGCGGCGCGCCGCATTCACAACAGAACTTCGCCAGCGGCACGGTGTTCGCGCACGCAGCACAGTTGATGAACCTGCCCGGGACGAGGGAGCCTCGAGCGGAGGGGGGACCCGACGTGGGTGGGCTGCTCTGGGCCCACTCGAGCGCTGTGGCCAACGCATCCGAGAACTCCATCGCGTCCTGAAAGCGCTTGTCGGCGTCCTTCTCCAGCGCGCGAATCACCACGTCGACGATCGGTTGAGGCAGGCTGCGATCGGGCGCGACCTCGCGCGGGTCAGGCACCGGCATCGTCAGATGCATCATGACCACCTGGGTGGGACTGTCGGCTTCGAACGGCAGGCGGCCAGTCAGGAGCTGGAACAGAATGACGCCTACGGCATACAGGTCGCTCCGGCCGTCAATGGCGTCACCGCGGCCCTGCTCGGGAGCCATGTAGTCGGGCGTTCCGCAGACGATGCCCGGGCTGGTCACGTTGCTGGGAGCGGCTGCATCGGCCTTGAGCTTGGCCAGACCGAAATCGAGCACCTTGACGAAATCGCCCCCGCGTCGAAGCGGCTCCAGGACGATGTTCTCCGGCTTCAAGTCGCGATGCACGATTTCCAGATCGTGCGCTTCTGCGAGCGCCGCCAACGTCTGCCGCAAGACGTCCACGATGCGGGAGAGCGGAAGCGGGCCTTCTTCGTAGGCGACGTGCGCAAGATCCTTCCCGCGCAGAAACTCCATCACCAAGTAGGGCTGGCCATCGTCGGTGCGGCCAAAATCGAACACCGCGATCGAATTGGGATGGTTGAGCTGGCTCGCGGCCCGTGCTTCGGTCATGAAGCGGAGCGCGGAATTTTCGTCTGACAGGAGGTGGGGGTGGATGACCTTCACTGCCACCGTGCGGCCCAGGACGCTTTGTTCGGCGCGATACACGCGTCCCATGCCCCCGACGCTGATCAGGTCGAGAATGTGATATCCGCCGGGAAGCGTGCGGCCGATGAACTTGTCGTCGGCGGGGCCAGAGACGCTCCCCACCGGGAAGCCGCAGGTGGCACAGTACTGCTGGCCGCCGTCGTACATGCTCCCGCATTGCGGGCACGGCTGAGTGGTGGGCGACGCGGCCATGGGAGGTGGGGGATTCGGCTACGATATCGTGCGGTGCTGTGCGCACCACGGGGCTGTCAGGCCGTTCAGGTCCATTGGGCTCAGGTAGTCCGTTACCATGCTTGCCATCTCGCATGTCCCCGAAGCGGCTGGCCGGGTGTGCCCTGCTCGTATCCTCGCGCTCGTGGAGTATCCACCAGCCGCGAGCAGTCGGGAACCCCTTCCGGCCCACCGGTGGCTCAAACCAGCTCGGGCGTGGCCGTTTTGACCTTCGACCGCGTGCAGCCTTCCCGCCGGTGTCTCACTCGGGCGGATTGAAGGTGGGCTGAAAACCGGCATCGAAGTAGGCTACTTGACGCATGGCCGAGCGGGTCCGTCTAGGTGAGTTGTTGGTCGACGCCAGGATTATCACCCGTGAGCAGCTCGACAGCGCCTTGGAGTTGCAGCGGAGTGACGGTCGGCGTCTGGGCACGCTCCTGGTCGAGCTAGAGCACGTCACCGAGACCCAGGTGACGCAGGTGCTCAGTCAGCAACTCAGCGTGCCCTGGGTGTCCCTCTACCACATCGACTTCACCCGCGACCTCCTGGAATTGGTGTCGCAGGAGCTGGCCCAGAAGCACTGTCTGGTGCCGATCTTCGTCCGGCGGGTTCGTGGGCTCGGTAACGCGCTGTACGTCGCGATGGATGACCCAACGAATCAGTCCGCCCGAGAAGAGTTGGAGCAGTACAGCGGACTGCCGGTTCGTCTCATGATCGCGTCACCCACGGAGCTCCGTTCCGCGCTCAGCGCCTACTACTCCGGACACGCCGAAGCCTCATCGCTGGCTGCGGCAGAGGTGGAGCTCGGACTCGACGAAGAGGAGTACGACGAAGAGGAGTACGACGAAGAGGAGTACGACGAAGAG
>CAZSVU010000033.1:0-18443 GCA_964610275.1 uncultured Polyangiaceae bacterium | reverse complement strand
CGACGAAGAGGAGTACGACGAAGAGGAGTACGACGAAGAGGAGTACGACGAAGAGCGTGAGAGTGACTCGCTGCCTCAGGAGGCGGATCGGGACACGATCACCGAAGAGCCTCCCGCGCCAGAACAGCGCGCCAGCCCGGGCGAGAGGGCGGTTGCGCCTGGTGCGGCCGAACCGGAACCCGACTCTGCCGAAGGGGATGACGCGCCGGAACTGGAATACAGCGAGGTGGCACTGACGGAGGAGAGGCGCGAAGCGCTGGAACGAGTCGCGGAACGGGCAGAGGTCAAGCAGCGCATGATCACTCTGACGCTGCTCGACGGGACCCAGGTGACGGTTCCGGCCCCTGCCGCAAAGGCACACGGAGCCGACGGCGAGCAGCCGCGGCGTTGGACGGCGCACGACTTGATCGCCGCATTGAACGACACGTCGGGAGGTGGCAGCTTGGCCGAGAAGCTAGGTGAAGACGTCAAGTGGCAGAATCTCTTTGCTGCTCTGCTTTCGGTCCTCATGAAGAAGCACCTGGTTGCGGACTGGGAGTTCGTGGAGGAGTACCAGAAGCAGAAAACGAAGCCGCGCAAGAAGGCCGGCGACTGATCGTTCGGGGCGGCGCGTCCCCAAGGCCCCGCGTCCTGCGCCCGCCTTCCGGATGCCGACAGCGGCCGGCAGGCCGCTCGGGAACGGGCGGGGTGGCGTGAGTTCCGGGCCCTGCTATAAGCACGCGGCCGTGGGCGGAGGGACTGAGTCGAGCATCACAGTCGGCGAGCTGGCGCGACGGCTGCGCCAGGCGGTCGAAGGCGTCACCGGTCGGGAATGGGTCCGGGGCGAAGTGAGCTCGTTGCGTCGGGCGGCGAGCGGTCACAGCTACTTCCTGCTGAAGGACGAGACCGAGGACGCAGTGGTTGACTGTGTCATGTATCGCTATCAGGCATCGCGTGCCGGACGTCACCTGGCCGAAGGGGCGCGGTTGGAGGTGTTCGGGCGGGCCACGGTGTGGCCGCCTCGTGGGCGGCTGCAGCTGGTCGTGGAGAAGGCGCGGCCGCTGGGCCGCGGCGCGTTGCTCGAGGCGCTGGAACGGCTCAAGGCGAAACTCAGCGTCGAGGGGCTCTTTGCCCCGGAACGCAAGCGTGCCCTGCCTCGAGAACCGCGGGTGCTGGGTGTGGTGACCAGCGCTGCGGGGGCGGCGTTTCACGATATCCGCACCGTTGCGTTCCGGCGCGGCGGAGCACGGATCGTGCTGTCTCCGGCGCAGGTCCAGGGAGAAGGAGCTGCGGAGAGCATTCGGCGCGCCATCGACCTCATCGAGCAGTATCCTGGGCTGGACGTGCTGATTGTCGGAAGGGGTGGTGGGTCGGGTGATGACCTGATGGCGTTCAACGATGAGCGTTTGGTGCGCCGCCTGGCCGCCGTGCGCGTGCCCGTGGTCAGTGCCGTCGGTCACGAAATCGACACCACGCTCACAGACCTCGTGGCCGACCGCCGTGCGGCCACTCCGTCGGAAGCTGCGGAGCTGGTGGTTTGCGACGCCGCTGCCCGCCGGGAGACGCTGCAACGCTTCCTGGCCCAGTTGGCACGGGCCAAGCAGGCCCAACTGTTGGAGCACCGGACGCTTGCTCTTGACCTCCGACGCCGACTCGGCGACCCACGTTTCTTGATCGCCGAACGCCAACAGCGCGTGGACGAGCTGGCGGCACAGCTCGAGCGGCTCTGCTCACGTAGTGTCAGCCGACGTCGGGTCATGCTGCAGGCGAGCCACCGACGGCTCCTGGCGCGCCACCCGCGTGCGGTACTGGCGAGGGCGCAGTCCCGCTTCGGACCGCTCGCGGCGCGACTGCGCGGAGGCATGCAGCTGCGCATCCAAGGCTGTCGCCTGCGATTGGCGGAGCGCGCGGCCCGACTCGATGGATTGTCCCCACTGGCCGTGCTCGGCCGCGGCTATGCCATCGCCGCCACACCGGCGGGCCGTGCCGTACGCTCTGCTTCGGATGTAGCGGTCGGAGAGACCATCGGGGTGCGGGTGCATCGGGGAAGCCTCGATGCCACCGTCTTGCGCGTGCGGCCGGACGATGCTTCGTCCAGTGTGCGCATTCCCTTCCCGGAGGAGGACTGACGTCCGGGAGCGGCCATTTGGAGGGGAAGCAGCACATGGATCAACAGCACTTCAGAGAGTCCCCCTGGACGGGGTTGCGGGATGGGCCGTTTCCCAGGGTGGAGACCAGGGGCGACTTGGAGACTGCCAGCGCCGAATGGCTGCACACGAATGGGGCGGGCGCCTACTCCATGAGCACGGTGGCCCTCATGCACACGCGGCGGACGCACGGGGTACTCATTGCCGCGTTCGACCCACCGCTCGATCGGTATGTCGTGCTGAGCCATGCAGACGTGGAAGTCGAGTGCGAAGGCCGGCACTACCGTCTCTGGACTCACCAATTCCCCGACGTCGCACCCACTCCAGGCTACCGACTGTTGCGGCGATTCGTCCAGGATCCCATTCCCACGTGGTTCTACCGAGTCGGCGATGCCGATTTCGAGGTTCGTTTGAGTCTCGTGCGAGGACACAACGCGCTGGTGCTCGGCCACACGTGGAGAGGAAAGTCTCCCGCTCGTTTGGTCGTGCGTCCCCTCATGCCGTTCCGGCCGATTCGGACGCTGATGCGCGAACACGGTGCCATGATGCAGAACGTGCACCTGAGGCCTCAGGAGGTCGAGATTCGGCCGCTGGCGCATTTGCCGCCTCTCGTCTTCCGTCACGAGGAGGGGGTCTTCGTGGGTAGCCCGGACTGGTGGCGGCGGTTCGAGTACCCCGAAGACCAGCGCGCCGGACACGAGTACCTGGAGGACATGTGGACGCCTGGCACGTTCGAGCTGCCGCTCGAACCCGGGAAGACCACCTTCCTGACTGCCGGCGTGGGCGGCCTGCCGGAGGGCACGCCAGAGCAACTGCAGGCAGCGACCATTGCGTTCGAGCGCAAGCAGGACCCGGGCCCGAGCCGACCGCCGGCGGTGCGAGGGCTTTTCGTGGCCGCAGCACAGTTCTGTCAGGAGGCCTGCGCGCGACCGGCCATTCTGGCCGGGTACCCCGGACCCAACGCCATCACCCGCGACGCACTCATGGCGTTGCCAGGGCTGCTGCTGGTGCCGGGCCGAATCGACGAGGCCAAAGCGGTGTTGCGGTCACTCATGCGTTCGCAGACCGACGGACTCGTGCCCACGCGCTTGCCTGTGGCTGGACGGGACCCGGAGCCCGCGCTGCCGGACGCGACGTTGCTCTTCCTGCACGTCGCCGAGCTGTTGGCACACAGCGTCGGCCCCGAGGACCCGTTCGTGCGTGGCGAGCTGTTTCCCGCCCTGTGCGCCGCGTTCGACTGTGTGCGGACTGGGCGTGCGCCTGGACTGTGGCTGAGCGACGAAGGACTGGTGGTCAACGGCGGAGAACACAAGCCGTTGACCTGGATGGACACGGTGATCGGTGATTCACTCGTGACCCCACGCCACGGTCTGGCGATCGAGATGCAGGCCTGGTGGACGAAGGGAACGGAGAACATCGGACGACTGGCCCGAGAATATGCCGAGCTTGGCTGGGCCGAGCAGGGCGAACAGGCGTGCGCGGCCGCGCGCGCTGCCTTTCGAGAACGATTCTGGTGCAATGAGACGCGCTATCCGTTTGACTGTGTCAGTGAGGCGGGGGGCACGGCAGATGCTTGGGCAGACGCGACCATTCGCCCCAACGCATTGATGGCCTTGGCCGTTGACCCGAGCCTCTTCGAACCCTGGCAGGCGTTTGCCATCGTCAGCCGTGTGCGTGACGAGTTGCTCACACCCCGTGGCCTGCGCAGCCTTGCGCCTCACGAGGCCGGCTATGTCGGGCACTATGAAGGCCACCCGGAGGAACTGGGCAGCTCGCACCACCAAGGCACGGCCTGGACGCACCTGCTGGGCTTCTACGTACGGGCGGCAGTGCGCGTCGCTCCCGACGACTTCGACCTGCTCGAGCGCTTGCGCGATCAGGTGGAGGATGCGCTCGACGACGCGCCTGTGCTCGGCCAGGTGCCCCAGCTCGCTGACGGTGAACCGCCCCACCGCGCTCGCGGCTGTCCGGCGCAGGCCTGGAGCGTCGCCGAGTTGCTCTGCGCACTTGCGAGTGACCTGGGGCTGTAGCCTCGACGCCGCGAACCGTGCTAAAGGGCGACGAGCCGTGGATCAGAACCTGCTGCGCTCATACTTCTCGACCGTCTACGAGTTGCCGACGGACACGGGTGTCTTGCGCGCGTCCATGGACGGCGAGATCGTGACCGATGTCGCGGCTTTGCCGCCGCTCCTCCGTAGCGAATTCTGCATCCTGACGGCGTACAATCCTCGCTCGATGCTGCTGCCCCGTCGGGTGAACGAGGCGCGGCATCAGGTGATGCGCGACCTGCTCATTCTGGGCTGTTATCGGGTAGAACACTGCATCGGGTACGACGAAGAGCCCGAAGGCGTCTGGCGGGAGCCCGCGTGGGTCGTGCACGGCATCGACCGAGAAGAGGCGATTTACTTCGGTCGCGCCTTTCGTCAGAACACCATCATCGTCTGTCACGAGGCGCGGCCAGAGCTGATCGTGACGGACCCCACCTGCGATGAGGTGGGCAGGACGTTTCAGGGGAACTGGCGAATACGTCAGTAGAGAAACGAGGACGGTAAGCCCATGCGTAAGCAGTTCGAGCAGGATCCACGTCCCGATGTCAACGAAGTGGTGGCCCAGGTTTCGGAAGCGTTTCGGCGCAACTTTCGCAAGCTCGGGCCGATCCTCTTGGTGGTCATCCTCGCAGCCGGATTGTTCAGTGCTTCGCACATCATCGAGCCCGGGGAGCAGGGGGTGATTCGCACGTTTGGGAAAGAATCCGGCAAGCGCGGCCCGGGACTGGCGTTCGTGATCCCGCTGGTGCAGCGGCTCGACAAGGTCAACGTCGAGCAGATCCGACGCATCGAGGTGGGGTTTCGCGGCGAGGAGCGCAAGCCCAGCGAGGCTCTGATGTTGACCGGCGACGAGAACATCGTCGAGGCGCAGATGATTGTGCAGTACCGCGTCAAGGACCCCTCCAAGTACCTGTTTCGGCTCAAGGACTCCGAGCAAGCGCTCCACGCGACGGCCGAGGTTGCGCTGCGCAGCATGGTGGGCCGCACGAACATCGTCGATGTCATCACGTCCGGTCGCGAAAAGGTGCAACAGAGCACGCAAGAGTGGCTACAGAAGCTCATGGACGACTACCAGAGCGGTCTCAGCATCACCGAGGTGAAGTTACAGACGGTGGACGCGCCCGACGAGGTCAAGGAGGCGTTCCACGACGTCGTTCGGGCTCGCGAGGAGAAGGAAAAGCTCATCAATCAGGCCCAGGGCTACCGCAACGACAAGCTCCCGCGCGCGCGCGGTGAGGCGGAGAAGATCACCCGGGAAGCCGAAGCCTACGCCAAGACTCGGGTGCTGGCGGCGGAGGGCGACGCGTCGCGATTCAAGGCCAGGTTGGTGGAGTACAGCAAGGCGGAGCGCGTGACTCGGGAGCGGATGTACCTCGAAACCATGCAGAGCATCCTCGGCAAGATCGATCGCAAGATCGTGATTGACGGAGCCATCGCCCGGGGCGCCTTGCCCATTCTACCGCTCGGTCCACAAGCGGCGGCTGTGGCCGTACAGCAAGGAGGGAAGTGAGTCATGAGCCGTACCACTGGTACCCTCGTCCTGCTGGTCGTCGCGATCTTCGCCGGCTGGGAGAGCTTCCTCGTCGTCGATGAGACCAAACTCGCGATCGTGACTCAATTCGGCGAGTACCGCTACAGCGTCAATGAACCCGGCATCTACCGCAAGTGGCCCTTCATTCAGAAGGTGCAGCGGATGGAACGCCGAATACTAGGCAGCGACACGCCGCCGTCAGAGGTCTTGACCCTGGACAAGAAGCGGATCGTGGTCGACCCAATCACCCGGTGGCGCATCGTCAATCCGATCACATTCTACATGACGGTTCACGACGAATCAGGCGCCAAGGCCCGGTTGGACGACATCGTCAACAGCGAGCTTCGCAGAGAGATTGCCCGACGCAAGTTTGGCGAAATAGTGGGCAATGAACGCGATACCATGATGCAGAAGGTTGCGACCAACACGCGGGGACAAACTCACGAATTCGGCATCGACATCGTCGACGTCCGCATCAAGCGAGCCGACCTGCCGAGCGAGGTTCAGGAGAGCGTGTTTGCTCGCATGCGGGCGGAACGTGAGCGTGAGGCCAAGCGGTACCGCTCCGAGGGTGAGGAGAAGGCGATCGAGATCCGAGCGCAGACCGACAAGGAAACGGAAATCATCCGGAGTGAGGCCAAAGCGAAGGCCGAGAAGCTGCGCGGCGAGGGCGACGCGAAGGCCATCACGATCTACGCCGAAGCTTATGACCGCGATCCGGAGTTTTATGCCTTCACCCGGCGTCTCAGTACCTACGAGACCGCGCTCGACGCGAAAACTTCGATCGTGCTGTCGACTGGATCGAACCTTTTCAAGTACCTGGAAAGTCCAGGCAGGCGGCAGTAGGCGGGCTGGGCCCTGTCGAATCCGGGGGTCGGTTCGGGCATTTTCCGCTCGGCCGATCATGATACTCTCCTCCTGAGATGCGCCGATACCTCCTGCTCGCTCTCCTGGCGGCGCTGCCCCTGCCGGCTGTGGCCTGGGGGGTGATCCGGCTCGCCGACCACATGGGCGAAAGTCTCGGGAGCGCGCTCGCGTGTGCTGCATCCCTGGGCCCGGGCAGTCGTCCCGCTGGAAAAGCGCGGCAGAGCGGTCGAGAGGTTCGAGCTTGGCAGCTGACCGCGCCCCAGCGGCAGGGAGAGGCCGCTCAGCGGGGGGGACCCGTCCGGGTCCGGGCAGCGGCTCGGCTCGCGGGGGCCAAGAACTCCCGTCCGCTGCGCGGCATTCGCGTGTCGGCTTCGACCGTGCTGCGGCTGGCCAACGGCGGCGCCAGGCCGACGGGATCGCTGGTGGCGCCCAGTGGGGCCAGACCGGCCGGATTGCGCCTGAGCGGTGTCGGGGCGCTCGGAATCGGCATGCAGGACGGCGACGTCCTGACCGAGGCCGGCGGCCGTCCAGCGCTGAGCGAGGGCGATGTGGTCGGGGTCGTCATTGCCTCCCGGGGCCAGCGAGTGCCGACGATCAGTGGTCGATTCTGGCGCAACGGCGAACCGTGGCAACTGTTGGTGGAACAACCCTACCTGCAGAATACCCCCGCCGGATGTGGTCCCGAGGTGCCGCCTGGCGCGGAAGGGGACGACGTCGATGAATGGCTCGACCGGACTGCCGACGAGGCGGAACCGGACCCTGGGACCGCACGTGCGTGTCGTGGGGTCCGCCGGCCGAAGCGGCGCGGGCGAGGTTGACGAACGCACGCTGAGCGCTGATAAACCGTGACATGTCGCGGACGGTGAACTGTGTGAAGCTCGGCAGGGAAGCGGAGGGCCTCGAGAAGCCCCCATTCAAGGGCGATCTCGGCCAAAGGATCTTCGACTCCGTGTCACAGACGGCGTGGCGCATGTGGCTCGAGCACTCGACCATGTTCATCAACGAATTCCGGCTCGACCTCACGAGCGAGAGAGGGCAAGCACTCTGGATGGCGGAGTGCGAGAAGTACTTCTTTGGCGAAGGGAGTCAGCTCCCGCCCGAGTTCAAACCGCAGGGCGCCCAGTAGACCAGCCCGAGCGCATGGGCACCGCCCCAGCACGGTCTGCGCTCCTGGCCCTGATATTCCTCGGGGGGATGATCCGTTGCGGGTCGAGCAAGACGCCGACACCGGTGTCGGCTGAGAACGCTCCCTCCCGACCGTCTCCGGCATCGGCCCGGGACGAGCCGGAAGCGTCCCAGGACACTGCTGGTCCGGCACGGGCTGAACCCGATCCGTCGCGAGATGACGACATTCGGGTGCGCGTCGACCACGTTGGCCACGAGCCGCGCAGCGCACTTCGCTTGCAGTTTGCTGCCGGCACGCAGCAGGTCCAACTGATTCGAGCCGAGACGCACATCACCGCGGCGGGCGTGAGGCGGGCGCTGACGTTGGAGGGGCGCCGCACCGCGAGAATCTTGGAGGTGACCTCCGAGGGCACGGCACGGTTCAGCGTGGAGGTGGGGCCGCTGACGTTGACATCGACCGAGCAGCGCGCTGAGGCCGAGGAGTCGACGGAGTCGACCTCCGCCCACGCCAACAGTTCGGGAGAAGTGGACAGCTGCGGGCTGTGGCTGAACCACCGGGTCAACGTGGATGCCGCGGAGCCTGGTGCATTGGCGCTGACCGCGACAGCATTGGTGCGCGCACCGGACCCCCTTCCCCCAGAAGCAGTGGGCTCCGGGGCCGTGTGGGTGGTCACCCGGGCGTGGGAAGACGGCGGCGGCCGCGTCGAGCAAACCACGACGTACGAGTTGCTCGAGGCGAACGACTCGGCATTCCGCGCCCGAGCGGTGAGAAGGGAGCGGTCTGCTGACGGCCGTGAGCCGGCGAGCGAAAGCCGCGGCGAGGTCTTCCAGCAGCTGGGCTGGCTCTTTCCGGACGAGGAATTCGAGCAGCGTTCCGTGGGCACGACCCCCGACGGCGGGCAGATCGAGATCCGGTCCCGGATGCAGCTACTCACTCAGTGACTCCCGATTCCAAGCTCGGGGCACGCAAGTATCGATCGGTACCCGAACCCTCCGACCCCGGGCAGAGGGAGCAGTCCGCGCACACGATCGCCTCAGCCAAGAAAACCCGCGAGCGCGCCGTGAATCCCTCGTGAGCCCCGCTCGTGCCGACAGCCCATCCAGTAGGGAGAACGCCCGAGGGGGGGGCGTGCAACACTGCGATTCAAACTTTTCCCGTGATGGGGTATTGATGAAGTGACGTGGATCGGCGTTCACACGAGAGACGTCGGGTCTGGCTACCGGCCCGGGTCGAGCAGCTTGAGGCGGGCATGGCCGTCACCCACGATGCGAGCCCTGCGGGCGTGATGATTGTCGCCGCCAGTCGGCTCGAAGTGGGCGCGTCGGTCGACATGACGTTCCAGATCCCACCGAGCGGAGAGCGCGAGGTCGCCGTGCGGGGTACGGTGGTGCGAGTGGACAAGAACACCGCTGACCCGTACGGGATGTGGCCGTATCGGATTGCCGTTGAGTTCGATGCGCCAGATCCCGAACTCGAGCCGGTCATCGATCAGCTGGCGCAGACACACGATCCGGAGTGAATCTCGGCTCTGGTCGGAGTCCCACCCAAATACGGTATCCGACTCGATCCAACGCTGCTGACGCGAACCCGAGAACACCGAATCTCACCGCACCAGATCGCAGTGAGACTGCGTTCTTCGGCTGTCGGCGCAACTTCCCCATGGATTGCCGATTACGAAACGGATTGACCCGGCTCTCACAGGGATATAACCAAACTACATGGCGAGCATCGAAAAGCAGATTCGGGCTAGCATCGAATCGTTCGTTGCAGAGCTCAATGCGCTTGTTCGACAAGCGGCAGTGGACGCCGTGCAGGGCGCCTTGGGGGGGAATTCAGACACCAACCCCAAGAACACGAAGCGCAAGCCAAAGACGCCCGAGCGGGCTCCGACCCCACGGCGCCGCAATCGGCGGGGGCGGCGCGTGAAGCGTTCGCCCAAGACACTGGCCAGGCTGCAGTCCCGCCTGCTCGACGAGATCTCGCGCAAGCCGGGGCAGCGGATCGAGGCGATCAGCAGATCGATGGGCGTGTCGACCAAGGATCTCAATCTACCCGTCAAGAAGCTGCTGGAATCCGAGCGCATCCAGAAGCGCGGTGAGAAGCGCGCGACCGAGTACTTCGCAAATTGACGGTTCTGGGCGAGGCGCCCGAGGAATCCCGCTGTGGCGCGTCTCGGGGGTCGAGCAGCAGCGGGGGATGGCTGTGAGGAAGGAAGCCCGGGAGCTGCGCTCCCGGGCGGGCTGAATCGAGCTGTGGCGCGTCTCGGGGGTCGAGCAGCAGAGGGGTCCCCGCGGCGGACTGAGGGGACCCGGGCGCACCGCTGACCGTCAGGTCGCGCCGGCGGCTCTGCTCAGCCGCACTTCAGGTCGTCCTGACAGGTCTGGCCCGTTGGACAGTCACCATCGACACTGCAGGACGTCAGGCCCGGGATCGAGATGTTGAGCTCATCCCGGGACAGCACCACGAGGTCCAGGCGGCCGGGCGCGATGTCCACCGAACCCACTGCCCGGCGCTCCACCGAGACGGTGGGGAAGCCCGAGTAGCCGAGCTCGAGCAAGCGGGTCGCGAGTGTCGCCGGGATGTCGAGCGATCCGGTGTCCGGCACGTCACAGATGATCTCGCCTTCTTGTCCACCATGGTGGCTGATGTCGACGATGGCGCGAATGGTGCTCACGCCGGCCTGTGTCGGAGGGGTCCACTGCAAGGACAGCGGTTGACCGCTTTCCAGGGGGACGTCACCGGTCACGAGCATCTGCAGCGGAGCGATGCCGTGACTCTCGATCTGGAATGCCGGGAGGTCTTGACCGCTCGCACTCAGCACGATGCTGTCCCCTTCGGCGAACGGAGGGTAGTTGAGGGCCGTCGCGGTCGAGTAGTTCGGGGTGGTGCCGATGGGTTCCATGACCACCTCGTTGCCGCCCGCAGCCGTCTGAAGTCCCGTCACGGTGACCGTGCCGACGTTGCGTCTGGGCGGAGTTTCTTGACACACGCCGTCTTCCACGCAGATGGATCCGCTGCACGGCGGATCGCAGAAGGGCACGCGGGGCTCGAGTAGTCGGCACCCGCCCTCCTCCAGGGAGAGCTCCCAGATGACGTCTCCTGGAAGCGGTGCATCGCGCACGGCGCCATTCACATTGGTGGCTCCGGGAGTGGCCCCATCGGGGAGGACGAGGGAGATGGTGAATGTGCCCACCGCTGGATCTTCCACGATCGACGCCGAGCCCCCGCTGGAGCTCCCCCCGCTGGTGCTGCTCCCGCCACCGCTTCCCGAAGCGTCCCCGCCGGTACCGGTTGCGCCGGCAGCGGATTCGGATTTGCCGTCATCGGAGGACGAGCACCCCCCACACAGAGCCAGCACCCCCAGCGCTGGCAGCAATGCACCAGCAGTTCGTGGCGTGAGAAGTTCCAGGCGACGTAGAGGCGTGAACAGCATGTCGATGTCCCATTCGATGGTTACTGGTTAGTTGGTTTGGCGGGGGCCTCCAGGCAGATCCCAGCAGATACCGGGTCAGATTCACGCCTCGACGATTGGCACTCGGAAATCACGGTGTGAGTGCGAAACAGTAGATCCCACCGTAGCCGCCGCCCGATCCCACGGTCTGGGTCCCATCCGATCCAGGAGGTCCTGTTTCTACCAGGTTGACGCCCGGCGCGCAGCCCGCTTCGTCGAGCGCCGAGATCCAGTGGGCGAGCGACATGTCTCCCATGCCCCCGTCGAACCCGGGCCACGTGCCGCCGCCGGTTCCACCGGTCGGCCACGTGTGTCCGCACCGCGGCGCCCCCTGGGTCGATGAGCTGGTCCAATCATTGCAGGTCGAGTCGGTGCCGCCGTAGACGTTTCCACTGGCGTCGGTCCCCGTGAGGAAATCGTGGTTGTCCACGTCTCCGGTTCCGTCCGGGTCATGATTGGGCACGCCGTACTCGTTGGGCAGGTCGTTGAGGATGGCCGCATCGGCGCCCTCGGGTCGCTCGTTGATCAAGGCCGTGAGATCCTGCGCCACGATTCTGCCCAGGCGATCGTACCAGGGTCCGTTCCCGACGCGGTCTCTGGCGTTTACCTGACCGTCGTTGGTGCTACCGGTGGTGCTCAGGAAGGCTCGCCAGACCTTCGCGCTCGAGCCGGGCATGGAGTCCTCGGCGATCTCCGTGCAGATCTTGTCGGCTCCTGCCAGGCCAGTGGCTTCGCCGTAGCGAAGGTCCCCTCCGAACCCGTTCTGGCTGCCCGAGAGCCGGCGCATGGCCTCGACACTGGCAGCAAAGAAGCTGAAGACCGGCAGGTCCCCCGTGGAGCTGCCCCCGGATCCTTGATCTCCGCCGGACCCCTGGTCGCCTCCCGAACCGACGAATCCCCCGGACCCCTGGTCGCCTCCCGAACCGACGAACCCTCCGGATCCCTGATCGCCGCCGGAGCCGGTTTCGCCGCCGGAACTGGTCATGCCGCCGGAGCTGGTCATGCCGCCGGAGCTGGTCATGCCGCCGGAGTTGGTCATGCCGCCGGAGTTGGTCATGCCGCCGGAGTTGGTCATGCCGCCGGAGCTGGTCATGCCGCCGGAGCTGGTCATGCCGCCGGAGCTGGTCATGCCGCCCAGCCCAGCGCCGCCCGTGCCCTCCGGTGTGCCGCCGATGCACACGCCGCTCACGCAGCTTGCTCCCGAGCCGCACACGGTGCCGCACGCACCGCAGTTCGACGGATCGCTCGCCGTGCTGATGCAGGTGCCCGAGCAGGGGACCTGTCCAGTGGGACACGAACAGACGCCGCCGACACAGGCTTGTCCGCCCGAGCACACCGCCCCGCAGCCGCCGCAGTTCAATGGATTCACGTTGGTGTCGACACAGCTCGTGCCGCATTGAGTCGTCCCTGCAGGGCAGGTCGTGCCGCAACCGCCCGCGGCGCAAACCTGGCCCGGTGTGCACGCCAGACCGCAGCCGCCGCAGTTGGCGCCGTCCGAAGTCGTGTCCACACACAGTCCGTTGCAGTTCGTCAAGCTCGCCTGACAGACGCAGATGCCGGCCACACAGCTGCTTCCGGCGGCGCACGCCAGCTCACAGGTTCCGCAGTGGGCGCTGTTGCTGGTCAGATCGACGCAGCCCGCGCTGCACACGGCCTGTCCGACCGGACAGAGCGAATCGGATTCGACGCCTTTCTCACCGGAAGGCTCTGGGGCACATGCAGCCAACGCTGCACAAGCCGAAACCAGCGCTGAATCCTTCACAATCCGTCTGATCATCACAATTCTCCGAGCAAGCCTCACACCTCGGGCGACGCGTTCCGTGGGCACGGCAGACCGGCTTCGCCGCCTCAGTCATCCCTGCAGTACCCGGACCGTCACAAACACAGGCGTGTGACTCACCGTCGCAGCCAAGATATCACGACTTTGCGCCTGCGGCTGTGCTAGGACAACGTCGTACCGGTCCCGCGTCGGTGTGGAAGCTCTTTCCGGCGGACCTTTTCAACGCCACTGTGGCTGGGCTGACTGCCCAGAAGACCAAGACCTGGACGCGCATACAGGGGCACGAATTTGCCCCTGGGCTGGCGCGCTCACCCCCACACCATTCGCTCCCACCGAACTGGATGAAGTCGACCACCCACTTCTGCACGTCGCCAGCGCCCGTGGTCACGTCCGAGGCGAGTCCCCTCCCGCCGAGCTGCGTGCTCAGCGGTGCCGCACTCGCATCAAACCGATCCCCACGGCGCAGGTCACGTACCCGTTCGACGTGATCCCGGTCGAGTGTGGGCCCGCACGCACGCGACGTCGTGATCGACCGTGGGGGCACGCTGCGCGTACAGTGCGTCGGTACCTGACCGTGGCGTGATCCTGCACCGACCGACGACGTGTGGTGTGGGCGGTTGGCCTGCAATGGGTTGACCCACGGTCCCCACGGCACGACGCATCGCCAGAGGTTGGTCACTTCCATGTGAGCACCGAGTCGTGGTCGTTCACACTCAGTGAGTCAAAGGCCACGTCCGGGTCTCGCTCCCGGCAGAGTTCCCTGCACCCGCCCATCCCGAGTGCGTTCCAGCCAACCTGCAATCCCATGCAGATCAGAATGCGCCACCACCTCGAGGGGACGTCATGGACCACGCCCGCCAGAATTGGTCCATCGGCTCCGGGGTCAAGACGACGAAGATCGCTTGGTTGAACGCGATTTAGGACGCCTTTCGTCGGGCGGCCCGGGCTGCGTTCGTGTGCTCGAATCCAATTGACTCGAGCCATTCCGGCGTTTACACCGCCGCCATGAATCGCATCGAGCAACAGATCCAAACCCGGATCGAAACGTTCGTGGAGGAGCTCTCGGAGCTGGTGAAGCAGGCCGCGCTCGACTCGGTCAGCCAGGCCCTCGCCGGATCGAATGCTGCTGCGGCGCGACGTGGGGGGAGACGTTCCAAGACCAACGGGGCCCAGGTCGCAAAGCCGGCTTTTCGCCGGCGACCGGGACCACGGGGCCCCAAGCGCACTCCCGAAGCGTTGGCCAAGCTCCAAGCTGCCCTGCTCGAAGAAATCCAGCTCAATCCGGGCCAACGCATGGAGCAGATCGGCAAGAGCCTCGGCGTGGCGACCAAGGACCTCGACCTGCTGATCAAGAAGCTCATTGCCACCAAGCGCATCAAGAAGCGCGGAAAGACGCGCGCGACGACCTACTTTGCAGCTTGAGACGTCGGCCTGCGCTCCTCTGCTGCTGCGATGTGGGTAGCCCGGACTTCTTACCGGGGCTCGGGTAGGTTGCCTTCGCGCTCCAGGATCTCGTCCAGATTGGTCGGCAGGATCAAGGTGAAGGTGGTGCCTTTGCCGAGTTCGCTCTCGACGTCGATTTGTCCGCGGTGGGCCTGGATGATCTGATAGCAGATACTCAGGCCGAGCCCGGTTCCCACGCCCACCCCCTTGGTGGTGAATCCAGGGTCGAAGATCCGCGACAGGTTCTCTTCCGGGATCCCTGCACCGTCGTCCTGGATGGCCACTCGAACGCGCCCTTCACGCAGAACGGTCTCGATGACGATTTCGCCTCGGTCAGCGATGGCCTGGCTCGCATTGATGATCAGATTGAGGAACACTTGGTTGAGCTGACTGGGAAAACAAGGGATGGGCGGGATCTCGCCGAAGCGTTTGGTGATCTGCACGCGATTCTTGAGTTGGTGATGCGCGAGCACCAGCGTGTCTTCGAGCCCCTCGTGGAGATTCGTATCCTTGAGCACTGCCTCGTCGAGGCGAGCGAAGCTGCGCAGGCGACGGACGATGTCGGTTACGCGCTTGGAACCGGAATCGATGACGCTGCACGCATTCTCGATGGCACCGAAGAGTTGGCGGACCTTGGGCTGCTCCTGCACCTCGGGGCCGAGCTCGGTTTGTAGCCTGTGGACCGCACGATAGAGCGTGTCGTGCATGCTCCCGATGGCGCCCACGGGTGTGTTGATCTCGTGGGCGATGCCAGCCACCAGCATGCCCAGCGCCGCCATCTTCTCGGACTGGACCAGCTGGCTATGGGTCTCCTTCAGCTCGCGATTGGCCTGCTCCAGGTGCTCGAGCACATTTCGCATCTCGGTGACGTCGTGAGAGATGCCGACCACCTCGACCACCTCGCCGTCACCGTTCTTGATTTCGGACGCGCTGGCCACGAACCAGCGCCAGTTGTCGTCGCGGTCCCGCATACGGTACTCGCGTACCGAGTTGGGTGGAGAAGAGGACGTGGGGCTGCGCTTGCTGAAGACGGAGGTGGATCTGACGATTCCGTCGGCGTCGCTGCCGTCGTCCGCGCACACCAAGGCGCGCATGGGCATCCCCAGCAGGGTGCTGGAATCGTGGCCCGTCACGTCACTGAACTTGGGGGAGACATAGGTCAGCGTGCCATCTGGCTTGGCCGAGAAGATGATGTCATCCGCGTTCTCGACCAGGCCGCGAAAGCGCGCCTCACTGACACTGAGTGCTTGCTGAATCCGGTTGTGGTTCAGATAGATACCCAACATCTCTGACGCCGTCTTCAACGTCCGGACGTCCTCGTCACCCCACACGCGCTCTCGGACCACGTCGTCGAAGCCAATGAACCCGTACCAGTCCTGCTCGACCCAGATGGGGATGATCAGGACGGCGCGAATGCCCTGGGGCTCGAGGACACTGCGCTCCGCATCGCTGAGCTGGGCGACGATGGCATTGACTGGCCGACCCCGAGACAGACGGTCCTTCCAGGACTCGAAGCCCTCCGCGTAGGGAACGTGCTGCAGTAGCGGATTGTCGATCTCCGCCTGTACACCGTCGCCACAAACCTCGTGGGTCTGCCGCATGCACAGGCCGTCCGCCTCGTCCAAGAAGTTCTCGAATACGTAGACCCGGCTGGAGCTCGAAGCCTCCTGCAGGATGCGCAGTACTTCCGTAATCGGGTCCTCTCCTTCCACGTGGCGCAGCAAGGCGCGGGAGCAAGCTGCGAGTGCTTCCTCGTACGCCAGTCTCGCTGCCAGTGCGTCCAGCGCCTGTCTTCTCTCGGTGATGTCGATGCCGGTGGCGACGATGTACTCGACGGCACCCTCGGCATCGAGCAGCGCGGTATTCGACCAGGAGATCAGCCGCCGCGCTCCGTCCCTGGCGATCCAACAGTTCTCGTGCGTGCTGGGAAATTCTCCCGTGACCAGGCTCGAGAACTCGGACTGGACTCCCTCGACCTCTTCCGGTGGAATGAGGAAATCCCAGAGCAAAGCCCCCTTGACGTCTGCCAGCGCGTACCCGCTGATGTCCTGGGCAGCCTGGTTGAAGCGCACCACATGGCCGGTGGTGTCGAGGACCACCACCAGAGCGCCGGCGGTGTCGAGGATGGCGCCCACGAAGTTGCGTTCCCAGCGCACGGCTTCCTCCATGCGCTTGCGCTCGTCGATGTCGATCAGGCCACCGATGACCGCGGGCTCGCCGCCGATCTCGGAAAGGACGAGCGACACGGCAGCCCAGAAGACCGTCCCGTCGAACCTCTTGAAACGGACCTCGTGGAGCTTGACCATCCCCTCGGAGCGGAGTCGGGCGACGACCTGATCTCGCGCATCGGGGTCATGGTAGAAGCCGGGTGTGTCCTGGCCAATCAGCTCGCGAGGTGTCGCATTCACGATCGCAGCGAGCTGGTCGTTGGCGAACAAGATCTTTCCGTCACGCAGCCGTGTGATGACGAGCGGCACCGGCGAGGCTTCGACGACCTTGTGGATCTGCTCTTCGGCTTGCTTGAACTGAGTGACGTCGTTGAAGATCCACAAGCGACCGTGTTCGTTCCCATCCTGGTCGAGGACGGGCCAAGAGAACAACACGACATCCCGTCGTAGTGGGCGCGCGATCTCCATGGTCCGGCTCAGGATCTGCATGGGGTTCTTGGGCTCGGCGGGCGAGGGGTCTGGCTGTTCCACCAGATGAGTGGCGTAGGCCAGGAACTTGAGCGGGTGAGCGAAGCAGTGCTTCACGCGCTTGATGAAGTCCAGAATCGTGGTCCCAATGAACCCCTCGGCGGGCTCCCCGAAGTAGTCGCCGACGTAGCGGTTGACGACCTGGATGCGACCGTCATCGTCCACCATCACGATGGCGTTGGGAGCGGCATCCACCAGCGTCTGCAGCATGTGACGCGCGCGGGACTGCTCGGACAGTAGGCTCTGCAGCTCCTGGTTGCTACGCTGCAGCCGCTGTTCGGCGTCTTTGCTGTCGGTGATGTCGTGGGCGATTCCCACGCACATCGGTTCGCCATCGGCGTTGGTTGCGAGGGCGGCATTGCTGCTGTGCCAGCGCCATGTCCCGTCCAGATGCTGGATGCGGTAGTCGACGCTTCCTTCCCTCGACTCGGATGCAAAGACGCGCTTGAGGAAAGCCCAGCACCTGTCGACGTCGTCCGGGTGAACGAAGTGGGTGAAGGGGAGGCCCACGACTTCGGACACTGGGTGACCCAGAACCGCGGTCCAGTTGGGGGAAACGTACAGCAGCTCCCCCTCTAGCGATGCGTTGTAGAGAACGTCGTTGGCCTCCTCGACCATCGTGCGGAACATCCGCTCGCTGCGGGCGAGCTCCGTTACCTGTTGTCTGAGCTGCAGCACTTCAGCCAGCAGCTCTTCTCTTGTGTTGCCGGTGTCCTGCAACTGGCATCTCCCGTCGAATCGGTGCCGCCCCGAGGCGACATTCTGGGGCAGGGATGCCGATTCTGCAGGGTACGGAAGGCGGGCGCCAGCAAAAGGACACGGCGTGCCGGGTGGCAGACGGAGTTCAGCCTCCCGGCTCTGGCCCGAGGACCATCCGGAACCGCTCCCATGCGGCGACAGTGGCGTCAGCGAGTTCGTTTGCCGCCGACTGCAGCTCCGGCTGGTTGGCTTCCATGAACCGCAACTGGCGTTCGCGGATTGCCTCGCCCCCACCCGACCCCAGTTGGCTGGGGTGTCCGCGCCCGAGTTGTGCTCCGACGTCGTAGGCCACCTCGAGCAGGTCCTCGAGTTTGACGGTGCGGTCCCGCAAGCTCAGCTCGCGATAGTGCTCCACCCATTCGTGCACCCAGAACACCTTGGCGCCTCGACGGACGTAGGCGAAGTAGCGGAACGGCTGGTGGGAGATGCGCGCACGCCCGACCGCGATGCGATTCGGGTCGAGGCTGGAGGTAGTCGCCACGCAAGGCGCTCCGCTGGCTGCGCGGACCTGCTTGATCTCGAGCACGACGTCGTCATCCGGCGAGTCAGTGGGTCCCTCGATTCGGAATAGGTACTTCTCGTCCAGAGCGCTGCCCACCCCCAGGTGGTGCTGCCC
>CAZSVU010000032.1:6917-40016 GCA_964610275.1 uncultured Polyangiaceae bacterium | reverse complement strand
CACCCCACCCAGCCGCTCTGCAACGCCCTCCCGGTGACTCACCATCACCACCACTCGACCCCGATCCCGCTGCTCCACCAGCACTGCCTCCAGCTGCTCGATGCTCCGTCTATCCAACCCAGTAGCCGGCTCATCCAGCAACAGAACCGCCGGATCGTGCACCAACGCCCGAGCCAACGCCACCCGTTGTCGCTGCCCCCGCGACAACGTCCCGATCGCTCGCCCCGCCCACGCCCCCAACCCCACGCGGTCCTTCACGCGCGCCACCGCAGGCCCGGACTCCACCCCGTACATCCGCGCTGCCAGGGCAATGTTCTCCCACCCGCTCAACTCGCGGTAGCAGTGCGACTCGTGCGGCACCCACCCGATCTGCTCTCGCGCACGCATCCGACTCCTCCCCAGGGGCACGTACTCCACCGTCCCCGCCGTCGGTCGCAGCACCGTCGCCACGATCGCAAGTAGCGTGCTCTTGCCCGCACCGTTTGGTCCCTGCAACACGGTCAACGTGCCTGCCTCGAACGTCGCGTCCACCCCGCGCAACGCGGCCGTGGCCCCAAACACCCGCGTCACACCTTTCACCTCGATCCGCTCCACCCGCGGCATCCACGCTCGATAGCACACCGACCCCACCCCCGTTGCCGCCGCCGCGCGCCCCACCCCCGATTCCCCCTCATATATATCCCCTCCCTACTGCGCCCGGCCCGTGCGCCGACATCCCTTCTCGCCACCACACCTCCACTAACGGCTCCATCTAACGGCTCCACGCCCGCCACATGCTACGATGCCCAAGATGACGTCTTCTGCCACCGCGCTCGCCTCCGAGCGCATTGAGCGCTTCACCGCACTGCGCCGCGCAGTCCAGCGAGCCCTCGAAGGCAAACCCGAAGCCGTCGAACTCGCCCTGATCGCCTTCCTCGCCCGCGGCCACGTCCTCATCGAAGACGTCCCCGGCGTCGGCAAGACAACCCTCGCCCGCGCTCTTGCCAAAGCGATCGGCGGGGAGATGCGTCGCGTCCAGTTCACCAGCGACCTCCTCCCCAGCGACATTCTCGGCGTCTCCGTCTACGACCAGCGCCGCGGCGAATTCACCCTTCGCCACGGTCCCATCTTCGCCAACGTTCTGCTCGCAGACGAGATCAACCGCGCCAGCCCCCGCACGCAGTCCGCCCTCCTCGAGGCCATGAATGATGGTCACGTCTCTCTCGACGGCACCACCATCCCCCTCCCCGATCCCTTCTTGGTCGTTGCCACGCAGAACCCGCACGACTTCGCCGGCACCTTCCCCCTCCCCGAGTCTCAGCTCGACCGCTTCATGGTCCGGATTCGCATCGGCTACCCACCCCCCGCCGTCGAAACGCGTCTGCTCCTCGAGCCCGAAGCCGACCGGGTCACCTCTGTTCCGACGCTCCTCGACCCCAAGGCCCTCGTTGCCCTGCAACGAGAAGTCGATCGCGTCACCCTCGACACTGCACTCGCTGCCTACCTCCAGGCCCTCGTCACCGCCACTCGCACGTCGCCGGCCCTCGGCCTCGGCGCCTCCACCCGCGGCGGCATGAACCTCTCACGCGCTGCTCGAGCTCGCGCGCTCTTGCAGGGCCGCACCTACTGCATCGCCGACGACATCCACGACCTCGCGGTCCCGCTCTTCGCCCATCGCGTCCGCCTCGCCGCCCACGCCGAGGGCTACGTCCCCACTCGCGAAGAAGCCGAGACCGTCCTCCGCGACATCGTCGCCCGCGTACCAGTCCCACTGTAGGACCCTCATGGCCACTGCCCGCGTCGCTGCTCATCCGCGCCGGCAGAATCCCCTCCGCCACTCTCTGCCGGCCGACGCTACCTGGCTCACGCGTCTGCGCCGCCGCATCCATCCTCCGCGCAAGCTCAAGCTCACGCGCGAGGGCAAGTACTTCATCGCCATCACGTTCGGCGTCGGCTTCGCCGCCATCAACACCGGCAACAACCTCCTCTACCTCCTGCTCGGAATGCTCCTCTCCCTGATCATCGTCTCGGGACTCATGAGCGAGCTCAGCCTCCGCCACCTCACCGTCCTGCGCCGACTTCCCCCACGCGCCCAGGTCGCCCGTCCACACCTGGTGGAGATCGAAGTCTACAACCACAAGCGCCGCATCCCCTCCTACGCCATCGAGATCGAGGACCTCCGCGCCGGGCAGCCAGCTGACAAGCGCTGCTTCTTCCTCAAGATCAGCCCTCGCTCAGCTCAAGTCGCTGCGTACCGACGTACCCCCGCGCGCCGCGGCCGCGACCGCCACATCGGCTTCCGCGTCGCCACACGCTTTCCCTTCGGCCTGTTCGAGAAATCCCGAGAGCTCGCTGCTGACGGCGATCTCATCATCTACCCC
The DNA here is from genome assembly GCA_964610275.1 of uncultured Polyangiaceae bacterium. GTDB lineage: Bacteria > Myxococcota_A > Polyangia > Polyangiales > Polyangiaceae > JAFGBI01. The sequence continues at coordinate 37,656 of CAZSVU010000032.1, read as the reverse complement.
GCTGTCGATCCGGTGCGACTCTCCCCCGACCAACCTGGCCGTCTGCTGGGCGGCAACTCCACCGTCGGTCGCGGTGTCGGCGACGAAATTGTCGGCGTGCGCCCCATGCGCGAGGGCGACGATCCACGCGACATCTACTGGCGCAAGAGCACCACCCCCGACCAGCTCGTCCTGCGCGAACGCGCCCGGGAAACTCGGCGCGACGTCGACTTCGTCATCGACCCAACCCACCCCGGTGCCACCCCGACCGAACCCTGGCTCACCGCTTTCGAGCGCCGCATTCGCGAGATCGCCTCCCGCTCGGTCGCTCACCTCAAGCGCGGAGACAACGTTACGGTTCACACCGCCCACACCGTCACTCGGGTCCGCGCGGGCCCACAGATCGGTGCCGACCCCATTCTGCGATACCTGGCCCTGCTCGAGGCCGCTCCGCAGACCGCTCCCTCCGCACCGCACGCCCCCAGCTCGTCCACTGCGACACGTACACCGCCCACCCCTCCCATCCAAACCGCAGCGCAACGCCCCGCAGGAGCCCGCGCATGAGGTTCGGCTTGATCCATCGCATCATGACCGACAGCCTCGCGGCGCTCGGCCTGCTCGCCCTCGTCACCAGCGGCGAGCTCAACCGCTGGATTGCGCTGGCCGTCCTCGTCGGCCTCGTCCTCGCCCTCGCTGTCCCAGAACGCTGGCAGGACCGACCGGCTCTGCGTCGACTCGCCGTGGTCGCCCCCCTCGCCCTCTTTGCGCTGCAAGTTGCCCGCGGCCTGCTCGGCACCGGGGTCCTTCAAGTCGCCGTGGAGTTCGCCGCTGGCCTACAGGTCATTCGACTCGCCACCCGCCGCGGCGCCTCACACGACCAGCAGGTGGTCGTCCTCGCTCTCCTCCACCTCATCGCGGGTACGGTGCTCGGTGGCGGCCTCGCCTATGGTCTCTGCTTTCTCGGCTTCCTCGTCATCGCCCCCGGAGCGCTGGTGCTCAGCCATCTCCGCCGAGAGGTCGAGGGCAACTATCGTCAGGGGGCACGCGACAGAACTGGCCTGCCCGTCGACGTCCCCCGCATCCTCAGGAGCCGTCGTGTCATTGGCAAGCACTTCCTGCTCTTCACCTGCCTGCTGAGCATACCCATCTTCGTGTTCACGGCAGTCCTGTTCGTGATGTTCCCCCGCGTTGGGCTCTCGCTACTGTTGCTCGGACACACGCGCCCGGAACGCATGATCGGTTTCTCGGACCGCGTGGACCTGGGCGGAGTGGGCAAGCTGCGCACCGATCCGACCATCGCCATGCGCGTGACCTACCCCGGCCTGGCCGACCAGCCACCCCCTCGTCTCGCCCTGTATCTTCGAGGCACAGCCTTCGACCACTACGACGGCCGCACTTGGACCCGCACACAGACCCGTAACGTCCCCGTACGCCTCCACGGCAAGTACCTTCTGCTGCAGCGCTACCCCCGTGAATCCAGCGACCGCAGGCTCACCATCGAGCTCGAGCCCATCGACCCGCCCGTCCTGTTCCTGCCGGACCGCACCGTCGCCCTGAAGCTCGCCCCCCGCGGCACCCCCCTCTTTGGCCGGCTCCCGACCATCTTCGCGGGTGCCGAGGAGCAATTGCGCTACGCGCGCGCTGACGACCGCGGCCTGCGCTACGAAGCGTACGTTGCCCCGACGCCACCAGCCTCGCCGCATGGACTCACCGTCGCCGAGCGACACCGCTACCTCGCTCTGCCTCCAGCCCTGCCCGCGCGCGTCGCCGCCCGCGCCCGCGCGTGGACCGCCGGGGCCGCCGGCCCCGGCGAGCGGGCCAAGCTGATCCAGTCCCGCCTGCGGCGCGACTACACCTACGACCTCGAATCACCCTCCGGCGCAGCCTCCAATCCCCTCGACCATTTCTTGTTCGACTCGCGTCGCGGACACTGCGAGTTCTACTCCACTGCCATGGCGATCATGTTGCGCACGCTCGGTGTGCCCACGCGCAACGTCGCCGGCTTCATCGGCGGAACCTACAACCGCTTCGGCGACTTCTACGCGGTCCGCCAAGGCGACGCGCATTCCTGGGTGGAGGTCTACATCGACGGCGAAGGCTGGCGACGCTTCGACCCCACACCTCCCTCGGACGCGGCGCCTCAAAGTGAAATCAGCGGCGCACTCGCCTTCCTCCGCGACCTGGTCGAAGCCGCCACGCAGCGCTGGAGTCGCCACGTCATCGGCTACGATCTGCCTCAGCAGATGCAGCTGTTGCGCTCGGCACGCCGCGGCTACTTCGACCTGCGCGGGTCCTCCCCCCTGATCCGCAACGCTCTGGCATCTCCCCGGCGTCTGGTCGCAGGCGTGAGCGGCGTGTTGCTGCTCGCGCTCGGAATCTACTGGCTCTCGCGTCGCCGCCGCCGTAGCCACGGCCGCACACCGGCACCGCCAACGCCTCAACAGATCTCCGCCACCCAAATCGTGAATCTCTACAAGATGCTCGAGCGCGCCATGGCCTCCCGCGGCGTAGCACGTCAAACTGGCACCCCCCCGCTGGCCCACGCACGCGCTCTCACCGCCCTCGGACATCCCATCGCCTCCGAGGTATTGGACCTCACCGAGATCTACCAGCAGGTCCGCTTTGGGGGTCGCTCCCTCGACGAAACGACCCGGCGGGAGTACGGCCTGAGAGTCCGAGCCTTGAAGCAGGCGCGCGAGCCAGCGCGGTCTGACGTCGAGCACAGCTCACGCGCCGCGTGAATCCCCGTGCAGCAGCCACCGACGTGCAACATGGGTCACAAGAGACACGGCCCACCGGCGCGACATGTCGTGTTCCCCATGACTCGACGATCGCGCCAATTCGCGCACAGACCGCTGCTGTGGACCTCGGCCGCCACCACGCCGAACCCGGCGCCGGAAACGAGCTAGTTCCCGGCGCCAAACGGAGTCGGAAGCGGCGCAACGGTTTTGGGGTGGGGCCCCGCCACGCTTGCGTGGTGGGGCGGGGTCTTGGTCAAAGACCCCGGAATGACAACGCTAGTCGGCGAGAGCTCGGGCTGCGGAGGATGCGCGTGCGCCCTCGACCCGACAGGGGCGCACGCGCATCCGGAGCCCGTTTGGCGCCGGAAACGAGCTAGGCTCGGGCGGCTGCCCGGCGCCTCAGCACGACGCGCACGAACCCGGCCTTGGACCGGCCCCCCGGACGACTGGCGCCATATACCGCGCCTGGAGCGGGACGCGCACGAAGCCCATCATATTCGAGATCGGGCTGGCCCGGTTCGACCCAGGCCACGACCACCGCTCTGCTCGGGACCTGCTCGTCTCCACCCACCTGCAACACATCGACAGAAACCCCCCGCCGAAGCTCCTCGTGGGTTACCGCGCGCTGGGTGGACCCAAGTGGACGCGCGTACTCACCCGGAAGTTGATCCGATGTCAGTGTGCCAGCGGCGTAGGACTGCACGATCAGGCGGTACCCGGCCGGCTGAGACCCGACTGGATCAGGCCCATCATCGGCTGACACGCGCGCGCGCAGGCTGGCAAAATGCCCAGTGCCGAGCGTCGTGGCCGCTATCAGCGCCATCCAAGACGCCCGATTGGCCGCCACGCCACGTCCTGAGCTCCGCTTTCCCTTCTGGCCTGCCATCTGAGTGTCGATGCCCCGGGGCGCCCTACCTGCCGCCGAGCTCGAACATCTACTTGCACGTTTCGTGCCAACATCACCAGTCCGCTTCCCATTCAAGGAGGGCCAGGAATTGCCTCACCGTGAAACGCTCCCCAGGGGTGACACGACACCCCTGGGTCGATTGGAACTCACGACTGCCCGGCAACGCGCTTGGCCCAGGCCAACGCGCTAGCGCAGTTCCCAGCAGCCTCCCGTGGTGGCGATCCCGTGTGCGGACCAGCCACCAAAACCACGTCGCGCCCACGCAGCACCACCGCAAGCGGCCCCCGACGACTTCGAGACTGGCAGCCCTCGCCTGACTCGACCGCACGAAACGCAGCCGCGGCGTCCACGCGTTCGGCGGACCTGGCGCCCTTCGTGCCGCCACCGTCCACCGTCTCCTCTGCCGCTTCCCGCTCGTGCTCGGCCGCAGCAACCACGCCCGCGCCGAACCCCACCAGCCCCCGGCGGGCCGCAGCCGCATCGTCATACCGGACGTGCCAGACCACACCGTGCCGATCACCGGACCGAAACACGGCCAAACGATCTCCCGCCCATTGCGATGCCGCCCGCTGAGCTGCCGAAGTCTCCATCCACTGCTCGAACACCAATCGCAAAGACAGCTCCCCCATCACATCCTGATAGGTGAGCTGCATCCCTGCTGCTGCTGCCACCGGCACCGCCACTTGCTCCGGCTGCTCTCCGGACGACAGCTTGTCGAAATGCAGCAGCTGCTCGGTGCTCACCGGCGGTTCCCTCCAGAGTCGGTTCACTTCCTCCCACCCACCTCGACGCCGAGCCCAGTGCACCAAGGCAATGCCGTCAGCGTAGGGCGCAATGATCGCCTGCTTGATCACCCGCGGCACGGTCTGCGTCCCGTCCGCGGCTTCCAGGGAGGAGCGCAGGTTCTCGGAGAGCTCCGCGTCCGAAAGATCGAGCGCAGTCATGCCCCGTTGGGCGAGCATCTGGTCGGCCATCGTGCTGGTGGCATCGCCTTCCGCCAGCGCGTGCAAAGCACTCTGCGCGTCGGCCTCCCCTTCCCGATACTCGAGCCGACGTCCCAGATCGTAGTGCTGGTCCTGCAGCGCATGCACCAGCTCGTGAGCGAGGGTGGCCCGCAGCTCCTCCTCTTCCAAATCGGAAGCGAGCAACATGACGTCGGCTTCGGGGTCGTACACGCCCGCGAGCTGCGCCCCGAGCAACGTCAGAAGACTCGCACGGTAGTCGAAATCGATCGGCACGACGCCCAGCGCCAATAGCGCTCGTTCCGTCCCCTCCACGACCTGAGGCGGCACATCTTGATCCATGCGTTCCCGCACCGCACTGACCAGCTCGTCGCGACCCACCACTCGCGTTCGCACAGGCCGAAGCGGGGCGAGTCCTCGCAAGCGCGTCACTTCGTGCAAGGTCCGCTCGACGGCTGCACGCGCCAACTGCTCATCGGTGCCGACCTGCCGCTCTTCCGGCTCGACCGCCTGCAGGTCGGCGGCACCCTGCGCGGGTGTGTTCGGCCCGGCTGCCTCGGGCGCGCACGCCAGCGCGAGCAGTAGACCAAACGCCCCCAAGCGGAGACGCGACCCCGGGCGCCTACAGACCAAGGTTGCCCTGTCCTCGCAGCACTTCGATCGCCCCCTTGCGATCCTGAGCGTCAAAGACGGCTGACCCCGCCACCAACACTCGCGCACCGGCCTCAACGACCTGGCGCGCTGTGTCACGGCTGACCCCACCATCCACCTCCAGCTCGACGTCGACACCGGCTGCGTCGATCATGGCACGAACTGCCCGCACCTTGGGCAGCACGCTGGGGAGGAATCGCTGCCCGCCGAAGCCGGGATTGACCGTCATCAGCAAGACCAAGTCGACGTCCCCCAGCACGTACCGAATCGCATCCTCCGGCGTGTGCGGATTCAGAACGACCCCGGCACGTTTCCCCAAACGGCGAATCTCGACCAACGTGCTCTGAAGATGCACGTTGCCCTCCACGTGCACGCTGATCAGATCGGCCCCTGCGGCTGCGTACGCCTCCACCCACCGCTCGGGCTGCTCGATCATCAGGTGCACGTCCAGTGGAAGCTGCGTGGCACGCCGGGCGCCCTTCACCACGATTGGACCCAACGTGAGATTGGGGACGAAATGCCCGTCCATGACGTCAACGTGGATCCAGTCGGCCCCGCCGGCTTCGACCTCTTGGATCTCCTCCGCCAAACGGCCCAAGTCCGCACTCAGAATCGATGGTGCAATCCGAACCACGTTGCTCATGGCGCTCCGATACACGACTCGGCCCCACGGGGCCAGCGATGTGGGTGACGGGCCTACGAGCACGGTCCCCACAATCGCACCGTCCCCGCGAGTCATCCGGCCAACAGCCCTTGAAACGACCCCAATCAGCGATATGGTTGCGCCGCCCTTTCCGGCGCGCGCCCAGCCCGGGCGCCAAGGTCAAAGACATGTCAAACGCTTCACCGCCCCCCGCCACCGCGGCGGAGCTCCGCAACGTCGGCCTGTTCGCCGCGCTCTCGGACGACGCGCTCGCCCATCTCACGGCGTCGCTGTCCCTCCTGTCTCCACTGGCGGGCGAAGTCGTCTTTCGCGAAGGCTCCGAAGCGCGCGACATGTACGTGGTCATCAGCGGAGAGATGGAGGTCGTCAAGCGCAGCAAGCGTGGCATCGACGCGCGCGTGGCCTTGCTGGGCCCCGGGGACTGGTTCGGTGAAATGAGCATCCTGGACGTGCAGCCACGCTCGGCCACGGTACGCGCCCTCGCCCCGACACGCATGCTGCGGATCACTTCCAGCGACCTGGATGGCCTCTACCGTTTCGACGTCAAGTCCTACGCTCTCATCGTGCTCAATCTCGCACGCGAGCTGAGCCGACGCCTGCGCGTTGCCGACGGCATCATCGCCGATTTCGTGGCCAGCGTGACCGAAAGCTACCACCTGCACCGCGACGAAAACTGAGTCCGCGCGCACCAGATTTGCGCACGTGGATTCAGTGTTGCGACCACGCGCGGACGCTGATCTGCGTCGGCTCAGCCTCCGCCAGCGCCCGCAGCGGGCCCGCCAGAGCTTCCTGCCGGCCCCACGCCACCACCGCCGGCCACCGGGACCCCGCCCGCACCAGCCTCCGCGCCGCCCACGCCCTGCACGCCGCCAGCACCAGCAGATGGGACGGCTCCGCCCTCAGCGCCGCTGCCGGCCTCACCACCGGACGGCTGAGCCCCACCTGTACCGCCCTCAGGGCCGGCTCCACCCGCCGAATCCGAACCTGCTGCTCCGGCCATGCCAGGTAATCCGGCCGCCGCCCCCGTGCCGCCCCAGCCCTGGCTGCTGCCACCGACGCCCACGCTGCCACCGGTGCCGCTGCCACCGGTGCCGCTGCCACCGGTGCCGCTGCCGCCTGAGCCCATGGCGCCGCCGGCGCCGGGCGAGCCGCCCGAGGCACTGTCGCCACCGAAGCCCACGCTGCCACCGCTGCCGGGGCGACCGCCGCTACCCACTCCGGTCCCGCCCGAGCCGCTGACCGCACCACCGATCCCCGCCTGATCACCCCCGCTGCCCGAGCCGCCGGTACTCGGCGTTGCACCACCCGACGCGATCACGATGGCTCCCCCCATTCCGGGGAAGGCACCACCACTGCCGCCGCTCCCGCCAGTTCGCCCCCCAGCGTCGGACTCAGTCCCGCCACTGGCCTGGCCGGTTGCTCCGCTGATCCCGTCCGGATCCAGCGGTTCCTCCGACTGAGGATTGAGCGTGCAGGCCGCAGCCCACAATGCCGCGGCACAACCGACGCTTCGAAGCCACACTCGTGCCATCCACTCTCTCCCCTGCAGGATCCGATCCGTTCGGTAACCTACTGATAACACACATCAACGTTGAAGAAAGGTGCCACCTTTGTGGCACATCCTGGCACACTGCTAGTGCCAACCCCCGCGTCAGCGCGGCCCCCAGCGCCGGCGCGGCTACCCGCGCACGGCTGCGCCAACCTGCCGCAGTGTTTCCGCCAGCTCCACCGCCTCGGCCCAGCCCAGCGTGGCCGGAACCCCCGGAACCACCCCTTCCTTCCCGGCCCACACGCGCAGCACCACGCCGTCCGCGCCCGCAGCGATCGCAGCGCAGGCCACGGCCCTGCAGTAGCGCGCGCGCTGCGCAATCGTCGGCACATCCACCACAATCGGCAGGTGACTGCGGATCTTCACCCGCGCAATCGCTGCGATCTCGAGGGTCCGGGCACCGTTGGGGTACTCGCCACCCGCCTCGAGCAGCACCACGCTGCCCTCCTGACGCTTGAGCTGTCTTTCCGCCGCGCCGATCCACGCGTCCGCACCCCAACTGGGAGCACGTTCCACGAAGATCACGGGCCACCTGGGCTCGGCCGGGCTCGGGTGCAGCGTCAGACATTCCAAAGCACCAACACTCTCCGGCGCGCGACGCGAACGGGTCACTGCCGCATCGAAGGGCCGTCCTGCTGCTACCTCGTAGGGCAGCTCTGCGACGGACTGCTCCCCGCTCGTTTCCAGCCCTATCGCTTCGATCGCAATCCAGGGATGCGTCCCTCCGATCGTCCCCCACGTGCCGTCGACGAACGTGGACCCCTTCCGAAACCGTCGCGACGCGAGCCGGTACGGCTCGCTCACGCGGACCACTTCTGCGACGCCCTTGAGCTCGCGTACCACCGCCACGTCATTCGGAGTGATCTCACCCATCACCCCAAGAATGGTGCGCGACTCTCCGCTGGAACGGTGAACGTCGAACCCGCCCGAAACCAGATACGAAATCACGGCTTCGATAGCAGCGTCGGCGACATCTGGCTCCATTACGACGATCATCGGAGCCGGAGAGAGTAACAAATCCCCCCGCTGCTGGGGTCCTTATTCCGCCTTCCGGGCTCCACTCCCCGACCAGGGCCCGGCGAGCCCCGCTGGGGCAACCGGGTTCGATGCCGCCCCGATCCTGGCAGATCCCCGGTCCCCGAAGGCTTCTCGGGCTGGCGCTCGACGGACCGCATCATCGCGCACCGCCCCCGCCGCCCGTGCCCGAGGGCAGGTGCGACGGACGCCACCACCGAGCCCACCGTCGCCTGCCTGGCGGCCTCCGACGCGCCGGCGGCAGCGCGTAGGTCCGCGCCTCGGAAGCGCACCGCGGCTGGCGTCACCTCTCGTTCTTGCCCTCGACCACGTCGGTCAGCGATCGCGCTGCGCGTTGCTGGAACTCGCCCTTCCGCAGTCTGGTCATGTAGCCGTGGTACGCCCGCATCGCCTCGCGCCCGAAAACGAGCATCAGCGGGATGTTGACGACCAGCATCACCCCGAGGCCCAACGTCGTCCAGGCATCCAGCTGCGAATCGGTCGTAATGAAGCCCAGCGTGGTCACCACAATCAGACCACAGTACAGCACCTTGTACGTGAGCAGACCGCGACCGCGCAGCAGGTACACCATTCCCTGCTCGCCGTAGTAGCTCCAGGAAATCATCGTAGACAGCGCGAAGAGCCAGGACGCCAACACCACCAGCCACTTGCCCAACCCCGGCGCGACCCGATCGAACGCGTGCGCCGTCAGCGATGCTCCCGTGAAGTCGGCGTACAACCCCACCGAGCCATCGGGCTCGGCCTGGACCGTAGGCGGCACTTGGGAGCGCAGTCGCCCCCATTCGATCCTGAAGCCCTCGCGCGCAGTTCCGCGCACGGTGCCGCCAATCCGCGTGAGCGTGCTCCCGGTGTCGGAATTTGCGGCGCCCGCCAGTCGCACCATCACCGTCTCACCGGCGCGCCAGCCGTCTCCCTCCGTGATGCCTTGAATCTGCATCGCTTCGCTGCTCTTGGGCGGAACGGAATCCGTCTCTAGCGTCCAATGCCGCCCCTTCTGCTGGCCCCCCTCGGCGCCCGTCGCCGGAACCACGCGCACCGAATCCGGTGCGGGGAAGGTCGCAGCGGGTTCGCGGACATGTGCGCCGGTGGTCAGGATGACCAGTGCCGTGAGCGTGCACACGACCACCGTGTCGAGAAACGGCTCGAGTCCCGCAACGATCCCTTCCCGAACGGGTTCATCGGTCTTCGCCGCCGAATGCGCAATGGGCGCCGAGCCCTGTCCGGCCTCGGAAGAAAACAGCGCACGCTTCACGCCCCACATGGCGGCGTAGCCGAACGTCCCGCCCAAGAAGGCCCCCTCGGGAGAAGCTGATGCACCCCCTGCCCAAGTCGGCAGCCCAGCTCGAACGATCGCAACCAGGACGCCGGGGATCATGTCGACCTTCAACGCGAGCACGTAGCCGGCGGCCAGCAGATAGATGAGACACATGACAGGGACGATCCGGGCCGCCACAGCGCCAATGCGCTTGATGCCTCCAATGATGACGAGCCCCACCGCCACGGCCAGCACGATCCCGGTGACGATCTGCGGAACGCCGAAGTAGTTGAAGGTGACGTCCGCCACGTTCCAGGCCTGGAACATGTTGCCGCTGAGCATCGTGGCCAGCACCAACGTCGCGACAAACACCCCTCCCACCACCTTGCCGACGGTCGGAAACCCGAGTCGCTTGAACCCTTCCCGGGCGACAAACATGGGCCCGCCATGCGGATCCTCGGGATCGGTCATCGTGCGATAGATCATGGACTGGGTCACCTCAGCCATCTTGAGCGCCATGCCCACGACGCCGATCACCCACATCCACAGCACCGCCCCAGGTCCCCCAAGCGCCACGGCGATCGCCACTCCACCAATGTTGCCCAGCCCCACCGTGGCGGACAGCGCCGCCGACAGTGCCTGGAAATGATTGATGGCGCCCGGATCCTCGGGCCTGTCGTACTTGCCCCGAATGACCGCAATGCCGTGCGAGAGCGCCACGGATTGGCCGAACCGGGTCCAGATGGTGAACACCACCCCGGACACCAACAGCGCAAAGACGGTCACGCTGCTGAACAGCAGGCCATTGACCGTTTCGACCAGCGCGTTGAGCTCGGCAATCATGAGGCAACACCCACGGGCTAGATCACAGCCATACCAAAACGCTTGCTGCGGAGCACCCGGGTATCCGAGTTGCCCCATCTACAGCTACGCTCGCCCCATGCCGGCACGCCGTTCGACCATCGGTTCGCGAGAACGCTTCACGTTCCGGGGGAACGTCGCGGACACACGGCACGGGTGGCTCAGGCTGACCCCCGCCTACTCCGTGCAGCTGGTGCGTGAATTGCTCGATTCGCGCCGCCCGACCGGCCACGTCCTCGATCCGTTCTGTGGCACCGGCACCACGCTGCTCGCTTGCCGCGAGCTCGGCTTGGACTGTGACACCGTAGACTTGAACCCCTTTCTGATTTGGCTGGCGCGAGCCAAGACCAGAGACTACTCGGAGCACGACCGGCAAGCTGCGCGCCGTGCCGTCGCCACCATGGCCACCGCCGCCACCCAGCGCGGGGGACCGGCTCCGTGGATTCCCGATCTGTACCGAATCGATCGTTGGTGGACCCCCGCGACCTGCCGAGCGCTGGGACGGGCGCTCGCCCGGCTCGACCGCGCTCGAAGCCTCGCGCCCGGCGTGCGCGACCTGGCACTGCTCGCGTTCTCCCGAACGCTCATCGAAACTGCCCAGGTCAGCTTCGGCCATCAGTCGATGTCGTTTCGCCGGCACGGCGACACCGCGACCCGTCGGTCTGGGGGGCACGCGGTGGCAGCCGGTCTGCAGCGTGCCGTCGAAAGCATCGCCGCCGCCGCCGCGCAGCGACTGCCCCGTACCCGGCGCCGCATCGTGCGCGGCGACTCCCGCACCCTGCGCGAGCTGCTCGGACCGCGCCGCTACGGGACGGTCATCACCTCGCCTCCGTACTCGAATCGCATGAGCTACATTCGCGAGCTCCGTCCCTACATGTACTGGCTCGGCTATCTCACCGACCGCCGAAGTGCGGGCGAGTTGGACTGGAAAGTGATCGGCGGAACCTGGGGAGTCGCGACGAGCCGGCTGCTCGACTGGAAGCCCACCCCCACGAGTCACATCCCCTACGACGGTTTCGACCAGCTGGTCGCCGCCATTGGCGCCCGCAGTGAAGTCCTGGGTCGGTACGTCGCACGCTACTTCCACGACATGGCCCTGCACGTGCGCGGTTTGCACGCCATCGTCGCGCCTGGAGGGCGCGCGCACTACGTGGTCGGCAACAGCAAGTTCTTCGACGTCGTGCTCCCCGCCCAGGAAATCTTCAACGCCCTGTTCGCGGACGCAGGCTTCGCCGATGTGCGCGTCCAGGTCCTGCGCAAGCGCACGTCCAAGGCCGAGCTCTTCGAATACCTGGTCAGCGCCACCCGGCCCTGACCCCGCGCCACCGGCTCGTCTCGCGCCTGGGCGACCCGCGGGACTCTTCGCGCAACGCAGACGTTTCGAAGCGAGCCATTCCGGCCCACTAGCGTAACTACTTGATTTCCTTATCGAATTCAACAACAGCACAACAAGACGACCTTTCGGCCCGCATCCCATCCTTGCAGCCACGAACGAGCCAGCGCGCTATACCTACGCCCATGACCGAGCTCGTTCGCCTCGGGCTGAGCGCGACCTGCCTGGTTGCGCTCCTGAGCTGTTCGTCCACCCCACCGGTGCGCTGGGCCGAAGGAGGCGCCCCGCTGGTGATTGGCCCGGCTCGCTGGGATCGCCCCGATGACGACTCCGTGGAGATCCTGGCCAACGGCCAAGTGCTAGAAGACGGCGAGCCCGTCTTGCTGGTCGACCGCGCGGGCCGCGTCGTCGACGAGGACAACGAGCCCGTCGCGCTCCTACTGCCCGATGGCTACCTGGCAGGCCCGGACAACCTGCTGATGGGACGGGTGGGGGTCAGCAACGCTGCACCTCCGGATTCGGCCGCGGCGTGGTTGGCGCTCTTGCCCAATGGACAGGTCCTGCATTTCGACGCGGACGGAGATCGGGAAGGCGACGGAGTGTGGCGTGGATGCGAGGGCCCCAAGCGGCGCACCTGTACCCTGGTCACGCACGTACTGGCCATGCGTCACTATCGGCGTCATCATCCGCACCCGCCGGTCACCTTCGGCGTCGGCGTGGGAGTTGGCTTCTAGACCAAGCCCAGACTCCGGCACCACATCACCTGGCCTCGACGCCCAAGCAGCGCCGGCGCCAACCATGCTAAGAGCGGGCCGGCATCTGGGAACTCATCATGCTCGATCCTCGATATGTCGCCGAAAACCTCGAATCCGTTCGCGCAGGGCTGAGCCGGCGCTCGCCCGACACGGCCAGCAGCCTCGATCAGCTGGCACACGCCATCGAGCAGCGTCGAGTGCTCATCGGAAAGACGGAAGCGCTCCAAGCGCGCCGCAATGCTGCGAACCAGGAAATGAGCCAACTCGCCAAGTCCGGCGACCGGAGCAGCTTCGCGGCGAGACGCGACGAGCTCAAGTCGCTGGCCGAGGAGATCAAGTCGCTCGAATCCAGCCTCGGAGAGGTCGAAGACAGCCTGCGGCAGCAACTGCTGGCCGTTCCCAACTTGCCGCACACCAGCGCGCCCGACGGCGCCGGTGAGGCCGACAATCCGGTCGTGAGAACCTGGGGGAGCCAGCCCAGTTTCGACTTCGAGCCCAAGCCACACTGGGACATCGGCACAGCGCTCGGGATCCTGGACTTCGAGCGTGCCGCCAAGCTTTCGGGGGCGCGCTTCAGCGTGTTGTGGGGAGCTGCCGCCAGACTGGAGCGGGCCCTGACGACCTTCATGCTGGACCTGCACACCCGAGAGCACGGCTACACCGAGGTCTTCCCACCATTTCTCGTGCGTGCCGAAGCCCTGCTCGGCACCGGACAGCTCCCCAAATTCGAAGCTGACCTGTTCAAGACCAGCCGCAGTGATCCCGACGACCCGGGTGCGCTCTACTTGGTGCCCACCGCAGAAGTGCCGGTGACCAATCTGCATGCCGACGAGATCCTCGACGCCAGCCAGCTGCCCCTGTCCTACGCCGCCTATACCGCCTGCTTCCGCAGCGAAGCCGGCTCCTATGGCAAGGACGTCCGCGGCCTCATCCGCCAGCACCAATTCGACAAGGTGGAGCTGGTCCGCTTCGTGGAGCCAGACCAAGCCCTCGAGCAACTCGAAGAGCTCACCGCCCACGCCGAGGCGGTCCTGCAGCGACTCGGTCTGCACTATCGTGTGGTCGAGCTGTGCGCCGGTGATCTCGGCTTCTCCGCGACCAAGACCTACGATCTCGAAGTCTGGCTTCCGTCGCAGCAGGCGTACCGCGAGATCTCGAGCTGCTCCTGGTTCACCGATTACCAGGCCCGACGCGCCAAGATTCGCTACCGCCCGGAGGGAACGAAGGCCAAGCCCCGCTTGGTCCACACGCTCAATGGATCGGGCCTGGCTGTCGGGCGAACCCTGGTCGCGTTGCTCGAGCAGTTCCAGCAGGCGGATGGGAGCGTGCTCCTTCCGGAGCCACTGCGCGACTTCATGGGGACCGACCGCATCACCGCCCGGGCCTGAACAGGCGGGGGGTAGAGTCACCTCGCCGGCACTCCGCCCCGCGCCCCCCGGCCCCCGGGATTGGCGAATCCCAGTCGAAATCCGGTTGGTTGCATGGGCCGCCGCCGCCCGCTAAGCTTCGCGCCCCCTTAATCGAGAGGTCTCGGGAGCATGGCCCGCGTTACCGTAGAAGACTGCCTGGAGAAGGAAGAGAATCGCTTCGCCCTCGTCGTTCTGGCGGCCGACCGCTGCCGTCAACTGATGCGAGGCGCGAAGGAGCTCATCCCCTGCAAGAACAAAGCGGCTGTGGTGAGCCTCCGCGAAATCGCCGCCGGCAAGGTCCACTTCCACCGCGACACCAACGAAGTGGTCAACGAGTTCATCCAAGAGAAGATCGCGCTCCGCGGCTAGCGCCCCCCGTGGTGCTCTCGTGGGCGCTCGCCGAACCCCGCCATCGTCCCGAACCCCGCCACCGTTGGCGCAGCTGGGACGCGCCGCCGATCGGGGTGCGCTCGAGCACTATGACGATCCGGCCTACTACACCAAGACCTACGGTCCACGGACCGAAGACGTAAAATACTACGTCGGCCTGGCGCGCGCCTCCCGAGGCCCCGTGCTGGAATACGGCATCGGCAATGGTCGCGTTGCCATTCCCATGGCACGGGCAGGCATCGAGATCGTCGGCATCGACCTGTCCGAGTCCATGCTGGAGAGCCTGGCCGAGCGCCTTTCGACCGAGCCGCCTTCAGTCCGGGCAAGGGTAAGAGCCACCAAGGGGGACATGCGGTTCAAGCGCCTGACGCGTCGCTTCCCGCTGGTCGTCGCGCCGTTCAACGCCATCCTGCACCTGTACGAACGGGAAGACATCGAAGCGTTCTTCGCCCGGGTCCGCGGACACCTGGCGCCCAACGCACACTTCGTGTTCGATTTCTCGATGCCCGACGTGTGCGACCTCTGCCGCGACCCCGGGCGCAGCTACGGAGCACCCCGGTTTCGCCACCCTACCACCGGCGAGCTAACCCGATACGCCGAACGCTTCGACTACGATCCGCTACGTCAGGTCATGCTCGTCAACATGGACTTCATCCCCGAGGCCAAGCGACCACGCTGGACCACGGTGCTCACGCACCGCCAGTTCTTCCCCCAGGAGTTGGCCGCCTTGCTGCACTACAACGGCTTCACGGACATCACCTGGTCCGCCGATTTCACCGACCAGCCTCCAGATGCCCACACCGACTCCCTGGTGGTCAGCTGCCGCGCACGCCCCGGCGTCCGCTCCCCACGCGCCCGCACTGCCAAGCTTGCCGCGGCGCGCCGGCGTACTTAGCTTGTGCAACGACCATGCCCACTGACCTCTACCAGGAGCTCGGAGTCTCGCGGACCGCCAGCGCCGACGAGATCAAGAAGGCGTACCGCAAGCTCGCGGCGAAGCTGCACCCCGACAAGAACCCGGGCAATGAACGCGCTGAGGCCCGGTTCAAGGCCGTCAACCGCGCCCATCAAGTGCTGAGCGACTCAAAGAAGCGCGCTCTGTACGACGAATTCGGCGAGGATGCGCTGCGGGACAGCTTCGACGCCGAGGCGGCGCGCGCCTATCGGCGTGCCCGCGCCGGCGGAGGGGCCAGCCCCTTCGGCGGCGGAGGCGGAGGCGCAGGCTTCGATTTCTCCGAAATCTTCGCCGGTCGGGGAGGGGGAGCGGGCTCGATGGGGGACATTCTCGGTGAGATGTTTGGCGGCGGACGCCGCCGACGCGCCCCGGCGAAGGGCTCGGACGTCGCCAGCGAAATTACCGTCGACTTCGTCTCGGCCATCCGCGGCACCACTCTCAAGCTACGCGTCCAAGACGGTGGCGAGGAGGTCTCGGTGAGGATTCCGCCCGGCGCGGGCGACGGAGACAAACTCCGCGTGAACGGTCAAGGCGCACCCGGATCCTTCGGCGGCCCTCCCGGCGATCTCATCCTGGTGATCCGGGTCAAACCGCACCCCTACTTCGAGCGCATCGGACTGGACCTCTACCTCGACCTGCCCATCTCCGTGGCCGAGGCGTACGGCGGCGGCAAGGTCGTCGTGCCCACGCCCAACGGCAACGTCACCCTGACCATCCCCAAGCGCGCTCAGAGCCGCCAGGTCGTGCGCCTGCGCGGTCGCGGAGTGAAACGGCAGAAGACCCAAGGCGACATGTACGTTCGGTTCAACATCCGCCTGCCGGAATCCGACTCGGACGAGATCCGCGAAGCCATCGACACGCTCGCCGAAGCGACCGATCCGCACCTGAGGGCAGGAATCGAATTCTGAAGCCCGCGAAAGCCCGCCCGCGAACGCAGTTCGCGGGCCTCCTTAACCAATCAAACTCCGTCCACCCCTGCTGCTTCACAACCACCTGCGCCACACCGGGCTTCCCCGCCGGACCCATCCACCGTCCACCCCTACTGCTGCAACCCGACCTGCCGCACAGCAGGCTTCCGCGCCGCACTTCACGCCTTCTTCGACCCCTGCACCTTCCGCGCCTCACCGTCCAGTTCCGCGCTCGCTCTCGGGCGACTCGGCGGCACGCTGGGGTAGCGCGCGGCAGCGGCCGCAGTGAAGTTGCCACGGTCGTCGTACTGCTCCAGCTCGGCCGCCACCAGCCGGACCTGTGCCTGCTTCTCGTGGAACGGCTGAAAGCTCGACTTGAAGCCCGCAATGATGATGCTCTTCATCTCCCGAAACGGGATACCCATCCGCGAATGCACCAGCCACAGCTCACGGGAAACGGTGGTGTCGGTGATGAGTCGGTTGTCGGTGTTCACCGTTACCCGCAGCCCGAGATCGAAGTAGAGCTTGAGCGGGTGCCCTCGGAGCTCGCGCACTGCGCCCGTCTGGACGTTGCTCGACGGACAACACTCGAGCGGAATCCGGTGGTCGTTGACGTAGTGCAGAAGATCGCCGCTTTCCACCAACCGACAACCGTGCCCGATACGATGTGCCCCACAAACGTGAATGGCCTGGGCTACCGACTCCGGCCCGTACGCCTCCCCGGCGTGGATGGTGCAATTGATGTTGTTGTCGCGCACCAGCTGGAAGGCCTTCTTGTGGTGCTTGGCGGGGTTGTCCGCTTCCGCGCCAGCCAAATCGAAGCCGACCACACCGCGGCCCTTGTACGCGACCGCGAGCTCGGCCATCGCGTAGGACCACCGGGGAGAGATGTTACGAATCCCACACAGGATCACGTTGGCCTGCACGCCATACGTCTCACGCGCCCGCCTGAGCCCGTGCAGCACGGCCTCCACCACTGTGGTCAGCTTGAGCCCGCGCTGGGTGTGCAGCATCGGCGAGTACCGAACCTCCATGTAGCGCACGTTCTCGAGGTGCGCGTCCTCGGCCAGCTCGAATGCAATCCGCTCCAACGCGGCTTCGTTCTGCAGCACCTTGAGCGTGACGTCGAACCCCTCGAGATACTCCTCCAGTGAGGCGCAGCGTTGCCCCGCATTGATCGCTCGCTTGAGCCCATCCCGACTGCGAGCGGGCAGCCGGAGACGCTGCTCCTTGGCCAGCTCGAGCAGAGTGCTCAGCCGCAGTGAACCGTCCAGGTGGGTGTGTAGATCCGTCTTGGGCAGCGCCTGGAAGACCCTCAGCGGAACCTTGCCCCCAGACGCCTCGTCCTTGCTCATACGAGGCAGCGTAGCATGCAGTTCTGCTGGGGCGGAGCCAGTCCCGCCGACGCCGCCGCGCTACTCCGCTGCGCCCGCCGGCGGGGGCGGCACCCGACCCAGCGCGACCACGCCTGCCGCGGTCGCCACCAGCAGAGTCAGGAAGACCCAGCCAGGGATGCCGCGGTTGCCTTCGCCCTTCCCCGCGAGCCGCAGCGCGTCGCGAATCACCTCGTCGCCTCGCGACCCGACGATCTTGCGCCCCTGCACAAAGGTCGTGGGCAGGCCCAGAAAGTCCGGCCCCGTGAGCAGTCTCGCCTCACGATCGATGCGCGCGTCCGTGGCTGGATCGGCCACGCATTCGTCGAAGGCGGCCACGTCCAGGGCGAGCTGCTCGGCCCACTCCCGGTTCGCCGCACGGCTGAGCTCCTTCGCCTCGAAGAGTCGATCAGCCATGGCCTCGCCTCTTCCCTGCTCGTCGGCGCATACCGAAGCCCGGGCGGCCTCCCGCGAGTGGGGGTGACTGCCGAGCGGCTTGTGCATCCGCAAGAAGGCCACCCGGTCGCCGTACTCCGCCACGATCGCCTTGAGTCGCGGGTGCAGATCGCGGCAATGCCCGCACTGGAAGTCGGCGAACTCCACTACGTTGATCTTGTCGGGAACGTACAGCTCGGCAATTCCGCCGGGGACCGGGGGAACCGGGCGCACGTGGGGCCAGAGCAACGGACCGCCGACGGCCGCAAAGCACAGCGCGACCCAGGCCCAGGGCTGCAGCAGCTCCGCCGCTCGGTGGCCCGCCTCGGGCGAAACTGCCCCATAGAGCACGTGCCTCAGAATCGCGCCAGCGGCGATGAACAGTGCCATCGTATCCGCCACCATGCAGAGCCAACAAAAGCTGCCGATGGCGAAAGCCATCAGCGCGATGAAGCCCAGCGCCCCGAGCCCACCGGCCAGGGACATCCCCAAGACCAGACGTTCACGCCAACGCCCAGCGCGCAGCAGCGAGACGCTGAACAGTCCGCCGAACCCGAGCAAGCCCAGCAGCGGCACGGGCAGCTCCGCTCGTCCCAGGAGATAGCCGAATCCGCTGCGCCTCACCTCCCCACAGCCGCTGGCCGAGCAAAACGCCTGTTCGCCGGTTCGATAGTCGATGTACAGCGCGGCACTCGCCGCCAGCGCCACCAACGCGAGGATGCGAATCCAGGAAAGCAGAACGGTCGCACGCACGACAAGCGGGTGTATAGGACGTTTGGGGCGCCCGGTCAGCCATCTCCGGTCCTTCCGGGCGGAGATTGGACACGCTCAAACGCCGCTGCTCCGGTTCGGCTCTCGCCCCAGCCACTTTCAGGCTGGTCCGGCATCGGGTAGCGTGGCCCTTCAATTGCCGCGACCCCTACCTTCCCGAGCGGACATCGTACGCTGCCTCAACGAGGCCGGGCGAGGCCTGCATGCGCGGGAAGTGGCAACGCGGTGTCGGGTCCCGGAGGGCGCCTACCGGCACCTGCTCGAGCTGCTGGACCAGCTTTGTTTCGACGGCAGCATTCGCCGCCTGCCGGGAACGCGGTTTCGCGCCCAACCTGCAGAGCTCCGCAACCGAGGAAGCTGGGACGGGGTGCTGACCGTGAACCCCCGCGGGTTCGGCTTCGTCACCGCAGTCGGTCACGAGGACGTGTACGTCGCGCCGGACGCCGTCGGAGGTGCTCTACACGGAGACCGAGTCCGCGTCGGCGTGGTGGCTCGGTCGTCCCGCGGTGTCGAAGGACGCATCGAGCGGATCCTCGAGCGCCGCAACCCGCGCGTCGCCGGGGTGCTCCGACGTCGGGGTCGCAGCCAGTGGCTGGAGCCGGACGACACGCGCGTTCGGGGTCCCATCGTCATCACCGACGCCCAGGTCTCGGGGCAGAACGGCGAGGCGGCCGTCGTGAGCATCACACGCTTCCCTGACTCTCCTGACGAGAACGCCGAGGCCGAGCTCGTGGCTGTTCTCGGGGCGCCTGGGGACCCCAATGCAGAGGTCGCCAAGATCCTGGTCCGCGAGCAGATCGTCGAGGCTCACCCCGACGATGCCCTGCGGGAGGCCGAAGCGCTGGCCGCGCGCCTCGGCCCCCTGCGCACCGAGAACCGCGTCGATCTGCGCGGTGTCCCTCTGCCCACCATCGATCCGGAGGATGCGCGCGATCACGACGACGCCATCTGGGTGGAGCGGCATGGGACAGGCTACCAGGTGTGGGTCGCCATCGCTGACGTCAGCGAGTACGTCGCGCCGGGCTCCGCGCTCGATGCCGAGGCGCTCGCCCGCGGGTGCACGCTCTACCTGCCCGATCGCGCAGTACCGATGCTGCCGGCGGCGGTCACCACCGACCTCTGTTCGCTGCTGCCCGAACGCGACCGGCTCTGCTTGTGCCTGCTCGCCGAGCTAGACAGATCGGCGCGGGTGCGCAGCTTCGACCTGGTCGAAGGCGTGATGCGTTCCGCTGCCATGCTCACCTACGGCGGCGTCGCGCGCGCACTGGGCTTCACCGAAGAGACGCCGCGGAGCAGCCAAGCCGACGCGCTCAAGAGAGACCTCAAGGTCATCGATGAGTTGGCGCGGAAGCTCCGGCGCGCGCGGCTCCAGCGCGGCTCCCTCGACTTGGACCTACCCGAGGCTCGGGTGCTGATCGACGAGCAGACCAAGGCGCCGATCGACGTTCAGCGTCGCACGGCGGATCCCGGAATCCGGCGCGCCTACCAGATGGTGGAGGAGCTGATGCTGCTCGCCAACGAGTGCGTGGCCAAGTGGCTGAGCCGCAGACGCTCACCCACGGTCTATCGCGTCCACGGCAAGCCGGACGAGGAGAAGCTGGAGCAGTTCGCCAAAGTTGCCCTGATCCTAGGCGCTCCCTTCGAACTGGAGAGCATGCTGGAGCCCGCAGGCCTGGCGGCCTGGGTGTGCAGCATACAGGAGCACCCCCGCAAGGACGTGCTGGAGATGCTGCTACTCCGGTCGATGAAGCAAGCTTCGTACGACATCGTCAACATCGGGCACTTCGGTTTGGCGTCGGATGGCTACGTGCACTTCACCTCACCCATCCGCCGCTATCCGGACATCCAGGTCCACCGCGCCGTCAAGCATCTGCTGGCCGGTGGAACACCCGACACCACCGAGGCGGGAATCGAAGCGCTGCGCGCCAGCGCCACGGCCGCCAGCGTGCGCGAACGCGCCACCGCCGACGTCGAGCGCGAGGTCGTGGACCTGTATCGCACGCTGCTCATGCGAGATCAGGTCGGCGAGGTCTTCGCAGGGCGCGTGGTCGCGATCGTCGGTGGTGGCATGTTCGTGACTCTCGACCATCCCTTCGTGGACGTGCTGGTGCGCTACGACGCGCTCGGACCGGACGACTACGAGGCCGCCGAAGACGAGCTCAGCGTCGTCGGCCGCCGCTCCGGCGACACGATCCGGCTCGGAGATCCGCTGCTGGTGGAAATCCAGGACGTGGCCGTGCTCCGCCGAACCGTCTACGCCCGTCGCATTCCGCCCGACGATCTGCTCGCCGAGCGCAAGCAGCAGCGAGGCAAACGCGGGCGCGGACGGCCCAAGACCGCCAAGGGCAAGGGCGGACGCGACCCGCGGCGACGCCGCTGAGCGGGTGCTCCCCGGCCAGACGCACGGAAAAGAACGAGGCCTGTTCTGCAGGCCGGAGCGGCGTTATCCTAGAAAGATCGTTTCAGACGGGAGGCTCCGCATGACCCGGTACCGAGCTTTCGTGTCCGTAGCTGTGGGGATTGCCCTGGCTGTCGCCTGCAGCTCGGAAAGCACCCGCAGTCTGAGCACCGACGGGGGCGTGCCCGGTGACGCCACCGTGGGCGACGACGACGACCAGGACGCGTCGACCGTCTCAGACGCCACGGTCGAACCCAGGGAAGACGCCACCGGGAGCGGCGGCCGCGACGGCTCGGGCGGCGCAGAAGGCCTGGGGGGCTACGAAGGGTTGGGGGGCTTCCCTGGTCTCGGCGGAATGTTCGGTCTCGGCGGCGTGCTGGGCATGGGCGGTCTGGTCATCGACATCGACGGCGGCCCTCCGCCGGTAGACGGCGGTCCTCCCCTGCCGGACGCCACCCCCGGGGCGGGCGGCAGCGGGGGGATCATCGAACCGCCCGTGACCGGAGCCAACGCGTTCATGGCCGAGTACTTCACGAGCTACTGCGAGGCCAGCGCGCGCTGCTGCGCGGACCAGGGTGATCCGGTGACGGCTGAGGGCTGCATCGAGCAGCTGCTCCCGGCGATCCTGGAAGAGTTCGGCGACCTGGACGCCAATCCGAACGTCTTCCTCCAGCCCGACTATGCAGACAGCTGCCTCGCAGCGATGGATGCGCTCGGTTGTGACGAGCCGCTGCCAGACGACTGCGCCAGAGCGCTCATGGGAACGCAGCTGCCAGGCGGTCCCTGCACCGTGGACTTCGAATGCATTCCCGCAGGAGACGGCGTCGTCTACTGCGAGATCGACCCCTGGGACCCGAGTCTCGGCCAGGTGTGTGTCGCCTATTCGGGAGACCAGACTGGACAGCCCTGCGCGGAAACCTGCGCCCACCTGGGAAGCTCGATCGAGTGTATTTCCACGGGTGGAGAGCTCGGAAAGTGCATCACCAACCTGGGCTTCTTCTGTGACGAGAGCTCGTGGACGTGTCAGCCGTCGCGCGCCGAGGGCGAATCCTGCAGCTTCACCGAGCAGTGCCAGCTCGGCCGCGACTGCGCCCTGGGGACTTGTATCGCCCAATTCCAAGCGGGGGAACCGTGCGATCCTGAGCTCGGCCAGGCCCTGGGGTGCGTCCGCGAAACCTACTGCAGTCCTGCTGGTGTGTGTGTGCCAGCCGGAATGACCGGTGCCGGCTGTGGTGGTGACGAGGAATGCGTGAGCGAGTACTGCAATTCCTACGGAACCTGCGAGTCCCCGACCCTACTCGCGTGCGAGACCATGAGCCTGCTCTGAGCCGCTCCGTGCCGCGTCCGCCCTACTGGTTGGGGCGGGGACGGACGCGTAGCCTCAGGAGCTCGGCACGGGCCCGGCACCGGAACGGACGCGGAGACCGATCGGACGCGCCGTCCGGACGGCCGCGGTGCTGTCCCCCGCCGGGCCGCCACCCGCGCGTTCGGCCTGAAGGAGGACATCGCTGCGCCTCATGGGACCGGGCACCTGGATGCGAAAGGGACGCGAGTCTGCTAGAAGGGCGCGCTCGCGGACGCGCGTCGTGGTGAGCAGTCGACGGACTCGATACCGGAGCAAAACAGGGCACACGGCGACGCGCGACGCCTGGGTCGTCGATCCTACCCATCACCCGCTATACTCAGCATCGAACGATACCTTGGAGGAGTGGCCGAGTGGTCGAAGGCAGCGGTTTTGAAAACCGCCGTAGTGCAAGCTACCGGGGGTTCGAATCCCTCCTCCTCCGCTGTTTGTCGCGAAGTGCGGCATTCTCTCGCATTGAATGGAACTTGCTGGATCGGGATTCGCCGCATGCGCGGCCATTGACGTAGTTGCGATCCGTTCGTCGTCGCTCGGCGGCGATCGGTAACCGGGTCGAATCCCCTCGCGCTGTTGCTCGCGGCGTTCCCTGTTCCCGTGTGCGACGTGACCAACCTCGGCGCGCGCGCCTGTGATAGCTCAGGGCCACCGCATGCAAAGATGCTTGGCGAACCTTAGGTACAGCTCGTTTGCCAGCGCGAGCACGCGCGGCAGCACTCCGACGCAGCCTTCGCCGCCCAAGGCGGGGAGCTCGACCTCAGCCCGTGCCCGCGCCAACGCCCGCTGCCAGGTCGGGCAGCGCGCGGCGGTGGCACCGGTTCGCGCAGGTCCTCAGGCGGGCGATTATTGTCGTTTAGACACCCTTTGCCTGTCGATACTTCCGCATTCCCATTCGTACCCAGCTCAATAAGTTGTCTTTTGGTGCCTGATTAGTTGACGATTCGAACCAACCAGAATCAGCCAGCCGCCCAACGCGACGCCACGCATAGTTGTCGTTAATGTGCTCTATGATTGTCGCTACTTCGATATTCCAATCCTTACTTGGCTCAATAACTTGTCTTTTGAGAGCTCATTTGTTGACAGTTCTGGCGCAATTGGGAGATTTGGTTGTCTATCAAGTTCGATTGACTTGTCGATTCCATGCCTGCCCGAGCCACCCCGGACCCCATCCTGAAACTGCTCGAGACGCAGGACTCGCTGCGAAATCGCGACGTCGCGGCCCTGCTCGGCATCACGCGCCAGGCCGCCTACCAGCGACTCCGCACACTGGTAGCCCAAGGCACGCTGGTGACAGACGGCGGCGGACGGTCGACGCGCTACCGACGCCTCGTCCCCCGCGTCGAGCGCCGGTTCAACACCTCCGGACTCGACGAGGAGGAGGTCTGGAACGATCTCCGAGCCCGGGTCGCTGCGCTCCGCCAGCTCGGGGACACCGCCTCGTACCTGTACCGCTACGTTCTCACCGAGCTGGTCAACAACGCCATCGACCACTCGGAGTCGGACCACGTCGACGTGGCAGTCGAGGTCCACAGCCCCACGGTTGCGCTCGAAGTCACGGACCAGGGCCCGGGGGCGTTTGCACATCTCCAACAGCGACTCGGGCTGGGCTCGCAGCTGCAGTCGATCCAGGAGCTCTCCAAGGGCCGCACCAGCACACGCCCCACGCGCCTGAACGGAGCGGGAGTCTTCTTCGTCTCCCACGCCGCCGAACGGTTCACCCTAGAGGCCAATGGTCTCCGCTGGATCGTGGACAAGCCGCGCCGCGACCAAGCGGTCATCGAGCTGGACGACCCCCGCCTGGGAACGCGAGCCCGATTCGAGGCCAACGTCGATCACCCGTGTGATTTGCACCAACTCTTCTCCCAGTTCGCGCGTGATTTTGCCGACGGTCGCGCGCGCACCGTGGTGAAGCTGTTCGCCCTCGGCATCGACTTCATGTCGCGCGCCGAAGCGCGCCGCCTGACTGGAGGCCTCGACAGCTTCCGGGAAGTAATTCTGGATTTTTCGGGCGTGCGCGGGATTGGCCAGGGATTTGCCGACGAGCTCTTTCGCGTTTGGGCCGCGCGCCATCCCGACGCGACCCTCATTCCCACGAACATGAACGCACCGGTGCAGATGCTGATCGAGTGGGCGCAGCAGAATGGGTAACGACGCGTTTGATGCAAGCGCCCGGGCGGAGCTCGGGCGCCGCTGCGAGGCCGCCGAGCGCAGCTCGGCGGCAGCCTACCCCAATCTCCTTCTGAACCGCACCGAGCTCACCAACAGCAGCCCCAGTCCAAACGCGGCCAGCGCCACGAGTTGCGGCATGACGTCTTCGAAGCCCGCTCCCTTGAGCAGACAACCCCGAAGGATCTCCAGATAGTACCGCACCGGGTCCAGGTAGGTGATCGGCCGCAGCCAGGCCGGCATGTTCTCGATGGGTGTCATGAACCCGGAAAGCAGGATGGCCGGCATGATGAAGAAGAACCCGCCGAGAATCGCTTGCTGCTGCGAACGGCTGACGGTGCTGATGAAAACGCCGACGCCCAACGTGCACATCAGGTACAGGAACGTGGCCACGGTGATCAGCACGAATGACCCTCCCAGCGGGACATCGAACAAGTACGACCCCACCGTGAGGATCGCCCACACGTCGACCAGCCCCACCAAGGCGAAGGGCAGGCACTTGCCCAGCAGCAGCACGCTGGGACGAAGCGGCGTCACGAGGATCTGCTCCATGGTTCCGATCTCCCGCTCCCGGGCGATCCCCATGGCCGTGACGATGGTGGTCACCACCAGCAGCACCATCGCGGCCACTCCGGGCACCATGTAGAGGGCGCTCTTCAATTGCGGGTTGAACAGGATGCGCGGAGCGAGCCCCACCTGTGGCAGCGCGCGCACTCTGCCCTCGGCCCCAGCCAGCTGATCGAGTCGCTGAAGAGAGGTCGCCACGGCCCGTTCGGCCATGAACTGCGCCGCGGCGTTGGCCGCGACCTGGGCCCGGTTGGGGTCGGTCCCGTCGAGCAGCACCTGCACGGCCACTGGCCTCCGCTCGGCGAGATCTCGGGAGAACCCCGCAGGAATCACCACTCCGACGGCCGCATCGCCGCGGTCGAGGCGTTCCGATGCTGCGCTGGGCTCGTACTCCACTCCCACCAGCCTGAACGTCTTCTCGGCCACCAGCGCTGCGCCGAGATCCCGACTCTGTCGGGTGCGATCCAGATCGCAGATCACCGTCGGGATGCGGTCGACCTCCAGGTCGACCGCGTAGCCGAGCAGCGTCAGTTGGATCACCGGCGCCACCAGCAGAACCGCCGCCATGCGCTTGTCGCGGAACGCCTGGCGTAGCTCCTTCGTCATCACGGCAAGTAGGGCGTAGAGCACAGTCCACCTCAATCGAGCCGTCGTCTGAAGCGGCCGCTGGAGAGCGCAATCATCACCAAGGCAAACACCCCGAGGGCGACGAACTGTGGCCAGAGCACGTCCATGCCGTTGCCCTTCAACAGAATCCCGCGCAGCGTCACGATGAAGTACCGCCCCGGAATCACTCGCGAGATGAGCTGCAAGAAGGCCGGCATGTTCTCGATCGGAAACAGAAATCCCGACAGCAACAAGGTCGGCAGCATGGAGCTGATCATGCCGACCTGGGTGGCGACCTGCTGGTTGCGGGTGATCACGCTGATGAGCAACCCCTGTCCGAGCATCCCGGTCAGAAACAACCAGGCCGCACCAAACAGAAGCCCGAGGGATCCCACCACCGGCACGCCGAACAGCCACGCCCCAACCGTGACCACGAGCAGCACCTGCACCATGCCGATGGCGACGTACGGCAACAGCTTGCCAACGATCACCTCGACCCGTCGCACCGGAGTGGCAAAGAGCTGCTCCATGCTGCCTCGTTCCCACTCCCGGGCCACGGTCAGCGCCGTGAGCAGCACCGCCATGATGGACAGAATCACGGCGATCAGCCCGGGCACGATGAACCGCGCCGACCGCATTCCGGGATTGAACCGCACCCGCGCTCGTACCGACAAGGGGGGCTCCAGCACGAGCCCCGACTCGCTGAGCAGCCGCTGGGTCTCCGCCTGCGAGATCCCCGCGGCGTAGCCGAGGGCTATGCTGGTCGTCATACCATCGGCCCCGTCGAGCAACATCTGCGCCTCGGCACGTTCACCCCGCGCCAGACTGCGGCCCAACCCACGCGGGATGACCAACGCGGCCTTGAGCTCGCCCCGGCGGAATCGCTCCGCCACCTCCGCTGGATCGCGCAGCCGGGCCTCCACGTGAAACGCAGCGCTCGCGGTCATGGCCTCGACCAACCGGCGCGACGCCGGGCTCTGGTCTTCGTCGACGACCCCGATCGGCAATCGATCCAGATCGAACGACACCGCGTAGCCAAACAGCGCCAACAGCACCACCGGCAGACCCAGCGCCATGTAGATCACACGAACGTCACGGACGATGTGAATCGTCTCCTTGCGCGCGAGCGCCCAGGTCCGTCCGAGCGCACTGCCGATCATGCTTCCCTCGCGGTCGCGCGGGGGCCCCGACTCCTAGGGCTGACCACCTCGAGAAACACGTCCTCGAGCGAGGGCTCCAGCGCTTCGACCGTGGCGCGCTCGAATCCTGCCGCCGTCAACTTCTGCACGACCGTTTCGGCACTCGTGCCGCCCTCGGGCAAGCGCACGTGAAAACCAGCCCCAAACGGCTCCACATGCACCGTGTCCGGCAGTGCGGCCAGCACGCCGCGCGCTTCGGGACCTACGCCACGCACGTCGAGCATGCGACCCGGAACGTGCCGACGCTTGAGCCCCAGCGGCGTGTCCATCGCCTCCAGACGCCCATCGACCATCAGCCCAACCCGGTCGCAGTACTCGGCCTCATCCATGTAGTGGGTCGTCACCAGCACGGTAGTCCCCGCCGCACTGAGCCGGCGAACCAGGCTCCAGAAGCTCCGACGCGACACCGGGTCGACCCCCGCGGTCGGCTCATCCAGAAACAAGATCCTGGGCTCGTGAAGGATCGAGCACGCGAGCGCCAGGCGCTGACGCCACCCACCCGGAAGGGCACTAGTGCGGGTTCGCCCTTGGGCCGACAAATCGACCAACTCGAGCACCTCTCGCGCGCGACGCCTGAGCCGCACGCCGTGCAGCCCGTATGCGCCACCAAAAAACTCCAGGTTCTCCGCAGCACTGAGATCCAGGTACAGGGAGAACTTCTGCGACATGTACCCGATCACGCGTTTGACCCGCTCGGGGCTTCGGTTGATGTCGATCCCGCCCACGTATGCACTGCCCGAGGTAGGTTCCAGCAGGCCACACAGCATGCGAATGGTCGTCGACTTGCCGGCGCCGTTGGCGCCCAGGTAGCCGAGGATCTCGCCCTGCGTGACGTCGAAGCTTACTCGGTCCACCGCCACGAAGGTGCCGAACCGTCGGCTGAGCTCCCGCACCTCGATCACGCGGTCACCACTCACGCCGCAGCCCCCTCGGAGTCGGACGACACCTCTCGCAGTCGGCTGAGGAACAGGTCCTCGAAGTCTGGAGCGGTCGCAACCAGGCCTCCCCCCAGCGCCGCCACTACCTCGGACACTCCGCTCACGTCGTCGGGAGCAACGACGATCCGCACCCGTTCACCCGCCGGCGATATGGCCTGCACGCGCGCGTCACCGGTGAGCGTGTCGACCAACCCAGCGCGGTCACCTCCCTCGACTCTGAACGCGCGTTGCGGGAATGCGGCTAGTAGGGCTGAGGGATCCCCTTCCAGCAGCAGCTGCCCCTGGTGAATGAGGCCCACTCGATGACAGCGCGCTGCCTCGTCCATGTAGGGAGTCGAGAGCACGATGGCCATTCCCTCACGAGCAAAGCCGCCGAGCAGATCCCAGAACTCACGCCGGCTGACCGGGTCGACCCCATTGGTGGGCTCGTCGAGCACCAGCAGTCGGGGACGATGCAAGAGGGCGCAAGCAAGCGCCAACTTCTTGTACATTCCGCCGGAAAGCGCATCGGCGCGGCGATCGGTGAACCGCGCCAGGCGAGTGATCCCGAGCAACCGTTCGCGCCGCTCCGCGAGCACGTCGCGAGGGAGCGAGAACATGGCGCCAAAGAAGGCCAGGTTCTCACCCACGGTCAGATCGCCGTACAGGCTGTATTGCTGCGGCATGTAGCCCAGCTCGTCGCGCACGCGCGCCGAGCGCAACGGATCCAGGCCGTCGACGCGCACCTCGCCTTCGGTCGGACCGATGACGCCGGCCAAAATACGCAGTGCCGTGGTCTTACCGGCCCCGTCCGGCCCGACCAGACCGTACACCTCACCGGGCGCAATCTGCAGGTCGATGCCCCGCAGCGCGTCGACCGACGCGTAGCGCCGGCTCAGGCCGCGGGCGATGACCACGGGCTCGGTCATCGTGCGGTTCCGTCGATGCTGACCTCGACCGGCATGCCGGGGCGCAGCTTGCCATCAGGGTTGGGAATCACGACCTCGACACCGAAAACCAGTCGATCGCGGTCCTCGCGAGTCTGCACGTTTTTCGGCGTGAACTCCGCCTCACTCGACACGTGTCGAATCTTGCCGGCGAACGTTTCCCCCGGGTAGGCATCCGCGACCACGGTGACGGCCTTGCCGGGTGCAGCCGCGGCGAGCTCCGCGTTGGGCAAGTAGAACGTGACGCGAACGTCCACCAGATCCACCAGGGTGAGCAGGTTCGCCCCGGGCAGTACCACCTCGCCCGGCTCGTAGCTGCGAGTCTGCACCACGGCAGCGCGCGGCGCGACCAGCCTGCATTCACGCACGCCCGTTTCCGCACGCCGGACCGCCGCTCGCGCCGCGTCGACGTTCTTGCTGGCGGCGTTGGCCTGCGCTTCCGCGGCCTGCCGCTGCTGGTAGGCCACGCCGATCCGGGCCTTGGCTACCGCCTTCTCGGCCTTGGCCACCTCCACCCGCTCGGATGACGTCACCGTTCCGGTCTCGACCTGGTCGAGCTGGGAGCTAGAGATGGCGCCGCTCTGGTGCAATCGACGCAGTCGTCCCGCTTCCTTGGCGGTATTCTCCCGGTCCGCCTCGGCGGCTCGACCCGCAGCTTCCGCCACCTTCACCGCGCGCGACGCTACGGTGGTGCTACCCCCCGCCGCGCGGACCTGGGCCAGTGCGCCCTCCACGTTCGCCTCGGCTGCGGCCAGCGTCGCTCGGGCCTGGGCCAACGCCGCTTCGGGTTCGTCACACTCGAGCTCGACCAAGAGCTGCCCCTGCTTCACGGAACGGCCCTCGCGCACGTGCACGGCGACGATGCGGGCGGGGATCCGCGACGTGATGTTGACCTCGGTCCCTTCGATGGTCCCCGTGCCTCCGGCTGGCGCATGACGGGGCGCGTCGAGCTGACGCAGCCGGTAGGTCAAGGCGACCGCAAGCCCCGCAACCAGCAGAATGACGATGACGACGATTCGTTTCATGTGCTTGGCCTCGCGGATCGGGTCCGCGTGGTACCGTCGTGCACGGCCCGTGCCAGCACCCCGGCTGGCACGGGGTTCGCACTGGCGAGGGAACGTCACATGGCCCCATCCACCCAGACCTCGGCTGAGCCGGCTGATTTCTCGGCGGATCCGCCTGCGGAATGCCGCCGGCAGCGCGCTCGGAGCGGACCGTTGCCCGAGAAGGTGTTCGGAAAACCGACACCCCCGTCGGAGTTCCGTACGCAGGGGCAGCCATGAGCGGCACGGAAACCAGCGCCGAGCTGCATGCCGACCCCTGGTACCGGGAGACCCAGCGCCTCATCCGCACGATATTCCGGATCCGCTTCGCGTTCGGCGTGCTCATCGCGCTGATCTTCGCCGCCTACGCCGTCTGGGATCCGACCCCCTGGAAGCTGGTCTGGATCGCGGTCACCGGCGTGTTCATGCTGGCGCTCTCGGGAGTCGAGTACTGGCGCATCCAGCGTTCGCCCGCCGGCATCCGCACCATCCAGGTCAACCTCGCCGGGGTCCTGCTGATCCAGGCCTCCATCATCTACGTCACCGGCGGAGTCGAGAGCCCGTTCTTCTTGATCTTCGTGCCGCTCGGGCTCGTCACCGGGT
>CAZSVU010000032.1:0-6907 GCA_964610275.1 uncultured Polyangiaceae bacterium | reverse complement strand
CTCGTCCTCCCAGTAGTCGCCGTCCCCTTCGTGGCGAGCTCGTGCTTCGCTGCCGGGGCGCTGGGCGGCTGGCTTCCGCGCGCCACCCCCGACTTCTTCGGGCTCGGAACGGGCTTCTGGCAACAGCCCGTCTACGTGTGGATCACTACCGTCGTCATCATCGTGCTCACCGCGGGGACGGCGCTCGCGGGCTCGGCCGTCCGCCGGGTGTACGAACAGATCGTCCATCAGGTCACCGCGGTGCGTCGCGACAACCTGGAGGCACTCGCCAGCCGCAACCGGGAGCTCAGGAGTGTGGCGAGCACCGTCGCCCACGAGCTCAAGAACCCGCTGTCGTCGATCCAGGGACTGGCCCAGCTCCTGTTTCGGTCCGCGCCGCCCGAAAGCAAAGACCACGAGCGCCTGGACGTGATGCTGCGCGAAATCGGCCGCATGCGCACCGTGCTGGACGAGTTCCGGAGCTTCAGCCGGCCACTTTCCGGCCTCAGGCTCGAGCGGGTCAACCTCACGCGCCTCATCACCGATCTCGTCCTGCTCAGTGAGGGAAGCAGCGACCGAACCAAGCTGGAGCTCCGCACCCCTAGTCCTGACCCGGAGATCGTCTGCGATCCGCACAAGGTCAAGCAGGCCCTGCTCAATTTGCTGCAAAACAGCTTGGACGCCACTCGCGAGGGTGGGCGCATCGAGCTCGAAATCGCGCCGCGAGAAGACGCCAGCGTCGAGATCCGCGTGCGCGACTCCGGTCCTGGCCTCGCCCCGGAGGTTGCCGAGCAGCTCTTCACGCCGGGATTGACGACCAAGGAAGCGGGCTCGGGCATCGGGCTGGTGGTGGCCCGGTCCATCGCCCAACAACATGGCGGAGACCTGACGCTCGCGGGTCGCGCGGAGGGCGGTTGCGTGGCCACCCTGACCTTGCCGCTCGAAGCCTCGGCCCCCGAGGAGGACGTGCTGTGAAACCAAGAATCCTCGTCGTGGACGATGACGCGGGCGTTCGCTACACGCTGCGCGAGATCCTGGAGAGCGCGGACACCGACGTGTTCGAGGCCGAGGACGGCCACGAAGCGCTCGACTGGCTCGCGCGAGAGCACGCGGACCTGGTCATCACCGATCTGCGCATGCCGCGGATGGATGGGATGAAGCTCTTGGCCGAGCTGTCTACCGTCCCGGATCGGCCGACGGTGATCGTGCTCACCGCGCACGGGTCGGAGCGTCACGCCGTCGAAGCCATGAAGCGCGGCGCCTACGACTACTTCGCCAAGCCCTTCGACGCCGACGCGGTCCTGGCGGTGGTCGAGCGCGCGGTGGCCAGCGTTCGGCGCGAGCAGGAGAACGAGCGATTGCGAGCAGAGCTCCACCTCGCACGACACCTGGTCTTTGCTTCCGACGCCATGCGGGACGTGGCCTGGGTGCTGTTTCGGGTGGCCCCCCGCGACGTGACCGTGCTCATCACCGGGCCGAGCGGCACCGGCAAGGAGCGCTTGGCCGAAGCTCTCGTCGCCGGCTCGACGCGCGCGAAGCGCCCTTTCGTGCGCATGAATTGTGCGGCGGTGCCCGCCGACCTGGCGGAGGCCGAGCTCTTTGGACACGCGCGTGGCGCCTTCACCGGCGCGGTCAAGGCACGAGACGGTCTGTTCCGTGAGGCCAGCGGTGGGACCCTGCTCCTCGACGAGGTGGGGGAGCTCTCCCTCCGCACCCAGGGCAAGCTCTTGCGCGCGCTGCAGGAGCACCGCATCCGTCCCGTGGGCGAGGACCGTGAGCTCGAGGTGAACGTGCGCGTGCTCTGTGCCACCAACCGCGATCTGCGCCAAGAGGTCGCCCAGGGACGCTTTCGCGAAGATCTATTCTACCGGATCAACGTGGTCGAGATCCGTATCCCTCCCCTGAGCGAACGGGGCGAAGACATCCCGCCGCTCATCGACCACTTCGTGAGCAAGTACGCCGAGCGCTTTGGCACCGGCCCCCTCGCGCTCGCGCCGGGTTTGCGCGAGAAGCTGATGCGCCAGCCCTACCCCGGCAACGTGCGCGAGCTAGAGCACGCCATCGAGCGCCTGGTCGCGCTCTCGAGCGGTGGCATCGTGGACGAGCTCGCGCCAGGTTCTGCGACCTGCGAGGCCACGGCGTCGTCGTTCGGCCTGAAGGAGCGCGTGGAAGCCTTCGAGCGCGGCATCCTCGCCCGCGAGCTGCGCGAAACCGGCGGCAACCGTTCCGAGGCTGCCCGCAGGCTCGCCATCGGGCGGGTGACGCTGCTCGACAAGATGAAGAAGTACGGCCTCGAATGAACCCCGCGGGGCCGGCTGGAGACACGAGATGAGCCCCCACCATCCGTTCCTGTTCCTGTGCAGCTCGTTCGTATTCGGCCCAGTCCTGGCCGTCACACCGGCCAGCGCGCAACCCGCACCCCCGCAGACGCCAGCGGCAGAGGAGCCGCCGCCGGCGCCTGCGCCGCCCGCTCCGGCGGTGGCGCCGGAGACGGCCCCCGAGCTCGAGGCGCGCTTGAGCGAAGTGCTCGCCCGACCCGGGGGGCTCACCTCCGAGCGGGTCGCCGAACGCGCCGTGGCGACCAGCCACGAAGTCGAAGCCAAGCAGCGCGCCGTCGAGGTGGCCGCAGCCGGCGTCGACCAGGTGCTCACGGGCTACTTCCCCGAGCTGGTGTTCGTGGCGCGCTACACCCGGCTATCCGACATGGGCGCGACCCCGGTGTTCGGCGACCG
Organism: uncultured Polyangiaceae bacterium; assembly: GCA_964610275.1. GTDB lineage: Bacteria > Myxococcota_A > Polyangia > Polyangiales > Polyangiaceae > JAFGBI01. The sequence continues at coordinate 4,196 of CAZSVU010000032.1, read as the reverse complement.
CGGGAGCCTGGTGGTCGACCCGTCCGGCACCTCCGGTCCACTTCCGCCAGGCTCCCCGCTCGTCGGCGTCCCGGCCTCATCCTTGGCCTTCACCCAGCTCGAGAACCAGTACTACCTGCAGGCAGGCCTGGTGGTGCCCCTGTCCGACTATGTGCTGCGCACCCGTCACGCGCACGCCGCCGCCAAGCACGGGGTCGAGGCCGCGCGCCTCAGCGTGCGCGCGACGCGTCTGGCCTCCGCCACCAACGCGCGCCTGGTGTACTACGCGTGGGTGCGCGCCCGGCTGCAGCAGGTGGTCGCCGAGCAGGCCCTCGCCGAAGCCCAGGAGCATCTCCAAGTCGCTCGGCTCGTGTTCGAGGTGGGACGCGCGTCAAACGCCGACGTGGCCGGCGCCGAAGCGGGAGTGGCCAACGCCGAGCTGTTCGTGGCTCAGGCGCGGCGCATGACCGCCACCACCGAAGACGTGGTGCGCACGGCCATGCACGACGGAAAACCCGGCACCTACCAAATCGGTGAGGACGTCGTGGTGGCGGTTCGACCGCGCGACACCAGTGAGAGCTTCGATGCGCTCTACGCCGAAGCCGTGCGGCAGCGGCTGGAGCTACGCGCCTTCGACCTTCGCACCCGCGCACTCGGCCGCCACCGGTCAGCGATCCAGGCCGCCGCCTACCCCCGCCTGAGCGCCTTTGGCAACGCGTACTACGCCAACCCCCACCCGCGGGTCATGCCGCAACAAGAGGAATGGCGCAGCAGCTGGGACGCGGGGCTGCAGCTCACCTGGACTCCAAACGGGATCCTCCATTCGAACGCCGAGACCAGCAGCATCGACGCCCAGCGAGCCGAGCTCATGGCCGAGCGCAACGCCCTGGTGGATCACCTGCGCGCCGAGGTGATGGACTCGCATCAAGCGCTGCAGGAAGCCGCAGCGAGCGTCGAGAGTGCGGCGCGCGCGTTCGCGGCCGCCGAGGAAGCGTATCGCGTGCGGCGGCTCCTGTTCGAAAATGGCCACGCCACCAGCCTGGAGCTCAGCGAAGAAGAGACCAGGCTCCTCAGAGCGCGCCTGCAGAAGATCAACGCGCACGTCAACCTGCTCACTGCGCGGGTGCGACTGGAGCACGCGGTGGGGCGGGACGTGCGGTAGGTCGTCCCTTCGCTCGGTGGGGCTCAACGTAGGACAATCGCGCGCGGCACAGCGCTGGCAAGCCGGCACCCGTGCCATCGCTGGCGGCGCAGTCGGCCAACGGCCAGCCGTACGAGCCCCGTCGCCCGGAACGAACGCTCCTGTACCGGCTGGTCTCCGACCATCTCGAAACATTTCTCGCGCAAGCGCGCGAGAGTCATGAACGGGGGCTCCCGAAGTACGTCGAGCAAGAGTTGCGCAGGTTGTCCGTCCTGCAATGCTCGGCGCATAGCCGCTCTGCCAATCTCCGGAGCTGAGATTACCACTCGGACCTGGCCGTGAGGTGACGACTGCTCGCACGTGTCGTCCAGCTCGCGCCGGCACACAGCTCCGCAGTCCCGGAGCGCGGTCACTGGTGTACGAGCCTTGCTGTCCGGCCCGCGGGCTTGCCAATGTGGTTTCGGCATCTGGCTGGTGGGTAGCTACCTGTATGGAAAAGAATTGAAAAGCGTGGGGGTGCGGGTGCAGCCTTTGTGTGGGGATCTCGTGATCGGGCATGAATGATTCGGATCATCGCGAGGAGCGGGTCCGCCCACAGGGAGCGGACGAGTCCCGTTTTCGGTTCCTGATCGATCAGGCCGCCGATGCCGTCTACCTCTCCGACATGCAGGGCCGCATAGTCGAAGTGAACCAACGGACCGTTGAGCAAATCGGCTACGCTCGCGAGGAATTGCTCCAAAAGACGGTCATGGAGCTGGACCAGGACTACCCGACATTGGACCAGTGCATGAAGCTGTGGTCCGGATTGGAAATCGGCGAGGCCATCAGCTTCGAAAGCCGCCACGTAAGAGGCGACGGCTCCTCGTTCCCGGTCGAGGTGCGAGCGAGCGCCATCCAGATGAATGGAGAAAAGCAAATCCTCGGCTTCGTCCACGACATCTCGGAACGTAAGAAGGCAGAGGAGCAGCTCAAGATCACCCAGTTCGGCATCGACCACGCCCAGGTGGCCGTATTCCAGGCAGACGACGACGCCAATATCTACTACGCGAACGAGCGGGCCTGCAGGGATCTCGGCTACTCCTTCGAAGAGCTGACGCGCCTCACGATCATGGATATTGACCCGACGTTCAATTTCGAAAAATGGAGAACGCATCGGGACAAGACACACGCCCGCGGTGTGGTCTCGATAGAGACGACCCACCGGCGAAAGGATGGCTCCGAGTTCCCAGTCGAGGTGACCATCAACCGCATGGTCTTCAAAGACAGAAGGATTACCTTCTCGTTCTCAAAGGATATCTCCGAGCGGAAGCGGTCCGAGGAGGAGCGGCGGCGGTTCGACGAGCACGTGCAGAAGACCCAGAAGCTCGAGTCCCTCGGCGTGCTGGCGGGTGGGATCGCACACGACTTCAACAACCTACTCGGAGGCATCTACGGCTATGTCGATCTCGCCAAAGAGGTATCCAAGGACGAAGCGGTTTCCCTGTATCTCGCGAAAGCGCTCTCCACCATCGACCGCGCGCGCGGCCTGACCCGGCAGCTCCTTACCTTCTCCAAGGGCGGCGCACCGGCAAAGAACGTGATGCCCCTCTTTCCGTTCGTGGAGGAAACGGTGAGGTTCGCGCTCAGCGGATCGAAAATCTCGTGCCGGTTCGACGTGCCGAGTGAGCTCTGGCCGTGCGACTACGACAGCAACCAGATCGGTCAGGTCGTCGACAACATCGTCATCAACGCCCACCAGGCCATGCCCATGGGGGGAACCCTGGCGGTGGCGGCCAAAAACATCTCCCTCGAGGAGAGGGACCACCCCGCGCTCCAGGCAGGAGGCTACGTCAAGCTGTCGTTTCAGGACAGCGGCGTGGGTATGCCCAAGGAGACGCTTTCGCGCATCTTCGATCCCTTCTTCACGACCAAGCAGGCGGGAAGCGGCCTCGGCCTGGCCACCTGCTATTCGATTGTCAAACGACACGACGGCCACATCGAGGTGGTCTCGGAGCCCGGCAAGGGCGCCACGTTTCTGGTCTATCTCCCGGCCTCTGCCGAAGCTTCCAAAGCGGTCACCGCCCCGCCCTCAGAACCCCGCAGGTCCCTCGAGAAGCGTAATCGCATCCTGATCATGGACGACGAGAGCGCGGTGCGCGACACCACTCGAGCCATGTGCGAGTCACTCGGATACGGGGCGGTCTCGACGAGCGACGGACAGGAGGTGACGCGGGTGTTCGCGGACGAGAGAGCCACCGGGCGCCCGTTCGCGGCGGTCATCCTCGACTTGACCGTGCCGGGCGGCATGGGGGGAGCTGAGGCGATCCACCTGATACGAAAGATCGACGTCGACGTGCCGGTCTTCGTATCGAGCGGCTATGCCGACGACCCGGTCATGGCCAATCCCACCCAGCACGGATTCACCGACAGCCTCTGCAAGCCCTTCACGAGATCAGAGCTGGCCGAGCTCCTCCGCCGACACCTCGAAGGCTGACCGGGCTCGCTGATCGCACGACCAATCCCCTCAGTCCACAGGCTCTCACTCGAGAGACTGCTACGCTCCCATGCGGGTGCTTGATCCATGAGACGCTCCGCGCACTTCCGGGAATCAAAGGGCGCCAGCTTCCAGACTTGAACCGGAGACCTGCAGTCTACGAAGCGAGATCAAGAGCGCCCGCAACGTCTATGGTCCCCGTGCCCGCGAGCTCACCCGAGCCACGAGCAACCCCGAGCTCTTCCCCGAGCTGAGAATCCCCCCTCCACAACATCGGGCTGGCTTCGGGGAGACTTCAAGCCGTCGGTCGGCACCGAGGCCGTGACCCAGTCCAAGGCCAAACTTCACGCGAAGCTGCCGGCGGCAGAACGGTGATCGAGTACCAGCTGCCGAAGCAGTGATCCGGGCCGGACCCGATTGGCCTCGGTGCCCGGTGGTGCTGTCGGACCCGCGCTCGTCGGGCTTCATTCTTGTGAGATCATGTCTGCCGGCGGCCACGCTTCCACGGATCGGACGGTCCGGGGCTCTGGCTGTCGGTTCCAGCATACCCCACCCTTGCTCGGAGTTCGGGCCGGGCAGTGTGAAGAAGATGGAGCAACGTCG
>CAZSVU010000031.1:0-41128 GCA_964610275.1 uncultured Polyangiaceae bacterium | reverse complement strand
CACCGCCGCCACGGTATCGTCTCGCGATTGCGGTGTTTCGCGCCGCGAACTAGCTAACCCGCGCTAGCGGGCAGGATCCCGACGTAGGGCAGATTGCGATAGCGCTGGGCGTGGTCCAACCCGTAGCCGACCACGAACACGTCCTCGACGGTGAAGCCGAGGTAGTCGATTCCGACCTCCTGCTGTCGACGGGCGGGCTTGTACAGGAGCGCGCACAGCTTGATGCTGCGCGGTCTTCTGGCAGCCAGGCTCTCCATCAAGAAATGAGAAGTGAGCCCGGTGTCAACGATGTCCTCGACGAGCAGCAAATCTTGTCCATCGACCGGGCTGGTCAGGTCCTGCGTGATCTGCACCACTCCACTGCTCCGCGTGTCCATGCCGTAGCTCTGCACGCCGAGGAACTCCACGCGCAGGGGCAAGTCGATGGCGCGGGCCAAGTCGGCTGTGAGCACGAACCCCCCTTTGAGCACGCACAAGAGCACTAGGGAGCGGCCAGCATAGTCAGTGGTGATCTGTGCCCCGAGCTCTGCCACTCGGCGCTGGATCTGCTCGCGGCTGAACAGGGTCTTCGGGTCGTCGGCCATCGCCACCTCTCCAATCCAGGTTGGTAGCCGGCGGCGGAGATGCGGTCAACCCGGTCGCGATGGCTCACTGCCGGGGCAGCCGGGCTCCAAGCCACGTGTCGCGGCCATCTGTCTGCCAAAGCACCGAGCCGGTCTGATCCGTACGCAGCACCTGCGCTCCGCGTTCATGCAGCCGCGCGAGCGTGTTGGCGTGTGGATGGCCAAACCGGTTGCGCACACCGCTCGAGATCACTGCCACCGCTGGTCGAACGCGGTCGAGGAACTCCGGAGTACTGGAGGTAGCGCTGCCGTGGTGCCCGACCTTGAGGAGATCGCTTCGGAGCTCGGCACCGTGGTGCCCGATCAGTTGAGCTTCCTGCGTCGCTTCCGCGTCGCCGACCAGCAGCAGACTGCGGCGCCCCAGCCCGAGGCGCAGCACGATGGAGTTGTCGTTCGGGCCGAGCTCCGGGCGCGGGCAGGGGCAGGGGCCGAGCACCGACACGGTGGCTCCCCCGAGCGCCACGGGGTGGCCGCAGAGATCGGATGGGCTGCGCATCCGGACGCCGCGTTGCCGCAGCGACCGGATGAGCTCGGTGAGCGTGCGAGGGTCGCTGTCCTTCCCCAGCGGTGCGAGCCAGAGCTCGCCGACCTCGACGCTGGCCAAGGCGGTGGCCAGCCCCACCAGGTGGTCGGGATGCGAATGGGTGAGCACCGCGACGTCCACGCGCCGGCGGCGGCGTGATCGGAGCAACGGCAGCACCACTTCCTTGCCCGGATCGACGAAGCCTGCCGCGAAGCCACCTCCATCGACGAGCATGAGCTTGCCGTCGGGAAGGTCGATCAGGATGCAGTCACCCTGCCCCACGTCCACAATTTGGGCGCGCAGCACCCCACGAGGGTCACCCGCACGGTGGGCGGCGGCTTCGACCAACCCGAGCCCGAGCAGCAACGACGCCAACCATGCCCAGCGCGCAGCGCGTGGGACGAGCTGCCCCTGCGCACCAGCCCCGAGAGTCGTCCCCACGGCGCCCACCGCGAGCAGGACCAAGTGCCAGCGGCCAGGATCAGGAACGGAAACTGCCAGCACCTCGAGCGCGGCGCTGCCAAACGCGATGTGCTTGACGACCAACAGGGCGCCGGATGCCACTGTGGCCACACCGTGCTCGAGCACCGGAACCCAGAAGGTCAGTACGTGACCGAGACACAGGGGCAAGGCGATCACCTCGCCAAAGGGCATGGCCAGAACGTTGGCAAAGACACCGGCCGCGGTCAGCGTGGGGGAGAGCAGCGCCAGCAGGGGGACGCAAGGCAGCATCGCACTCGTGGTCGCCACCACACTAAGCGCCAGGTAGCGCAGGAAGCGGCTCCGAAGATCCCGGCAACGCCGCGCCCATGCTCTGCCGATCACGAGCAGGCCGGCCGTGGCCGCGGCGCTCAGCAAGAGGGAGATGTCAAACGCCGCCAGCGGATCGAGCGCAGCCGCCACCAGCAGGGATGCCGCCACCGCCCGGCTGGCGTTGGGCCTCCGCCCTGCAGCGCGGCTGAGCAGCGCTGCGGACAGCATCCACGCGGCCCGCCACGCCGAACCGGACCCACCGGCGAAGTCGGCATACAGGGGAGCCAACACCGCGCCAGCGGCAGCGGCAACGCGGCTCATGTCGTAGCGCGCCGCCAGCCATTCGATCCGCACCAGCAGGAAGCGCGCTGCCTGAACCAACGCGACCACGGCAAAGACCAAGTGGGTCCCGCTCACCGCCAACAGGTGCGCCAGGCCGCTCCGTTTGAAGGCGAGGCTCTCGCTTTCCTCGAGATCGTCCTCTCCGAGCACGAGGGCCCGAGCCATGGGCGCTGCTGCTGGAGCGAAGGTCGCATCAATCCGGCGACGGGCGTGGTTGCGCCCCGCGTCCACCCAGGCGCGCCAGCCGCGCCCTCGCTCGAGGCGTCCGAGCCAGAGGGTGGAACCACTCAAGTGCACGCCACTGCGCGCCGCCCGCGGGCGCGGATCGGCGAGCCCGTGATTGGCAAACCGCCGCACCGGTGCCAGCTGGCCCACGAACTCGACCGCGTCCCCTCTGTGTAGGTCGACTGGCCCCCCATAGAGCCGCGCGCGCACTGGCAACTCCGGCGAGCGGCCCTCGCAATCGAGGGTGTCGAGCTCCAGCGTGAGCCGAGCCGCCCCACGCGCCCAGGTTGGAGACGCCACGACGACCCCGCTCCCGGCGCAGCGTAGTGGTCCGGTCACGCAAGTCCGCACACCGGCCCGAGCCGCCTCGTACTCGTGGATGGCTCGCACGCCACGCCACGCACCGAGCACCACCGCCGCCAGCGCACAGAGCCAAGCCACCGTGCCGAGCCGTCGCCAGAGCACGATACCGAGCGCCACCGTGGTCGCGGCTACTGCAACGGGGGCAACGGCGGCGCACGCTCCCAACAGGAGCGCACACGCCACGGCCAAAATGGCATCGACCCGCACACGCTCCGGTTCGCATGCAGGATGCGTTCCTCTCGCTGACTCAGCTACGGACTGGCCCCCGAGGCCTGGCCAGAAGGTGGCGCATTGGGTGGCGGCCGGTGGCGGCGGCCAGCGGTGCGACTGGTGTCCACCGAGCTGCCCCTCGCCTGCTGGAAGCGCGCAACCGGCGCACCCTGGAGCCCGAGGGGGCCTACGCAGCCCATGAGCTCCAACCCCGAGGTGCTATATTGAAGGCGATGTTGCGCGACGCGGATTTGGCGCCGGACCGGGCACGCCCGTTGTACCGCCAGGAGTACGACCGCCTGGTCGAGCTCGGCGTGTTTGAGGCGGAGCGGGTCGAGTTGCTCGGGGGTGTGTTGGTCGAGATGAGCCCGCAAGGCGCAGCGCACTCGGCCGCCGCCACCGTGCTCGCGCGACGGTTCATTCAGCTGCTGGGCGAGCGAGCCGAGGTGCGAGTGCAAATGCCCTTTGCGGCGTCGGACGTGTCCGAGCCCGAGCCCGATGTCGCCGTGGTGCCCTTCCAGAGCTACGCCCGGGCGCATCCGTCCGAGGCGTACCTCTTGGTCGAAGTGTGCGACTCGTCCTCTGCCAAGGACCACGAGCTCAAGGCCCGCCTCTACGCCGCCGCAGGCGTGCCCGAGTACTGGGTCGTGGACGTGGCGTCACGAGAAGTGACGGCGTACGCGGAGCCCACGTCGAACGGCTACGGGGCGACGCGTTCGTACGGACCGAGTGCCCGCATCGCACCGCAGCGGTTTGCGGACGTGGTCATCGCGATCGGCGAGCTGTTCGAGTAGTCGAGACGCTCGGCGGGTGCCGAGCCGCTGATGCGCTCTCACTGCGGCCGGGCCGCCTCACGTCGTGAGCAGGCCAGGGCTGCTCGTTTCTGCGAGCCCTCACCCGGCTGGGCTGAGCATTGGTCACAATTCGTGGTCCCCTTCCCCGGGCCACTCGTGGAAGCTCGTGGTGGCGCGGCCGGGGGTCGAGACGGAGCTGACACGGAAGCGAGGTAAGGAAGACGCCGCCCGCCTCACCGGGCACTGGCTTTGGGGGGCCAGTGCCCAGGGCGGGCTATCCGCTGGATGAGCAGCGGCAGGTCGGATGCGTGTGGCGCCACGCGGCAAGCGCGTCGATCAGGTCGCCCCCGAGAGATCCGATCAATCATGAGTCCGGCTCGGGCGGCGGACGACCGCGCGCAGGCGCGCGGCGTGGCGCATGCCCAGCGCTCCCGCCATCATCGCGGTGCTCGCAGGACGACCCTCACCGCCACGCGTACACGCGTCGTTCGCCATGCCGCAGCAGTGTCACTCGATCCGCACCCAGGCCACGTCGGCGCATCGCTTCCTTCAAAGCACGCGGCGCGGCGCCGAACTCGTCGTAGGAGTTGACGAAGGTGTCGAAGTGGATGGGGAGCAGCCACTCGGCGCCCAGCAATTGAAAAGCGGTGAGCGCTTCGTCCGGATCGGTGTGGTGGCGGTGCATGAAGTCGCGCGGCTGGATGGGCGCGATGGGCAACAGCGCCAGGTCGATCTCACCAAAGTGTCGCCCGATGTCACGGAAAGCCTCGGCTCGAAACGCCGTGTCGCCTGCGAAGTAGACGCGCGTCCCACGGTATTCGATGACGTAGCCGGTGTAGCTCGTGGTGAGCCATTCGCGATCCAGGCCGTAGCGCATCCCGTTGTGCGCAGCGGCCACGGCGGTAATCCGCAGACCGTCTTGCTCGAAGCTCGCGCCCTGCGGGAGCTCCACCGGGAGCACCCGGGAGTGGGGCACGTAAACCGCGCCGCCCTCGGGCAGCACCAGAGTTCGGATGCGATCCTCAATCAAGTCCAGAGAGCCGAGCGAAAGATGATCGAAGTGCAGATGACTCACCAGCACCACGTCGAGCTCGGGGAGCTGCTCGGGCAGGAGCCCTGGCTCCACCAGACGGTTCGAGAGCTGGCCCACCCGCTGGGTGAAGACCGGATCGGTCAGGACCCAGCGGTCGTCGAGCTGCAGGAGCACCGTGGCGTGGCCCACCCAGAGCGCGGACAGCCTCGCCCCCGGCACGTGCGGGTCGGAGACTCGCTCTTTCACCGGTCGTGGCTCGTCGAAGAGCACGGCGAAGTTGAGCGCGGTGAAGCGCGCGATCCGGCCGGTCTGCTCGCACCCCGATAGCGCCACGAGCACCAGCGCCATCGAGAGCAGCAGCTTGGCTCTGGACCCCATCAGAACACCCGCACTTTCAGGGTTGCAGTCCAGCGCCGCACCGGGTCGACCGGGGCGTACTGCACCGTGGCGCCGAAGAACCCGAACAACGTGTGTAACCCCGCTTCGTAGCTCGGACTCCGAGTCTCGCCCGCCTGCTGGTAGGCCGTGGCCAGGGATAGCGAGAGCACGTCCCCCCGCTCGAGCAGCGGAAAGGTGCTGCGCAGCCCGATCCGAAAGTCGAAGCGGGCGTCGGATACGGTTCGATACTCCGGCGCCAGGAACAGCTCCATCGAGCCGCCTTGTCGAACCAGCGGCTCGGCCACCCACCACCGCCAGGGAGACAAGCGCGGATCCAGCCAGAACGAGTACAGCACCGGGGTGAGCTGCCAGCCGAGCGCCAGGTGCGCCCCGTCGTTTCCGAAGCCCACCCCAGGGCTCGGGACGAGCTGGGACACCAACCAGCCCGGCGTCACGTGCACGTCCGGCTCGCGCACCGCGCGCGGCGGAGCCTCGGCAGCGCCGGCCGCGAGCGTGGCGGTGAGGAGCAGGACTGCGGACATGGGCGTCAGGGTATGTAACGCAGTGAATGCCAGACGGCACCACCTGAGCGTCGATTGGTGCAGGAGCAGCTCGGGGGCTGGCCGCCGGCAAAAACGCAGCTCGGCTGAATCTACTCGGCGCCAACCGCGACGCGCAGCGCACTCGCCAAGCGCTCGAGCCCTTCGGTCGAAAGGCTCCCGACGTAGTCGGTGAGCGCTGTCTTGGGAATGCTCACGAGCGCGTCGCAGTGCACGCTCGACTCGTGTTTGAGCCCCTCGTCCGGGCCCACCTCCACCTCGGTGGACAGGCCATCACGTCGAGAGAATATCGGTGCGCAGATCACGGTGGAATATCGGGACGCGATCACCGCCTGGCGGGATACGACCACGAACACCCGTGCCGGCTTGCGGTCTCCCTTGGGACGCCGAACGCGATACAGCTCGCCCCGCTTCATAGGTCTGCCTGAAATGCGAGCACGTCTGCCAGCTCGCCTGCGACCTCGGGCGCAATCCGATTGAGGATGGCCGTGTCGCGGGCATCGCGGGCGGCGCGAGCACGCCCCTCCACGTACGCTTCCACGGCCGCTTCGATCACCCGCGAGCGGCTCGAAGTCTTGCCCGCCAGACGATCCAGCGCGGCCAACGTCCGACGCGAAAGCGTCACCGAAGTCTTGACTCTGGCGGTACTCATGTACCTACAAGTATACCTACAACATACCGCCAGGCAAGGCTACCCGCACGCCGCCGCGCACAAACCGCGACCGCCATCTCAGAGCTCGGCAGCATCACGGGGAAGACGCTCACGCCACCTTCCCCGCCGAAGCTGGCACCACATCGACCCACAGACGTGGTGGCGTGACTGTCGGCACCTCTCGCCGATGCTACACTGCCGTTGGACGAAGCGTTCGTCGCCAGCCGGAGGAGAAGCGCGCGGATGTCGGGACGGAGGATAGGCGGGGTCCTGCTCGTGCTCGCGGGCACCTGGCTCGCATCGACCGGGTGTGGCCGAGACAGTGACTCGACGACTGAAGAGTCGACGGCTTCCACGGGCGGAAGCAGCTCGGGGGGGAGCAGTAGCGCGCCGTGTGTCCCGGGCCAGACGCGAGAATGCGCGCTTCACGCAGGCTGCTATCCCCCTATTCAGCAGACTTGCCTCGCCAATGGCACTTGGAGTGAGTGTGACTCCACGGTGTGCAACCCTGATCCTTACGCTGTTTATCAAACGTGTGTTTGCAGCGACGGTTGCCCCGGCAGGACGATGTGTGTCGCTGGTTACTGCGACGTGTGCCAGTGTGATTGCGGAACCTGCGCGGGAGCCCGTTGCGCACTGGAGTACTCGACGTGCTCAGAGGATTGCCTCGAGGAGCACGCCTGCGTGCAGAACTGCACCAGGGACTTGGGCGCTGTTGCGGACACCGGCCTCGTCGAGCCGAGCGACGTAGAAAGCTGCGTCGAGGAATGCGCTCTGGGTTCGTCCGGACTACCAACGCCCGAGTTCGAGGCGCTCCGTGCTTGCATCATGCGGGACCGACATTGTCCGTCGCTCTGCTACGGGGTCCCTGGCACCACTGGCACCGCCGGGGGCGCGGGCGGAGTGGGCGGAGCGAGTGGTGCCAGCCCGGTGGCTGGTGCGAGCGGGACCACCGGAGCCGGGGTGGCAGGCGCCGGCGGAGCTGCAGGCTAGACGCCCACGCCTGAGCGCACCGACACGTCACCCCCCAAGGAGGGGGCAGACGCCTTCGGGGCGGCCCCCCTGCGGTCTCTTCCCGGCTCGCAGCGAAACGAGCGGTCTCCCCAAAGCCAAGCCGGAACGGCCAGGTCATGGCCGCCATTCAAGAGCGCTGCGGTGGGATGCCGCGCTGGAGTCGGCGCACCCAGGAGGGGGTGCACCTGCTGCGTGCTGGAAGCCGCCTCAGCCGCCGGCGCCGCCAAACCCGTTGACGTCGTCGGTGATGGGATCGGGGTCGCGCGGCTCGCTGCCAACAGAAACGGCGATGCCCGTGCACTCGGGGAATTGGCTGATGTCGACCTCTTCCAGAGCGTTGCCGGTGGCGTCACAGCCGAGGGACTCGACGGCAGCCATCATGCAGCTCTCGAGGCCGGCGGCGCATACTGGGATCGATTCGTCCGGGGTCAGCTCGCACTGTGCCGGGTTGGCGGCACAATCGCTCAAGTACGCACAGGCTTCCGCCCAATAGCTCTCGCCTTCGGGACCCATCGGGCACCGAGGCACCTGGGCGCAGGTCACTCGGCGAAGGATTGCCAGGTACTCCGCGGGCGTCGTGGTGCCGACGCAGGCGCCGAGGATGGCCCCCCCGGCCGGCGCCTGTTCATTCATGCCCGGCTGCTGGCCATCGTTCAGCGGGGCCTGGTCGCTGGTGGCGGGCGTATCGGAGTAGTTGGCCGGTGCGGCGACGTTGGTTGGGGGCGATTGGTCATCCACAGGTGACGTTTCACCGCCCGCGCCACCCCCACAGGCGGCCACGAGCCCGAACAGAGGAAGCAGGGTCAAGGTACGGTGCATGGTGGCCCTCCAGGAGACGGGGCCGACCTCGCGCGCCGTGAGGTCGGCCCAACGCGCAACGCTTCAAGCGTATCAGAAGTAGTAGATCGCGGCGACGTTGCTGACGAAGATGTTCCAGGGATTGTCGAAGGTGGTGGTCGAGACCCTCGTCTGCGACCAGGTAAAAGTCTGGTTGGTGGCGCCATTGTCCGTCGAGGACGTGTCGTAGTCGATCCGCAGACCCACACTGCCCTGCAGCGACAACTGGGGGATGCCCATGAAACCAAAGTGGATTTCGGCGCCCGCCCGCGCGCCAATGTCGAAGTGCAGTCCAGTCTGGTCGATCGAGTTGCCCGCAGCGTCCTCCGCGGAGATCGAGGCGTAACCGATGTTCAGCTCCGGGATGATCTGGAAGCTATAGTGATTGTCTGCCGCCAGAGAAAGGGGGACGCCGCCGTGCAGGATGAAGCCCAGGGTCGACGGATTGTCCGCTGAGACGGTACCGGCAGCGGTCTCGATCTCGGAGCTACCGCTTGTGATCGCCAAGCCGAGCCCCGCGTCGATGCCGACCATGGGGTTGAGCCAGATGCGGACGCCCACCACCGGAGCATCCACGGTGCCCTCAGGCGCCATGCCGTCCACGGCACCGCCAGCGCCGACCGCGACGGTGCGACGGCCGAGGTAGCCGACACCCAGGCGACCGACCATGGCGTCGTGATCGGAGTTGCCGGCCACCGCGCCCGCCATGAGATCGGCCGTGCCCGCGTTGGCGGTTGCCGTGGCCTGCTGTGCGAGGACATTGCCCGTCACGAGCAGGGTTCCAATTGCAGTTGCGACGCTTACTAACGGAAGTGCTCTCATTTTGCCTCCAGAGACGGAAAATGCCCCCGGCCGCTTGGCGATCACGGGGCGTCGTCCTCCTCGATACTTCTGCGTGATCCGAATGCTCGCCCGGACCGCGCGACGCGGCCAACTTGCCGACGTTATTCCTCAGCGCAACGCGTCAGACCCACCCGGGCTTCCTGTTGCGTCGGAGAGACGACGGCGGGTAAACGACGATTCAATCCAATCGGTCGGGGAGGGTTTCGAGCCCCACCGGCCCCGTTGGGCGGCGTCGAAGGATTTCCATGAGAAAACGCGCAGATGTCCTGCTCGTGGAACGAGAGCTGGCCGCCAATCGATCCCGTGCTCAGGCCCTGCTCCTAGCGGGCCGGGTCTACTCCGGACCGCGCCGCATCGATAAGGCTGGGGAGCTGCTACCGGAAGATGCCGAGCTACGGGTGCGGGGCACCGATCGGTACGTGTCGCGCGGGGGGACCAAGCTCGAAGGGGCGCTCGTCGCGCTCGGCCTGCACGCGGAGAACCTGGTCTGCGTGGACATCGGCGCGTCGACAGGTGGCTTCACCGATTGCCTGTTGCAGCACGGGGCCGCGCGCGTGTTCGCCGTGGACGTGGGTCACGGGCAGCTCGACGTCAAGCTGCGGGGCGATGCTCGAGTCGTGGTGATGGAGCGCACCAATGCTCGGTACCTGACGGCCGCCGATTTCGAAGCGCCCGTCGATCTGGCGGTGGTGGATGCTTCGTTCATCAGCCTGGAGCTGCTGCTGCCGGCCATCTCGGCTCTGCTCGGTCCGGGCGGGCGGGTGCTGGCTCTGATCAAGCCTCAGTTCGAAGCCGGAAAGCAGGCCGTGCAGCGGGGCCGGGGGGTGATTCGCGATCCCGCCGTGCGCGACGCGGCCATCGCCAAGGTGAGAGCCTCCATCCAGGCGAACGGGTTCGAGTTGCTCGGCGAGTGCGACTCGACGCTGCCCGGGCCCAAAGGCAACCTCGAGCGCTTCGTGCTGGCTGCGAAGCGCCCGGCGTGAGCACGGGCGTGGCGCGTCAGAAGACGAGCACCCAGATGTCGTAGAGGGCGTGCGTCCAGACGGCGGGTGCGAAACCGCGAAACGCGTAGATGCTGGTGAACACCATCCCGCACACCCAGCGAAACACGAAGACTTTGAGATCGAAGTCGTCGCTCATGGCACCGATGTGGTGCCACCCACTGAAGACCGCCGCGGCGATGGCAGCCCAGAGCACCTTCTGCAGCGTCTGCTTCATCGGCACCACGGTGGGAAACATGATCACCACCAGCTTGGCGCCCAGCCCAAACAGGACCACCCGGAACGCCAGCTCTTCGTAGAAGCCTGCGCCGAGCGACATGACCAGACCGGTCACCGGATTGTCGATGCCCGTCGCGGCGAGAAACAGTCGCCCCACCACGTAGCTGGCGATGAGCCGCATCGCCACGGCATAGGCAACGCCTTCGGCAGCCACCATGGCAAAGCGGTTCCACCTGAGCTCGTGCCCACGCCCCAGCACGGCGAGCACGCCCACGAACACCGCGCCCATGGCGAGGGTGAGACCGCCATAGGCCAGCAGGTTGTGATCCGACAAGGCAATGAGCTCGCGCGTGACGACGTCGGCGGCATTGCGGACCGGCAACCAGACGACACCCAGGTGATAGCCGAGGAACACCGGGAGGGTGAGCCCGAGATCCGTCCAGGGTCCGCTCCCACTGTGGGACCGTGCGCCTGCGTCTCCGCCGTCGTCTTTGGCCTTGGCCATCAGCCTGGTCTGAGATGGTAAACCACCCAAAACACCAGAATCACCCAGAGCAGCACGATCCCGACGAAGGGACCGTCCTTGATCATCTCCTGGGTCGGGCTCTCGGCGCGCGGGCGGCTGCGCACCAGCGTGACGAAACGCAGCACCCCGAGCACCACAAAGATCGTGCTGGGCCAGAGCCAATCACTCTGGAAGTAGGCGCGCGTGTGCGGGTCGAGGGTGTAGGCGACGTACGTGCCCACGGTCAGCAGGGCCGTGATCCACAAGGCGCGATCCAGGCCAATCCGGGTGTACGACTCGAGCGCGGCGCGCTGCCGCTTGGCATTGACCGCCCCCGCGAGCTCGTGCCGGCGTTTGCCGAATCCGAGAAAGGCGGCCAACAGCGCCGTGCACAGGAGCAGGTAGCGTGAAACGTGGACTTCGGTTCCGTAGCCTCCCGCCATCACCCGGAGCACGAATCCGGCCGCAATGCAGCTCACGTCCAAATAGGGGATGTGCTTGAGCCGGAACGAGTACGCGAGGTTGATGCTGAAGTAGCCCGCGGCCACGGCGAAGAACGCCAGACCAAACCCCACCGCGGCCGTGGCGAGTGCGATCAGGATGAGCACCACGGCCATCACCCGCGCCGCCCCTGCCGGCACGCGGCCCGAAGCGATGGGTCGATGGCGCTTGATCGGATGCTGGCGGTCCGCTTCTACGTCCGCCAGGTCGTTCATCGTGTAGACGGCACCGGCGAGCAGGCAGAAGACACCGAAGGCGCCTGCCGCCCGGGTCAGCAGCTCGACCTGAAAAATGGTCTTGGCGAACACCACCGGCGCCAGAACGAAGACGTTCTTGATCCACTGGTGGGGACGCAGCGTCAGCAGCATGCCGGCGGCGCGCCAGTGCAGCGGTCCTTCGCTGCGCGGCTCGGCGGGGAAACTGGAGCCGTTGGGGCGACCACTGCGCCGGTCGGTCTCTTCCCCGTTGCCCCCCAGAGGATCGGCAGGCAGCCCGGCCTCATCGGCCACGCTGTTTTCCACAGCAGCGTCCGGCTCCTCGGCCGGCTCTGCTTTCGGGAACTCGTCAGAAGCCATGGGGAAGTCGCAGCGCACACTAGTGCACACGGGTCGATTCGCGTAGCAAAACGCGTTCCCACGGGCTGGCACACCTGCTCCGGCGTCGGCCTGGGTGACGAAGCTGGCGGGTCCGGAACGAGCGATGCGCGACGCCCACGCTCGCGGCGACTCGTGCGGTGTGCGATTGGGGCGGATTTCGCGCAAACTCCCGAGCCGTGCCGAAGATGCCCGCACAACGCCACGCCGAGCTGGTGCGAGAAATCCGCGCTCACGACCATCGCTACTACGTCCTCGACGATCCGCTCATCACAGACGCCGAGTACGACCGTCTGTACCGCGCACTCCACGAACTCGAGACCGCACACCCCGAGCTGGTGACGCCAGGATCTCCCACCCAGCGGGTGGGCGGGCAGCCGCGGTCCGACCTGCGTACGGTCGAGCACGCAGCCCCCATGCTCTCGCTGGACAACACGTACACCGACGAAGATCTGGCGGAGTTCGAGCGCCGCGTCCTGGATCGACTGCCCAGCGGCTCACACCCGACCTACGCGGTGGAGCCCAAGCTCGACGGTGGCAGTATCGAAGTGCTCTATCGTGACGGACGGCTGGTGGGGGGCTCCACCCGCGGAGACGGCAGCAGCGGAGAGGAAATCTTCGAGAACCTCAAGACCATCCGGTCCCTGCCGCTCAGCATCGACACCGAGCAGCCCCTGACACTGCGCGCGGAAGTCGTGATCTTCCGGCGCGATCTGGAGACCATCAACGCGGCGCGCGTCGCCAATGGCGAGGCGCCGTTCGCCAATCCGCGCAATGCCGCCTCTGGCAGCCTGCGCATGCTCGACCCCCGAATCGTCGCACAGCGTCGATTGCGCGCGATCGTCTGGCAGGTGGTCGAAGGCGAGGCGCTCTCCCCCACTCACTCCGGCGCCCTCGAGCGCCTCGCGGCGCTGGGTCTGCCCACCCAACGACAGCTGCGCGTGTGCGAAACTCTGGCGGAAGTGCGCCACGCCATTGCCGAGATCGAACAGCAGCGCAGCGGCTATCCGTTCGAGATCGACGGCGCCGTGATCAAGGTGGACGCATTCGCCGCGCAGGCGCTGCTGGGCAGTACCGCAAAGTTTCCGCGCTGGGCGATTGCGTACAAGTTCCGTGCCGAGCGAGCCATGACCCGGCTCCGGGACATCGTGGTGCAGGTGGGGCGCACCGGCGCGCTCACCCCCGTCGCCGAGCTGGACCCGGTACAGCTGGCCGGGACCGTGGTGTCGCGAGCCTCGCTCCACAACGCCAACATCGTGAGCGAGCTCGACGTTCGCATCGACGACTGGGTGGGCATCGAGAAGGCCGGCGAGATCATCCCTCAGGTGGTCCTCGTCGACGAAGGCGCGCGCACGGGTGAAGAACGACCGTTTCGGATGCCGGAGCGCTGCCCGGTCTGCGATACGCCGGTGCAACGTCGGGAGGATCAGGTCGCGCTGCGCTGCCCCAATTCTCGCTGCCCGGCCATCATCAAGGGGGCGATCTTGCACTACTCGCGCCGCTTCGCCATGGATGTGGACCATCTGGGCGAGGCGCTGATCGATCAGCTCGTCGATCAAGGAATGCTCGCAGACGTGGCCGACCTCTACGACCTCCGGGCCTCGACACTCGAAGAGCTCGAGCGCATGGGCAGGAAGAGCGCTCAGAACGTAGTCGATGCCATCACCGCTTCGCGGCAGCGAACGTTCGACCGCCTCCTCACGGGTCTGGGGATCGAGCACATCGGGCAGGTCGCCGCGCGGCAGCTCGCCGAAGCCGCGGGATCACTGTCTGCCTTCCTGGCCTGGTCGTCGGACGAAGCCGCCGAGCGCGTGGCGAACATCGCCGGCTTCGGTCCCAAGATGGTGGAGAGCGTGACCGCGTACCTGTTCGCGCCGTCCAGCCGAGAACTGCTGAGAAAGCTGCTGGATCGGGGCGTGTCGCAGCCGATGCCGCGGGTCGAAGCCGCCCCGGAGGGCCCGCTCCGCGGCATGAGCTTCTGCGTGACTGGAGTGCTCTCGCGGAAGCGCGCCGACGTCCACGGTGCTATCCGATCCGCCGGCGGCGAGGTTCACGACCAGGTCAGGCAGGGCACGAGATACTTGATCGCCGGCGAAAAAGTCGGCAAGTCGAAGTTGGACGCCGCGCGCAAGCGAGGAGCCACCATCATTGCGGAAGATGAGCTGGATGCGATGATAGCCGGGAGCAAGCCCGCAACCGAGCCATGAGACGGGCCACTCAGACCGGTCTGATCGCAGCGGTCTCGCTGCTGACTGCCATCGTCATCGTGGTGGTCGTCGCGCACAGCCAGCGCACCGCCACCGTGCGTTGCCCGCCCGGGACGCAGTCTTTGGGGGCGCGCTGTTGCGCAGAGGGGCAACAGCTCCGCGGCGACGACTGCGCCGGGCCACCGACGGTTTGCCCGCCGGGGACGGAAGTCGTTGGAGGCCTGCGACCGGGATGCATGGCTACCGTGCAGGAGATCCGCTTCACCGGAGGAACGCTCCGGCTGGCCCCGAGCGACTGGGAAGCGCAGGGCGTGGTGACGACCAGAGAGCTGCGCGTGAGTCCATTCATGCTGGACTCCACCGAGGTCACATTCGAGCGCTGGCAGCGCTGCGTGGACGCGGGCGGTTGTCGGCGCCTGAGTTGGCAGGAGCCCGGACGGCCAGTGGTGAACGTCGCGCCGGATGAAGCGCAGACCTTCTGTCGCTTTTTGGGAGGCAGGCTCCCCACTGCAGCCGAATGGCTGTTCGCTGCCACCGGAACCGAGGCGCGGCGCTATCCGTGGGGCGCCACCGGCCTGGTCTGCCGCCGGGCCGCCTTTGGGTTGGTGGCGGGTCCTTGCGCCGAGGGCGCGCGTGGCCCCGAGCTGGCAGGTTTCCGCGCAGGGGGCGCCACGCCTGAAGGCGTGCACGACCTGGCCGGGAACGTGGCCGAGTGGACGGTCGAGGCAGAAGGAGCTCACGCAGCGCGTGGCGGCTCGTACCTCTCGCAGGTGGCGGCCGAGCTCAAGACGTGGGCCGTCGAGCCAAACCACGGACCGGCACCTCACATCGGCTTCCGCTGCGCGTACGACGATTCCGAATAGGCAGCACCAAGCAGCAGGCGGCGCTCGCCCACCGTTGACCCCAGGAGCGCGCTACGGCCCCGTTCCGGCCGCTCCCGCTGACCCGGCACCACCAGCGCCGCTCGCCCCGGTCTGGGCCCCGCACACCGCCGCGTGCTTGCAGTCGGGGTCGATGCAGTCCGCCACCCCGTCACGGTCATTGTCCACGCCGTCCGAGCAACTGACTTCGAAGTCCTCGACCCCCATACCGGCAGCGCCGGCATCGAGCGGCGGCATTTCGTTCGGTCCGCCGCCACCCGAATTGCCGCCCTGGCCGGCAGGGGGACAGAACGCGTGGCCGATGCAGTCTGGGTCCTCACAATCCGCCAAGCCGTCCCGGTCGTCGTCTTCCTCGTTGACGCAGTCCTCCCAGACCGTGGGACGTCCCGCGCCGCCGGCTGTCCCTCCGTAGCCCGCACCACTCGAGCCAGGGCTACCCGCGCCCCCGCCCCACCCGGGATCGACCGCAGCGCCGCCTGCTCCGGCAAACGGGATGCCGTACGCTCCGCCAACACCGGATCCTGGCGGCCTGCAGGCGTCGGTCCAGTAGCAGTCGCTGTCGGCGCAATCGTAGCTGCCGTCCCAGTCGTCGTCGAGCCCGTTGCCGCAGATTTCAGGCTGCGTTGGCAAGGGGACACCGTATGCACCGCCCAGCCCGGCACTCGTGCAGTGGCTGGACGTCGCGCAGTCCGAATCCGCGCAATCCATGCGGCCATCGAGGTCATCGTCCCGTCCGTCGTTGCAGTACACCTCCCAGGTAGGCAACGGGGCCGAGTAGATGGCGTAGCCCAGATAGCCGCCACTTCCGGAGTTGTCGTTGTCCCGAGCGTAGTATGGATCTCCGCCGCCTCCATGGTCACATCCACTCCCGGCCAGGGATCCACCCAGTACCAGAGACGCTCCGGCGGCCCGGCGCAGCCACTTCCGCCACGGCTGCGGAGCAGAATCGCTGGGTGCGGCACAGGCGTGCTCGAGATAGCTCTGCACGAGCTTCGCATGTGGATTGTGGCTCATCTTCGGCTTCCCTCCCGCCCCGGGGCCTTGATGCTGGAACACCGGTGCCAGAATCTACCGGCCTGCAATTGCCGGGCCAAGGCCATTTGGCACAACACGGGCCGGACAGCACACTAGGATGCTCCGCCATGACCGCCGCCGTCCTGTGCATCGGTACCGAGCTCACCCGGGGCGAGATCGTCAACACGAATGCGACCTGGCTCGCAGAGCGGCTGACCGAGCTGGGGCAGCAGGTGACGGCAGTGGACAGCGTGGACGACGACCCGGCGCGAATCGGCAAGGCTCTCGACCGACTGGGCGCTGAGCACGAGCTGGTCGTGTGCACTGGGGGCCTCGGTCCCACAACGGACGATCTGACCAGCCAGAGCGTGGCCGCTCTGCTGAACCTGCCGCTGGTGCGGGACGAGGCCTCCCTAGCGGCCATCGAGGCGCGCATGACGCGTGCCGGTCGCACGATGGCCGAGTCCAATCGCAAACAGGCGGACTTCCCGCGCGGCGCCCAGATACTGCCCAACGCCGAGGGAACGGCGCCCGGGTTCATGCTGCGGGTTGGGCGGGCGCGGGCCTACTTCCTTCCGGGCGTGCCGCGGGAGATGAAGGCAATGTTCGAGCTCGGAGTGGCGCCTGGGGCCACGCCCGCCAGTGGGCTGCGTTCCTGCCAGATCCGCCTCAAAACCTTTGGGCTCCCCGAGTCGACCGTCAACGATCGCCTGCACGGAGTCGAGCGAGAGCACCAGGTCGTGCTGGCCTACCGCGCACACTTCCCGGAGATCGAGGTCAAGGTGCTGGCCCAGGCCGAAAGCCACGACGCAGCCCGGGACAAGGCACGCGCCGCAGCCGACGAGGTCATCGCGCGGCTCGGCCGCGCCATTGCCTACGGAGAAGGTGAACCGGGCCTCGCCGAGGTGGTCGCCCGGCTGCTGCTCGAGCGTCGGTGGCGACTGGCCGTCGCCGAATCGTGCACCGGCGGGCTGGTGGCGAAGCTCGTCACCGACGCTGCCGGCGCGAGCGAGGTATTCCTCGGGGGCGCGGTGACGTACCACAACCAAGCCAAGCAGCAGTGGCTGGGCGTCTCGGCGACGCTGCTCGAGCGTCACGGCGCGGTCAGCGCCGAGGTCGCCGAGGCCATGGCTCGAGGTGCCCGGGATCGCTTTGGCGCCGACGTCACCCTGGCGCTGACGGGGATTGCCGGGCCTTCGGGCGGTACTGCAGACAAGCCCGTGGGCACGGTACACTATGCAGTCGCCACGGCCGCTGGCGTGGAGCGGCGCCTGCTCTCACACCCGGGCACGCGGACCCAGATCCGGCTGCGTGCCGCCTATGCGGGCCTCGCCTTGGTGCGGGAGGTGTTGCTCGCGGCGACGGAAAACGCGTCCCCATGACCGAACGGATTCGCGCTTTCGTCGCTCTGCCGGCGCCCGAGCCTCTGCGCGAGGCGCTCGGGGCCGCTCAAGCGAGCCTGCTCGAGCGGGCTGCCGGAGCGCGGCCGCGCCCTCGGGCCACGCGACCCCACCAGCTGCATCTCACCTTGAAGTTTCTGGGCGACTTGGCGCCGGGACCAGTGGCTTACCTCGAGAGCGCGGTCGCGAATGCCGCAGCTGGGGCGGCCGTCGACGCACGCCTCACCGGGCTCGCGGGATTCCCTGCGCCGCACAAGGCCCGCGTGCTGGTGGCCGAGCTCGACGACTCCGGCGGCGGCCTGGCCGCTCTGGCAGCCGAGGTGGAGCGGGCCGCGGTCTCCGTGGGCGTTCCGGCCGAGACCCGCGCCTTCCGCCCTCACATCACCGTGGCCCGCCTGCGCCGACCTGCCAATGCGAGCTACTGGCTGGGGGCTGCCGTGCCATCGTGCCCTGCCTGCCAGTTCGATCGCATCGTGCTCTACCGCTCGATCCTCAAGCCGAGCGGTCCGGAGTACGTCGTGCTGACCGAGGCCAAGCTCGCCGGTGGGCCCCGAGAACCTCGTCCAGCACGAAATCGTTGAGGCGCGGTCCGAGGCAGAGGAATGGTCGTTGGCCGCGCTGATCCTCATCGTCAGAGCACTGGCCAAGCCGGCGAGGCGCGCCCGGGATCAGGTGGCTGCGGCGTGACCGGAAACAGGTGATCAATTCCACGAATCCCGGCGATTACGCCAGTGCCATCACCAGGTGCCGGGCCACCTCACGAAGCGCCGGCCAGGCGATCGCCACGTCACTCGGGGGGCGAAACGAGCGAAGATCGAGCGAGGCATGCGCACGCGGTGTCGGCATACTTCAGTCGAGGGCCACCGCATGGGCAAGCCGCGTGCAGCGCCAGCCATGAGACAGCGACGGGCGAGGGGCCGCGCTGGTCGCAGCGTCAGCTGCCCGTGCTGTTCCGAAACCGGATCGCTGATGCGGGCGTTCATGCGGACAAGCGTGGCGGCGTCCCGACTCATGCGGCTCGGCGGACACGATCCATCGAGAAGACCGCCGCTTCCGTGCCGGCGGAAAAATGGCAAAGGACGGGGATCCGGCGCACGCGACCGTCTTCGCCGTCGAGCCTACCGCGCCAGCCCTCGACCCTCCCGGGCTTCAGGCTGCCGGTGAGCTCGGCTGGTGGGCACTATCGGCTCCAGAGGAAACGGCCCACGTTGCCCGCGCCCACCAGCGTGCCGGATCCGGACGGATCCGGCACCGCCTGGCCGGGTGCGCCAGCGATGAAGTGGCCGTGGTAGTGAGCCGCCACCGAGAAGCCGAAGTTGTCGGTCTCGCCGCGCACACCAATCAGGCTGCTGTCCTTCTTGGCCGCGAACTCGACCCCGTGGTGTCCGCAAACTCATCCGCCGCGATTCTGCCACAATTTCTCGCCCTGGCGCAGACTGGATCTCGCCGCCGTAGGGCGGCATGGTTCCGCCGCCCGATGCTCCCCCTCACCTTCCAGTTCCTCATCGCGATGATCGCGCACGCGATCAACGAGCGGCTGGCGCGCAGGATCGACTACTTGCAGGAGGAGGTCCGGGTGGTCAAGGAGGCCCTCTCGGCAGCGACGGGCAAGACCCGGATCGCCCTCACGGACGAGCCGCGTCGGCGCTGGGCGACCCAGGGCAAGGCCCTCTTCCCCGAGGAACGCAATGCCTGCTGCCAGATCGTGTGCCCCAGCACGATTCTGACCTGGTTTCGGCAGCTCGCGGCCAAGAAGTACGACTGTTCCGAGGTGCGAAGGAGGGCCGGCAGGCCTCGCAGAGCGAACGACATCCGCGGGCTGGTGCTCAGGTTCGCTAGCGAGAATCCCGGCGGGGCTACACCAAGCTGCGTGACGCTCTTCGCGGCCTGAAGATCGAGATCGGCCGGACGACGGTGGCGAGCATTCTGGCGGAGGCCGGCGTCGAGCCGGCGCCGGAACGAAACCGCAAGCGGACCTGGAAGCAGTTCCTCAGGAGGCATTGGGAGACGCTACATGGTCTTCTTCGTCATCGATCTCGAGACCCGCGCCGTGCAGGTGGCCGGGATCCGCATTGCGCCGGACGGGGCTTGGATGATGCAGGGCGCTCGCAATCTGGTCGACCCTGCGGACGGTTTCCTGCGCAACGCCAGCTACCTGATCCATGACCGAGACCCGCTCTTCACGAAGGCGTGGACGACGCTGTTGCTGGACGTCAGCCGGTGTAGGTGCAGACTCGAATCCAGTCGTACTCTACCGTCGTCGGCGCGGTGTCGTCGTTGACCGCTCCGGCCCACGCGGCCGACTCCGAAGCCCAGATGGTCAGCAGGATGTTCTGAGGTAGGACCATCCTGGACATTTCTTCGGTGGCGGTGTGGAGCAGGGTGCCATCGACCAGGAAACGAACCTCACCGGGCACCCATTCGATGCCGTAGGTGTGAAACTCCGCCGTCGCACCAAAACCAAGCGTCACGACCTGGGGGTACTGCAAGTGATCTGCAATGACGTCTCCAGGCGGAATGAATATCATGGTGTTGAACTGGACCTGATCGGTGCTCCTGCCCAGAAACTCGATGTCGATCTCGTTCCAGTCCGGAGGCGGCCAGGGCGTGTAGATCAGCACCAGCGCAGAAATCACCCCAGAGCCCGCTGCAAACCGTACGGAAGACTCGACCTTGCCGTAGGTGAGGGTGCTCGTGGAACGCATTTCGACGCCCCGGTAGGGGAGGGCACTCCCCGCCGGAGCGTCGGTCAGCGAAAGCGTGACGATGCCATTCGAGACGCTCGCGTTGTCACCGGTGAACTGAGCCAGTCCCAGGCTGTGAGTCATGAACTGCCAGCGGGACGAATCGATGGTGTCGAAGTCGTCTTCCCAAGAGAGCTGGAACGAGGCGCCGGAACATCCGGCGCTTCCACCGGTTCCGCTGCCGCCCGTGCCAGCTCCACCCGTGCCCGTCCCGCCCGTGCCCGTTCCGCCCGTGCCAGCTCCGCCCGTGCCAGCTCCGCCCGTGCTGCTTCCACCCGTGCCTTCACCGATGCACGTTCCATTGACGCAGATCTGACCTGAGGCGCACACGCTGTCACAGGCGCCGCAGTGGTACGGATCCGATGCAGCGTCCACGCAGGCTTCCGCGCAGAGTGTGGTGCCGCCAGAGCACGCACCACCGGTACCGGCGCCACCCGTTCCTGCCGCCCCGATCCCGTTGCCGCCGGTGCCGCTGCCGCCGGTACCACTGCCGCCGGCACCATTGGCACCCACGCCACCCGTGCCGCCGTCTCCCCCGGTTCCGCCGCTGCCGCCTGGGCAATCGCTGTCCGTTACGACATCGCACCCCTGGGGACAGCAACCGTCCCCAGGGCCACAGCTGGTGATGACAGTAAAGGTACAGGCGACATTGCAGTTGTTGGCACTGCCAGTCATCTGGTCCAGCGTGCACGCATTGCCGTCGTCACAGCTCGTCGGACAGGGATCGCAGGTCTCGCCAAATTCGATTTCCGCGTTGCCGCACGTGGGTGTGACACCGCCGGTTCCTCCCCCACCCCTGGCTACGGCGCCGCCGAGGCCCGCAGCCCCGCCAAGAAGCGGTGCCCCGCCGGCGCCGGTTCCTCCGGTGCCGGCGCTGCAGACATTGGCCTGGCATACCAGATTGACGTCACACGTGCCCTGCGGGGTGCAGCTACAGCCCAGGGAGCCAGTCACACAGGTCAGCGCCCCGCCGGCGTCACGCTCCGGTGATTCGCTGCCGCTGCAGGCGAGCGCCACTAGTGCCACTGCGACCAATCCCGGGATCAAGCGTGTGCGACGGGTCATGAGAGGGTCCTTTCCGTCCTCCGTCGTGGACGCCCGTGTGCAGCGCACGTGCTGCTAGGGCTTGACCGTAGTCATACGCAACGCCGTCCCTGTGGCTTCGCATTCTGTGCGTATCGACGGTGACAACTCGAGCGCGGATTGCCCACCTGACAGGGGTACTCTGCTCGATCGCTACGGTGGTGTCTCGCCCACGTACGCGTAGACTTTGATCCAGTCGTAGTCGACGCTCGCTGGAGCAGTGGTGTCGTCGATCGGTCCGGCCCACCCAGCGGAGCTCGACGCCCAGATGGTGAGCAGGATGTTCTGTGGCAGAACCATCCTGGCCATCTCCTCCGTGGCGGTGTGTAGGACCACACCGTCGACGGAGAAGCGCGCCTCCCCTGGCATCCATTCGATGGCGTAGGTGTGGAAGTCTTCGGACGGGTTCATGTCCAGGGTCGCCATGGCGGGGTACTGCAGGTGCTCAGTGGCCGGGTCCGCCGGCGGAATGTTGATCATGTGGTTGAACTGGATACGGTCGGTGTTCATCCCGAGAAACTCGATATCGAGTTCGTTCCAGTCCGGTGGAGGCCAGGGGGTGTAGAGCAGCACCAGCGACGAGACGACACCGGAACCCGCAGCAAATCGCACCGAAGCTTCCACTTTTCCGTACGTCAGCGTGTCGCGAGAGCGCATCTCGACTCCGCGATACGGCTTGCTCGTATCGGTGGGTTCCGAAGTGAGGGCGAGGCTGAGAACGCCCGCGTCAGTCGTGGCGTTGCTGCCCGTGAACTGCGCCAGGTTCCCATCCCACGAGTGGGTCATCAGCTGCCAACGGACGAGATCCACCGAATCAAAGTCGTCTTGCCACGCGAGCTCGAATGCTGCGGACCGTCCGCCGGCGCCTCCCGCTGAGGAGGCGCCCCCCGGGGCAGCACCCCCCGTCGCCGTGGCAGCGCTGCCCCCCGGGCTGGGCAGGGCGTCCGAGGATGGAGAAGCATCGCAAGCAAGTGGGCTGAGGGCTGCCAGGAGCAAGCAGAGACATCGGGGCTTCACGGACCAATGCATAGTCTGGAGAGAAGGGGCCGACATCGCGGTTTGTGCGTTTCCGCCGGACGCGCTACCCTCAAGCGGTCATGTCGGTGATCCATCAGCCGTTCCCCATGGTGGGTCGGCGGCGGGCACAGGCCTGGCGCTATCAGCCGGCGTTTCGCCGCCCGTGTCACTTTCACGAGGAATCGGAGTTCAACCTCGTCGCACGCGGCTGCGGCGTGTTCACGGTTGGCGAGCGGGAGCTCAGCGTCGAGGCCGGCAATCTCCTGTGGTTCATTCCGGGCGTGGAGCACTACCTGAAGGACGCCTCGGACGACTTCGATCTCTTCGTCGTGGGATTTCGCTCCGACTTGCTAGCTGCGTTCGGCCGCGACCACCCTGCCGCGCCCAGTTTCACCCGACCCGTTGAATGCGTGGACCCGGCTACGTGCGCTCGGCTTTCCGAGTTGCTCGTTGATGCGCCGGACAGCGCCGACGATCTCGGCGTCGAACGCCAACTACTGAGCCTTCTGGGCGAATTGAGTCGCCGCCCCCAGGACGGGACCCCAACGCTCGGGCATCGAACTGCGGCGGTCCTGCTCGCTGATCGGGACGCGCGACGTAATGACATCGCCCGCAAGGTCGCCAGCAATCGGTGGGATGTGAGCCGGAGGTTCAATCTGGATCACGGCATCAGCTTGAGCGAGTTCAAGAATCGCCTGCGTACGCTGGAGCTCATTCGCCTGCTGGACGCGGGGGAGAGAAATCTGACGCGAGCGGCGATGGATGCGGGGTTCGGAAGCTACTCGCAATGCCACCGGGTGATACGCGCGCTGTTCGGGACGGCGCCCCGCGAGCTGCTGAAGCACGATGTCCGCGTTGCGCTTGCTGAGCGGTTCGAGCCGATCGTGGCTCCTCTCTCCGGAAGCTCGATCGAAATGCAGCGCTTCTCGACGACGCCCTACAGGTCGACTAAGCACTGAGGCTAGGAGCAGTCCGGGTCCGTCGTGTCGTGGAATCGGATGACGAGTCCGGGGTCGTGAAGCCCGTCAGGAAAAGTCGGGCACAAATCGAGCCTGAGCTAAGAGACCCTGACCGGGGAGGGTTGACGGGACACCCCCGGAGCCGCCGCTGGGCGCCCCCCCAGACGCATCGTCGAGGCCTGGCGAGCCCAGCACAGGTCCAGCGAAGATCGTATGACACCTACGGTAGGTCGACTTCCCGCGCTGCTCTTTCCGACTCGCGTTGGATTGCTTGGCCGTTCGCGCTGAGGTGGAGTCTCGCATTCTCGAAGTGACCATGCCGGGCGGAGCCGACGCCATTCCACATGGAGAACAGCATTCCCGCCGAGTGTCTGGAACTCCCGGTGGCTGCCCCCCCCGACCTCCCTCGCCTCGTTGCCACGGCCAGGGCACGCGAGATCGACATCGTTGGGCCGCCAATGGCGCGCGGTTGACGACGCGGGCCCCAACCGTGCCAGGCGGCGTCCGCGGCCCAGAGCAATCGCAGGCGTACCTCGTCCTGAAGCAATCGGGACGGGAAGGAGCACCGGTTGACGGTCCTCCCGACCCAGAGACGCCAGGAGCTGGACGCCCGCTGTGGGGCGGGGTGCCGACGCGCTCGGGTTGGCTGGCCGCTTCAGCTTGCCGGATCGGATCATCGCGGATCACGACCTCAGAACAAGAGATTCGGGTCTACAGGCTTCTGAAGAAATCCCAAATGGCCTGGGTACCGAAGTCCGGCCAATTGTGGTTGTCGTGGTGTACGCACCAGTGAACCGGGTACCCTGAATCGCAGCCATTGTAAGCAACGCATTCCGAAGGTGTCACGGTGGTGAAGTCCTCCGGATTGCACCCGTTGGCTTCGATCCAGTGATCGCGACTCGCCTCTCCACTGCTGAAATCAACCGATTCGTCATTGTCGGCGTGGGTGATCCATACCGCCACTTGGCCAGCGCAAGTGGCCCCGCCGAAGACATAGGGCCCCGCTCCCGCTACCGGCGCTATTGCCCGGAGCACATCCCCCCGCTGGCACCCGAGGTCGTTCGTCATTCCGCCACCGGAGCCGGGCGCGGCACTGGAGGAGACGCTTACGTGCTGCCGCTGCCCACGCGCGCGCAGACGAGCATCCTACGCAGGCTGGGCTTGAGCCGCCTGGTGGATCAACGCGAACTCACGCTCGCCCTTCGCCCGCGCTCGGAGTTTGTACCTACAGAGCCAGACGAAACAGCGTAAATCATGCTGCTTCGCGCAGGGGGTGGTCAATCTGGGGCGGATAGGTGGACCAAACGGGGTGAGAGAGCGCACCGCTGAGAGCAGTTTACAGATCGCTTGTGCGATCGTCTTCAGACCTGCGGCCAAGGGCTGCTGAGCCAAGCCCGATGATTCAGAGCCATCGGTTCAGAGAGATGGTCGTTGACGGCGTCACCCACCACAACGACCTGTTGCTCCTGCCAGCCCAAACGCTCCCAGGATGGTGGCGCCAGTCAGGACATGAGCTGTGCATCGACAAGCACCAGAACCCGCCCTTCACTCCCCGATAGCGCCGGCTCGCGTGGACCCGCTTCACTGGACGGGGCGCTCCTGCTCGAGCTCCACGCGCGCCGGCAACGGTCCACCGGCGAGCACCGCCGCCAGCCGGCGTGCGCTGCGGACCATTGCGGCTTGGTCGACGCCGCCGACCATTAGGCGGATGGACCCGCCGGCAATCGGGGTCATGACCTTGGGAGCGAACACCACTTCGCCATCGATCACGAATGCTACTCGGCGCTGGACGTTCTGAGTGGTTACCCACTCGAGCAGCTGTGAACCGAGCGCACTGAACTCCAGGCGCACTTGGGGGTCGGCGGGTCGGGTGAACGTGTCCCACACCAGCAGGGCTCGCTCGACGTGGTCGCCGAGTCGGTTGAACGAAGCTTCGTCCACCAGGTAGGTCCGCCACCCGGCAGTTCCATCCGAAGCTGCATCCAGGCGGCCGAGCAGCAAGGCGCGCCCCGGAGGCGGCGTCAGGGTTGCCACCCAGGCGGCGAGCCGAGCCTTGGCCTGTTGGGACGCATCGTCGATCGGCTCAGCACCTCCCACCCGGTAGCTCACCGCAGCGTAGCTCAGGACGCGCTCGACTGGGACGCCCTGGGTGTCGACTCCCGGCACCGCGCCATCGAAATCGAAGGTGACTCCCAGCTCGGTGGCCTTCGCGCTTGGGCCCGGTTCATCCATGACCTCGTCGAACCACAGCGAATCGTCATCGATGGGCTGCAGGGCAAGGTTTCCGTCTCGGACCAGCACGGCACGCACATCGTCGGCACGCCGGGCGTCGTCCCCCGACACTCGAACGACAAGTCTATCGTTGCGCACCACGACCGTGGCGCTGGCGAGCTCGAGCGCGTGCAACCGGTGCCTGAAGATCCCGCGCGTGCGACGCAGCAGATCGTCGCGTCGTGCCGGCTCTCCCCTGGCCCCGACCGCGAAGACGAACTCGATACCGCCCGCAGGTCGCGCCGCTGAAGAGCCGGGAGCGGGCGCGTGACCTGCAGCGTGAGCCGCTGGTGCCCCGGCGGGGGAATCCGCGCGATGCCGACATCCGGCAAGTGCTCCGACGAGCGTTGAGGCCGCCAGCACGGCACTCACCAACAGGATTCTGAAAGCGGAAGCGTACACTGGGCTCTCTGCAGTCAAGCAGCCGTGCCGTCGACGTTCAACTGTATCCTGCTCAGCGGCCCCTGCCGCAGGTCCAGCGAAGATCGACTATGAAGTGGCCCGGCAGTCCAGGACAAACGTGTGCGCCGCCCGTGCTGGCTGGGACTCTCGTCCGCCGCGGGTGGAGCTGGTAAGGCAAGAGAGCGTTCCTGATCGTCTCGTGCTCGTCGGCTGAGAGGCCATGCTCCGCGAGTACTGGATCTGACGCACCGAGGCCCGCCCACGGCGATCAGGGCTCGCCCGTCACGCCCTGTATTCGAACTGGACGCGGTACGTGCAGCAGTCGAATGGATGAACCCGCGAGCCCGAGGCTACTCGATGATCCCGCAGGTGCCCGCCTCGGTGCAGTCGGCTGCGGTCCACGGGAGACACGCTCCGCCCATGAAGCAGATAGCGGGTGTCGGGCAGCTCCCTTCGGAGAACTCGAT
Organism: uncultured Polyangiaceae bacterium; assembly: GCA_964610275.1. Classification (GTDB taxonomy): domain Bacteria; phylum Myxococcota_A; class Polyangia; order Polyangiales; family Polyangiaceae; genus JAFGBI01. Next base: position 14,714 of record CAZSVU010000031.1, on the reverse strand, counting down.
CTGCAGAAACGCCAACTCGTCCAGCGCCTCGGGGCTTCGGCCCACGGGGACTTCACAGCCACAAGCGATCCCGTCGTAGACCGTTTCCAGGCAGTCCGGGCCGCTATAGGCCGGATTGCACTGTTGGGCCTCGACCAGCACCTCGGCATACCGCGCTTCGAGCGCGTCGCACTGCTCTTGGGTGAGGGGATCGTCCTCACTACTGCCCCCCGTTGCGCCGCTGCCACCGCTGCCAGGGTCGCCGCCGGTGCCGGTGCCACCGCTGCCAAGGTCGCCCCCGGTGCCGGTGCCACCGCTGCCAAGGTCGCCGCCCGTGCCGATTCCACCGCTGCCAAGGTTGCCACCCGTACCGGTACCACCACTGCTGACGTCGCCCCCGGTGCCGGTGCCACCACTGCCGACGTCGCCCCCGGTACCTGAGCCGCCACTGCCGACGTTGCCCCCGGTACCTGAGCCGCCACTGCCGACGTTGCCCCCGGTGCCTGAGCCACCCGTGCCCGACCCACCGATCCCCTGACCACCCCCGGTGGCCTGGCCACCACTGCCGAGCACGTCACCGCCAACGCCGGCTCCGCCAGCCGAAGCTCCGCCGGATCCGCCAGGCTCGGAGCCACCTGAGCTTTCAGCACCTCCGCTCCACACGCCGAGAGCGCCGGCCTCACCGCCACCGGCAGCAATGCTTCCAGTGGACTCCGAGCTGGAGCACGCAGCGAGGGTCACGCTCAGCCCAATCGTCGCCGTGGCGCCCACGGATTTTCGGATCCAGTTGGAGCAGGGTAGTACCCGCCGCGGTTCGGCAGGCTCGCACAGCTCATCGAGAAACGCTGAGACCAGCTCGGGATGTCGATTCTTCGCCATGGTGGTTCCTCTCACCTGGGCCAGGAAACCCACGACCCGAGTCGTCGTGGCACACTGCCACCCAGTCGCTTGTCGCGGTCCAGCAGATAGCAAGCTGCGTGCCACCAGCCACGCACGATGTGAAACTGCGGCGGACTGGGATCCTTCGCTGGATCGTTGCGTCGCATCGGTCAGCCGGGGGCGTCGGCAGAGCGGCCCAGGCTTCACTCGACGGTCCCGCCGAGTCCTGCGGGAGATGCTACTGCTCGGGGGCGGCTGAGTTCTGGCACAGCACGGCGTCGCGGCGAGCTTCGGGACCATGCAGGTTCAGTTCAGAACGGAAGCGCCATTCTCGGTGGGATCGGCACGCTCGTCCGCACCCGATCCTGACCCAGCCGATCCGCCGGTGAAGCCCAACGCGTCGCCTTCGCGGTCGACCCGTACCTCGTCACCGGCAATGAATTCTCCCTCGAGGAGCCGTCGCGCCAGACCGTCTTCGACGTGCTTCTGAATGGCTCGCTTGAGCGGGCGGGCGCCGAACTGCGGGTCGAACCCGACCGCCGCCAGGAAGTCCTTGGCCGCCTCGGTGACGTGAAGCAGCAGCTCACGTTCCTCGAGCCGCGCAGACAGTCGGCCGAGCTGGATATCCACGATCTGCCGGATCTCGTCGCGGCCCAAGGTGCGGTAGACGACGCTCTCGTCCAGGCGATTGAGGAACTCCGGTCGGAAGCTGTTCCTGAGGGCAGCCAGCGCCGTGTCACGGACCAAGAGACGTCGCTGATCGTCGTCGACGTCGCGGCGTTCTTCGATCGCGGCGATCTCCGCGGAGCCGATGTTGCTGGTCAGGATGATGACGGTGTTCTTGAAGTCCACCGTGCGACCGTGGCCGTCGGTGAGGCGCCCATCGTCCAGTATCTGCAGGAGCGTGTTGAACACGTCCGGGTGCGCCTTCTCGATCTCGTCGAATAGCACCACGCTGTAGGGGCGACGCCGCACCGGCTCGGTGAGCTGCCCGCCATCGTCGTAACCGACGTAGCCCGGAGGCGCGCCGATGAGCCGGGAGACGGCGTGCCGCTCCATGTACTCGCTCATGTCGATGCGAATCATGGCGCGTTCGTCGTCGAACAGCAGCTCGGCCAACGCTCGCGCCGTCTCGGTCTTGCCCACGCCGGTGGGCCCGAGGAAGAGAAACGACCCGATGGGGCGTTGCTGATCTCCGAGGCCAGCTCGCGAGCGGCGCACGGCGTTGGCCACGGCGAGCAGCGCATCATCCTGACCCACCACGCGTTCTCCGAGCTGCTCCTCGATGTGCAAGAGCTTCTGCATTTCGCTCTGCAGCATCTTGGACACGGGAATGCCCGTCCACTTGCTCACCACCACAGCGATGTCTTCCTCGGTGACTTCCTCGCGCAGGAAGGACGCTTTCTCCTGCGTGCGCGCGAGCTCCGCGCGCAGCGCTTCGATCTCTCTCTCCGCGGCCGGGATCGCGCCGTAGAGGATCTCGGCGGCCTTGCCCAGATCGCCCCCGCGACGAGCCTGCTCCTCGGACACACGCAACTCTTCCAGCTCCTTCTGCCAATCTCGGACCGCGGTGATGATTTCCTTTTCGCGCAGCCACTGCGCGCGCATGGCATCGCGTTCCTCCGTGAGTTCGGCGACTTCGCGTTGAAGCTCCTGGAGACGAGCTTTGGCGCCCACGTCTCGCTCCCGACCGAGCGCCTGCTCTTCGATCCGGAGCTGCAGCAGCCGCCGTTCGAGCTGGTCGATCTCCAGCGGCATGCTGTCGATCTCCATCTTGGTCTTGCTGGCCGCCTCGTCTACCAGGTCGATGGCCTTGTCCGGGAGGAAGCGATCGGTGATGTAGCGACTGCTCAAGACGGCGGCCGCCACCAGCGCCGAGTCCTTGATCTGAATGCCATGGTGCACCTCATAGCGTTCTCGAAGCCCGCGCAAGATCGCAACGGTGTCCGCGGTACTCGGCTCGCTCACCATCACCGGCTGGAAACGTCGCGCCAGCGCCGCGTCCTTCTCGACGTGCTTGCGGTACTCGTCGAGGGTGGTCGCACCGATTGCCCGCAGCTCTCCTCGCGCCAGCGCTGGTTTGAGCATGTTGGCCGCATCGATGGCACCTTCCGCAGCGCCCGCGCCCACCAGGGTGTGCAGCTCGTCGATGAACAGAATCAGACCACCGGCGGACTGTTCCACTTCCTTCAGAACCGCCTTGAGGCGATCCTCGAACTCACCCCGAAACTTGGATCCCGCCACCAGGCTCGCCAGATCCAGCGCCAGAATGCGCCGGTCGCGCAGAGACTCGGGGACGTCACCGTTGGCGATGCGGTGTGCGATCCCCTCGGCAATAGCCGTCTTGCCCACGCCGGGTTCGCCGATCAGCACCGGATTGTTCTTGGTGCGTCGGGAGAGGACCTGCATCACGCGACGGATCTCTTCGTCGCGACCGATCACCGGATCGATCTTGCCCTGCCTGGCCAGCGCGGTCAGGTCCCGCGTGTAGCGCTCCAGCGCCTGGAACTTTCCCTCTGGGTCTTGGTCCGTGACGCGCTGGCTGCCGCGGATCTCCGCCAACGCGCGGAGCAGCTTGTCGTGAGCCAGTCCGTGGCGGTCGAACACGGCCTGCACGTCCTTGTCGTGCCGCGCCGCGGCCAGGAGAAAGTGCTCGACCGAAACGTAGTCGTCCTTGAGCGCCTTGGCCTCGGCCTCGGCCTTCTGCATCAGAGGCAGTGCGCGCCGCCCGAGGGTGGGCTCGTTACCTCCCGACGTCTGGGGGAGCCCATCCACACGGGCCCCCAGGTCGCGTGCCAAAGCCTTGGGGTCGGCGCCGGCGCGCTCCACGAGCGGCGCTCCCACGCCACCGTCCTGCTCCAGCACCTCCACCAGCAGGTGCTCGGGAATCACCTCGGGGTTGCCGCGGCGCATGGCTGCGGCCACGGCAGCCCGCAGCGCTTCCTGGCTCTTGGTGGTCAATCGATCCATTCGCATACCTAGCTCCGTCACCGGCCCGGCGAGGCGTTGCCGGTACCGGCCAAGTTAAGTCGCCTCGAAAGCGGTGCAAGGCCCCGGGCAGTGCTCCGACTTCGACGGCTTCCTTCGATCTAGCCCGTCTGACACGTCCGCGCGGACCACACCGGGAGGCTCGTGGGGGCGCGGACCGCTGGACAGCAGCAGATGGGAACGTCGGTGAGCTGGGCAGCGCCCGAGGGGACTCGGGCGCTCCGGTCACTCCTTGCAGGTCGCCCGGGGAAGCGCGTGGGGTCGCGGCCCGCTGGGCAGCAGCAGGTGGGAACGTCGATCAGCTGGGCAGCGCCCGAGGGGACTCGGGCGCTACTTCAGATATCCAGGTTCCGCACGTTCAGGGCGTTCGTCTCGATGAACTGTCGACGAGGTTCGACCTGCTCGCCCATCAGCACGCGGAACAGGTCATCCGCACGCACCGGGTCGTTGATCTTCACTCGCAGAAGCGAGCGCCCGTCCGGGTTCATGGTGGTGTCCCAAAGCTGCTCGGCGTTCATTTCACCGAGGCCCTTGTAGCGCGTGATGTGCGTGCCCTTGCGCCCGCGTTCGGCGATGAACGCATCCAAGCCGTCGGCGTCCTGAATGGTGCTGGGCTCCCCACCATCCACCCAGACCCGATATGGAGCCGGCCCGATCGAACGGATGTCTTCCTCGATGGACAAGAGCTCCTGGTACTCAGCCGTCTCCGCGAGCTCCCAACACACCACGGCGGGCCTGGTGGCGGCACCGGGTCGGAACTCCACGACAATTTGTCCCGCGCCGTGCCGGCGCTCCCACTCGACCTCCACCCGCAACGGAGCGAGCTCGGGATACCGACCCTGCAGGTACTGCCGCAGACGCCCGGCGGCGGCGTTCACCTTCTCCTCGTCTCGGAAATCACTGAGGCCGAGCCCTCCTGAGCGCAGCAGCGCCGCGACCACGCGAGCGTCACAGCGTCGGTCAATCTGCGAAAGAATGGTTCGGAACGAGCGCAGACCGCTGGCGAGGCGATAGAGCGGGGCCCCGGACAGGACAGGTCCCTGCGCAGCCTGCACGGCCAAGCTCTCGATACCATTCTCGATGAGGAATCGATCCAGCGCCGGCTGGTCCTTCAGGTAGAGCACCTTCTTGCCCTTGCGCACCCCGAACAGGGGTGGCTGCGCAATGAAGAGGTACCCTCGCTCGATGAGATCCTGCATCTGGCGGAAGAAGAACGTCAGCAACAAGGTGCGAATATGGGAACCATCCACGTCCGCATCCGTCATGATGATGACTCGGTGGTAGCGCAGTTTCGAAAGATCGAGCCCGCCTTCATCGCCAATGCCGCAGCCGAGCGCCGAGATGAGCGTCGCCACTTCAGTGGAGGCGAGCATGCGGTCCAGGCGCGCACGCTCCACGTTCAGGATCTTGCCCTTGAGGGGAAGGATCGCCTGGAAGTGGCGATCCCGTCCCTGCTTGGCGCTGCCCCCGGCGCTTTCGCCCTCGACGATGAATATCTCGCTCTCAGCCGGGTCCTTGCTCTGACAATCCGCGAGCTTGCCGGACAAAGAGGTGTTGTCGAGCACCCCCTTGCGAACCACCTCCCGCGCCTTGCGCGCCGCTTCGCGGGCCTTGGCGGCCACGACGGCCTTGTCGACAATCTTCTTGGCGGTCTGCGGGTGCTCCTCGAAGTACCTGCCGAGGCTTTCGTTCACTGCGTTCTCGACCAGTCCTTTGACTTCACTCGAGACCAGCTTGGCCTTGGTTTGTGAGTCAAAGGAAGGATCGGGGTGCTTGACGTGAACGACACAGATCAGGCCTTCGCGAGTATCGTCGCCGGACAGGCCGTTCTTGACTTCCTTGAAGAGGTTGTTGGCCTGACCGTAGGTATTGAGAGTTCGGGTGAGGGCCGCCCGCAATCCGGTCAGATGCGTCCCGCCGTCCTTGTTGTGCACGTTGTTGGTGTAGGCAAACACCTGCTCGGCGTAGGCACTGGTCCACACCATCGCCAGATCGATGGTGAGCGGAGCCAGCTTGGCATCCGGTAGCGCCATCTCGGAGGTGAACGCGACGACATCTTCATGCACCGGGTCGCGCTGCTGGCTGAGAAGCTCGACGAACTCCTTGATCCCTCCCCGGTACTCGTAGAGCTCACTGCGGCCGGAACCGCGTTCGTCGCGCAACAGCACCTTGAGCCCCGAGTTGAGAAACGCGAGCTCTCGCAGGCGGTTGTTCAGGATGTCGAAGCTGTAGTCGACGTGCGTGAAGATCTCGTGATCCGGCTTGAACGTGACCTTGGTGCCGGTATCGTCGGTCTCCCCCAATGGGGCTAGCGGGGCCAGCGGGACGCCTCGGCGGTATTCCTGGAACCACAGCTTGCCTTCGCGCTTGATCTCGAGACGCAGGGATTCACAGACGGCGTTGACCGCGCTGACTCCGACGCCATGCAGACCGGCGCTGACCTTGTAGGAGGCGTGGTCGAACTTCCCTCCTGCATGCAGCACGGTCATGACGACTTGGGCCGCACTGACCCCCTTCTCGTGCATGCCGACCGGAATGCCCCGTCCGTCGTCCTCGACGGTAACGGAGCCATCGAAGTGCACGGTAACGGAGATGCTCGAGCAGTAGCCGGCCAGATGCTCGTCCACTCCGTTGTCCACCACCTCCCACACCAGGTGGTGCAGCGCTGACCCGTCGTGCACGTCGCCGATGTACATCCCGGGGCGCTTCCGTACGGCCTCCAATCCTTCGAGCACCGTGATGTTAGCCGACCCGTACTCGGCAGCAGCAAAGTTGGATTCTTCGGGTAAGTCGGTCGTCAACTTCGGGTCCTCAAGGGGCTCTGGGCGGCGCAGTCACGGAATGCGATGCCGGCCGGATCGTGCCTCGGCACGACGAGCGTGAAGCGGGTTCGGGGCGTCTTCGATGCATCCGAGAGGGGCACGGATGGCGCGCCGATCTCACCCGTGAGGTATAGCCACTCAGGGCAGAGCCAGCAAGGCCAAGGAGCAGGTTCCAGGGGCCCAAAAACGATCCGGATCGAGACCCTGATGCTCTGTCCGACAAGTCGCAATCGATGTCCTCTGTCGGGCCGAACGCGGGGGTGGCGGCCCGGCAGAGGACAGCTCCGCTGCGGTGTGGCCAGAACACCCAATCTTCTGGGGCGCCTCCATGCTGGGTGCGGTGTCCTCCAGAGCGACCGTAAGAGCACCCGGTACGCGGTGGCTAGCGGTTTTCGGTGGTTCCCTACCGGGCACCGCACTAGTTCTTGGCGGATTTCAGCGTTCCTGCAGCGACGATCCAGTCCGTCCGTTCGTGCGGGCCGATTTCGGCCGTCGTGAACAGGTCTGGCCTCGTGGTCGTGACGAAGACCTGGCTCGCAGACTCGCGGATGAAGTCGTACACGGCACCAGTGCGCGCGGGGTCGAGCTCACTGGACACGTCGTCCAGCAGCAGCACCGGGTGCGCATCGCGAGCGGCGCGAACACAGTCGAGCTCGGCCATCTTGAGGGCCAGCGTGAGGATGCGTTGTTGCCCCTGTGAGGCGTGCTGCCGAGCTGAGCGGCCATCGATACGGAGCTCGAGGTCGTCACGGTGGGGACCGAAGGTGGCGCGACGCCGTCGGAGATCCGCGGAGCGGGATTCGCGAAGCCGCTCGACCGCGTCGTGAACGTCGTCCGAGCCGGCCGGCGCATAGTGTGCCTCCAGCTCGGTGGACCCGGGTGCCATGCGCGAGAACGCCTCGTGCAGGGCCGCAATCAACTCCCCGGCAGCGCGCGCATGGGCCATTGCCAGCCGGGCACCATGGGTTGCCGCAACCCGTTCGAAGGCTTCGAGGTCGGAGGCGGCTGGGCCGCGCTCCTCGAGGATCCGCTGGCGCTCTCTGAGAGCTCTGAGATAGCGCTTCCGGTCCTCCCCACTGGCAGGATCGGTGAACAGCGCAACTCGGTCGAGCACGGTACGCCGACCTGCGGCTGGGCCGCTGACCAGCAGCAAATCGCCGGGATGAAAGACCACGACGGGAGTGCAAGTGGCATAGGTGGACACGGTGCGGGGTGGCTTGCCGTCAACTTGCAGGCGGCGCCCGTTCGCGGTCAGCACGGCACTCTGCTCCCGTGCACTCGAGGACTCCTGAACGACCCCTCGGCTGGCGGCAAACTCCGCGCCGTCCTGGATCAGCTCGCGAATCCTTTCAGTACGAAAGCTTCGACTCGTAGCGAGTAGATAGATGGCCTCGAGCAGAGTCGTCTTGCCCTGGCCATTGTCACCGGCGATGACATTGAGGCGAGGGGCCGCCTCGAAATCGACGGCAGTGAGATTCCGCAGCGACCGGATGGAGAGACGCTGGAAGAAGAGTCGAACCGTCAAATGCGCATCGGCATGATGACGGAGAGATAGCTCGCTTCAGTTCGCTCACTGGCTGGCTTGAGGACAGCCGGATCGAGCTCACCACTGAGCCCTAGCAAGATTTCGTCGGCATCCATGGCCATCAAGACATCGAGGAAGTAGCGGGCGTTGAAGCCAATCGTGACCTCGGCGCCGTCGTATTCGACGGCCACCTCGTCGAATCCTTCACCGCTCTCTGGACTCTCGCTCTCGAACCGCATCTTGCCGGAACTGAGCGTGACCTTGACGCCGCCAGTTCGGTCGTTGGCTGCAACCGAAACTGCCCGAAGTGCGTCAGCCATGGCCAGCCGTGGAGCGCGGACCACCCGCTCCGAGGTTTCGGGAATCACCTGATCGTAAGGCGGAAACTGCCCATCGACCAGCTTGACGCTGAACTGAAAGCCCGCCAGGTCGAAGAACGCGTTTGGACCGCTTTGCACCATTTTGAGCTGGTGCGTCTCGCCGTCATTCTCACTCGACTCGTTGCGCGCCTCGTCACAGAGTCGTTTGAGCTCCGAGACTCCTTTGAGCGGTATCAGCATGGTGGCCGTGGCTTCCTTGTCCGGAAGCACCACCTCGCTCTTGCTCAAGCGGTGACCATCAGTGGTGACCATGCGCACGTGGTCCGCATCCCACTCGAACAGCGCACTGTTCAGGTGCATGCGCGTCTCGTCCGTCGAGATCGAAAACATCGTGCTGCCAATGAGACTGCCCAGGGTCACGGTGTCCAGAGTGAGAATCTGAGCCCCGTCGTCTGGTCGAGGCAGGGCCGGGAACTCCTCACCTGGGATGCCGTGCAACGTGTAACGACGTGCTGCGCCGACCGCTCGGACAGTCGTGGTGGACCCTTCGCTGGCGGCAATGGCGATCTGCCCCTCGGGCATCAGCTTGACTCGCTCGAAAAGATCCTTGGCCCCCAGGGCAATGGATCCCGCCTGCTCGACCTGCGCCGGCACCGTGCCGGAAACTGCCAGGTACAAGTCTGTAGCCGCCAGCCGCAGCGCGTCGTTTCCGGCGGTTTCGAGCAGGACGTTGGCCAAAACTGGCATCGTGCTCTTCTTGTCGGCCACAGCCTGACAGCGGGAGAGAACGCGAAGCAGGTCCTTCTTGCTGACTACGACGTGCATCGTCAGGTGTTCCTACCCGCAGATGGGCAGGGCGGCTAGACACGCGGCCTGGGAAATTAATGGGGGCTATAGCCCCCATTCCAGGGTTCCAGTAAGGGTGTCGCGTCCTACTCCTAAGATCATTTGAAATGAAAAGATTAGTAGTCGTCGTGGTAGGGCCTGTGGGGACTGGGGAAAGCGATGTAAGTGATTGAATATAAAGATAAGTTAGGAGACCGGCCTGGGGACATTCTCACGTAGGTGCTTGTAGGTGTCTTGGGTCCAAGATCGAGTAGCGACGAGCTGCACTGAGATCGCCCAGACGTCATCCGCATGGTTCTCAGGAGATTCTCCCCAGCCTGTGGATGACGGTGGACCAGCGGGCCGATCCGGCTGTCGAGTCAGGCTTGATCCTTGGCGGGCCGTGGGCGCTTCGTCCGCGACTTCGAACGCGTGAGCTCCAGGCGAGCCAGCGCGTCGATGAGCACCGCGCGGGCAGTCTCGTAGGCACGGGGACCCACCCGTCCCGCACGGCGGGCGCGATGGAGCTGAACGAGCTCGTCGAGCACCAGCTCTTGCGCCTGAGCGAGTTGCCGAGCGGTCTCCTTTCGAGAGTTCTTGCTGCTTCCGCCAGAGGACCACGCAACTCTTGCCCCACCCACAGCCAGCGTCAGTGCGGCCAGGAGCGCGTACCAGCGTCCGGAATTGCCCAAAGGCAGACCGCCCAGGGTGAGGGAGAGACCGGTCAACGAAACACCTGCGTTTTGCACCGTCGTCTGAGTCGACAGCAGCACTTGGCCGTGTGGATTGGTGCTGCGCGTCGCCGGAGGAAAACCGTCTACCGCCAAGGTCGTGTGGCTCCCCGCCTCGGCCAGGATGCGTGCCTCTGCCACGCGAGGTGGAAGAGAGAATTCGAAGTGTGCCGTCGAGGTCTCGTCGTTGGGTACCTGGAAGGAGAAGCCCACGTCATGCGCACCGGGCGGCACGGAGCCTTCGAGCGTGGCGACTTCGTCGACGTTGGTGGCGAATCGAAGGTCGGAGTTGGAGTCCTTGGGAGTGAACGCCCGGGCACCTCCGGGCAGGTGCATGGAGATGTCGGCGGGTAGCCAAGTCACCATCCCGACGTTGTTGAGTTGGAGGAGCACCTCGAACTGGAACACGTCGCTTCGAGGTTCGACGAACACGAATGCGCGCATCGCGACCTGGGTGTCGTCCAGCCGCTGCGTGGTCGGATAGACAGGCAGGATGACCTCGAGACCCATCGTATGGAGCACGCGGAAAGGCGCTGAACGGTACGTGGTCGAGGCGTGGTCCACGGTGACGCGGTATCCGGTGCTTTCACTGGCGGGCAGTCCCGTGAACTCCGTTCGGCCCTGGGCGTCGGATACGGCGTTCTGCACCGGCTGGGTCCCCGAAGCGCCGCCACCCTGGGTGAGCTGGACCAGGGCGACCGGAGCGCCAACGACGGGTTCTCCGAGTGGGCTCATCACGGTCACCCGCACGTTGCCCTGCGGCACGGAGGGTGAGGGAGCGCTGACGTCGCGTCGCTGCATACCGTGTTGGCCCATGCCGTGCGGTCCGCCAGGAGCGGAGCGGGGTCCCCCCTCGACGATTGGGGGATGCGAGGGCGGGAGGTCGCCTGGCGGGGCTGCCGAAGGCGCCTGGGCCCAACTCGGGCCCGCCGCCACGGTCAACAGGACCGCCAGCATCAGCTCGAGCAGACGCGAGCAGTACCGCATCACCTCTCCTCCTGCTGCGAGCCGACGGCTTCCGGGTCCCCCGGCTGTTCCGACTCGGGCTTCGCGTCCAGACCGAGCCCCTCCTCCAGGAGCCGCTCGTGCAGAAGCTGCTCGGCGTGTGCACGCAGGTCTCCGAGGTTCTCGTCGAGCTGCCGCAGCAGCTCCTTGGCCTGGGACCGGTAGCGTGCCGACAGGTCTGCGTAGTCCTCCTGGCTGATCTTCCCCATCAGCAGCTCGTACTCGAGGTCCTTCAACGCCCGCAGAACCGCGCGTTTCTGCTCGTCAGCCGCCGTGGGTGCTGCCAGGCTGAAGGCCTCTTCCAGGCTCAGGTCCTCGCTTCCGCCCAATGCCAGCAGGCTTTCCCAGATCAGGATGATCGCTGCGAGTAGGGCGGCGGCGCCCATGACCCAAAGCGCCCAAGGCCAACCTCCGAGGAGCCCTGCGAGCACCGTGGCCAAGAGCACGAGCGCGAAAGCGCCCTGCCGAACTGCAGCCTTGGTCGCCAGAGTGCGCTGGTTCACGGCGTCTGCTCCTCCCCATCCCCACTGGCGTCGTCCTCGCCGTCCGGGCGGTCGTCGTCCTTGTCGTCTCGGGGGCTCTTCTTCCCGGCGGGCTCTTCGGCAGTCGCCTCGTTTTTTCCACCGTCGTCGCGAGGCGGGCTTGGAGCAGGACGTGCAGGCTGGCTACGGCGCACGGCGCCCCAGGCGCCGAGCCGGCGTTGGCTGATTTCCGGCCATAGGGAAATCGTGGCGCCAGTGATGAGCGCCAACAGGCCGATCCAGATCCACGAGACCAGTGGGTTGACGTAGAAACGGAAGGTGGATCGCTCCTCGCCGGATGAGAGTGTGCCGACCACGAGATAGAGGTCATCTCGGAGCGTTCGCAGCATGCCCACCTCCGACGTGGGACGGTCGGGCATACGGCGGTAGACGAATTTTGCGGGACTCACCCGACCCATCACGTCGCCGTTTCGCCCCACTTCGAAGTCGGCAAACAGCATGGTCTTGGTGCGGTCCGCCTGTTCCTCCGCGCTGCAGGCGGGGTCACCGGGACACGTACGGCGACCGAGGTACTTCAGGCGGTATCCGCCGATCTCGTGCTGCTCCCCGGGCGCGAGACTGGTCTCCGCATAGCTCACCCAGCTCTGTCCCGTGAAGCCGAGGAACATCGAGACGATACCCAGATGCACGAGGTAGCCACCGTATCGACGTCGGTTCTTGCTGACCAACCTGAAGAGCGCGACGGCAACGCCCTCGGGCTCGTTTCGCCGCTCAGCCGCCCGGCGCCGTGCCCCGACACCGCGAATGAACTCTTGCAGGATGACGGCCACGTTGAAGGCGACCAACGAGACCGCCAGCAACGGCACTACTGAATCCAGCTTCTGCAGTACCGTCCCGATCAGTCCTGCGTAGGGGGCATCGTCCTCGACGAGGGGCGGAAAGCCCAGGGTGTTGCCGAGCAACAGGTGCAACAGACCGCCACCCACGAACGCAGCAAGCGGCACGGGTAGCGATTTCCTGAGTGACGCCGTGCTCGTTCTTCCCCAGCCGAACAGAGGGGCCAGCCCCATCAGCAAGAACAGGAACAGTCCGAACGGTTTGGCGAATCGGTTGAAGAACGGCGGCCCCACCGTGACCGTCTCCGTGCTGGCCATGGCGCTGGTCAGCGGCAAGGTGGTGGCGATTGCGAGGAAGGTCAAAAAGCCGACCAGCGCCCAATTGTTGATGACGAAGGTTGCCTCCCGGCTGGCGAGCGAGTCCACGTGGGTGCCGCGGCGCAGGATGGGCCAGCGCCATGCGATGAGACCCATGCAGCCCAGCAAGGCGAATCCGATGAACCAGAGGAAGAACGCTCCGATGTTGGACTGGGCAAAGCTGTGGACGCTGGCGATTAGCCCGGACCGCGTGAGGAATGTGCCGAAGACGGTGAGCAAGAACGTCAGACAGATCAGCACGACGTTCCACGTCTTCAGCATGTTTCTGCGTTCCTGGATCATGGTCGAGTGCACGTACGCACTGGCCGACAACCACGGCAGTAGTCCGGCATTCTCGACCGGATCCCAGGCCCAGTAGCCGCCCCACCCGAGCTCCTCGTAGGCCCACACCATTCCGAGTGCGTTGCCTATCGAGAGGAACAGCCAGGCGAAGAGCATCCACTTGCGTGTGGCCACCACCCACTCGTTGTCCAAGCGACCGGAGACCAGGGCGGCGATGGCAAACCCAAATGGCACCGTCGTGCCCACGAATCCCAGATAGAGCGCGGGCGGGTGCAGGATCATCCAGTAGTTCTGCAAGAGCGGGTTGAGTCCGGTGCCGTCGGGCTTTGCGCCCGAAAGGAAGATCTGGAACGGGTTGGCGGCGAAGAGCATCAGCGCGGCGAAAAACGCCAGCACCAGCATGAGCGTGGCGATCACGTAGGGCTGCAGCTCGCGGTACCGTCCGCGGAGCCATCTCACTGCGGCTCCGGCGAACAGGGCCTGGAGGAACAGCCACCAGAGCAGCGATCCGTCCTGCCCGCCCCAGAGCGCCGTGAACAAGTACGGCGTGGCCATGGATCGGTCGCTGTAGCGCGCGACGTAGCGGATTCTGAAGTCGTGGGTCAGAAACGCGTACGCGAGGAGCAGGATCGCGACCAACACCAACGCGACCGTCCCGTAGGCGCCGAGCCGTGCCGCCTGGAGAAGGCGGGGACGACCCCTTCCGGCGACCAGCGACACTGCGAACGTGTAGGCGGCCGCCACCAGTACGCCGTAGAGGGTGAATGACCCGAAATCCGGCAGTGTTTGGATCCGTCCGAGCGTCGCTTCCAGGAAGGGGGGCATGGGTTCGCCGGGGGATATAGCGCAGAGGTCCCGTGTGGTCAGCCGGCAAGGCGTCCGGCCGGCCGCCACAGACTTAGGAGTGCGCACAGAAACGGCTGCGGTGCGTCTCCTCCTGCACTCACCGCAACGTCCAACGGGTCGACTACTGGGTCACCGTGGTGCCCACATTCTCGCCCAGACAGACCCTGCGGATGTTGTCCGGAGCCATCTTGAAGACGCGAATCGGCATGCCGTTGTCTCGGCAGAGACTGACCGCGGTCGCGTCCATCACGCCCAGATGGTCGGTCAGGAAGCGGTCGTAGGTCACCTGCTCCAGCAGAGTCGCTTCGGAGTGACGGGCCGGGTCCCGGTCGTATACCCCGTCGACCTTGGTGGCTTTGAACAGGGCGGTGGCGCGGATTTCCATGGCTCGGAGCGCGGCCGCCGTGTCCGTGGAGAAGTACGGGTTGCCAGTGCCGGCGGCGAAGACCACCACGTTGCCGCGGTCGAGATGCCGAATGGCTCGCCGCCGAATGTAGGGCTCAGCGACGTGTTTGATCTCGATTGCGGTCATCACGCGGGTGTCCATTCCAGTGCGCTCGAGAGCGTCCTGGAGCGCCAACGAATTGATGACCGTCGCGAGCATGCCCATGTAGTCGCTTTGGGCACGGTCCATGCCCTCGCTCGCGCCGCGCAGGCCACGGAAGATGTTGCCACCGCCGACCACGATACCAATCTGAACCCCGGTCCTGTGGACGTCGCGAATCTGCGTCGCGGTGTCACGGAGTGTGGTGGTGTCGATGCCGAAGCCACCGTCCCTGCCGCAGAGCGCTTCGCCGCTGAGCTTGATGACGACGC
>CAZSVU010000030.1:1183-41147 GCA_964610275.1 uncultured Polyangiaceae bacterium | reverse complement strand
TCGCCGTTGTCAGCTACGGTGCAGCTGGTGCCGTCTGCGCCGTCTGCGCCGTCCGCTCCGTTCTGAACCGTGAAGGATTCCTCGCCACACGCGATGGTGGCCGTACCGTCACCGTTGTCGGTCAGCGTGCACGGGGGCTCGGCCTCAGCGAACACGATTCGGAATTGCAGATCGAAGATAGTCTGCGGCGCCCCGCTGGAGTTCAGCATGTCGCCGTCGGCGTAGTCGTAGCCGTCGAAGTTCCACTGATGGGATGAGGCCATGCCGCGTCCACCGGTGGAGGTGATCTTGTAGCTGTAGGTCGATCCCGCCGTGAGCATCGTGCCCGAGAAGTCGATCGGGGCATACCCCTCGAAGCCGTCGGCCAGAGTCGTCGTTGCCGAGGCCAGGGGCGTGCCGCCGTACCCAGCTCCCTCATACAACGTCACCGTGATTTCGAAGGTGGGGTTCAGATGCGAGTTCGCGTCGAAGACGTACGGCTCGATGGTCGCCAAATCCGCAGCGGGCGCCACGAAGCTCTGTCCCTGGTCCGGGGAGAAGTACAGCGATGATCCACCGGACGAGTGCGTCTGTTCGATGATCTCCCCGAGGGCGGTGGCCGAAAGAAGCAAGGTCGCGAGCGCGACTGCAACGAACGGGAATCGATGTCGACGGCTGAATTCCATGGGTATCTCCTGCGTGGACGTGGATTCCGTGGAGAGGGGCGTTTTGCGGCAAAGCTTTAGCGACAGTGTGCTTTTTTGGCGCAAGCACCCCGCAACCGCGCGTACTCATTGAGTTCCAGTGTGTCCATCCCCGAAACGTCGTCCCAGCCGAAGCGGTGCCGCGTGCGG
Organism: uncultured Polyangiaceae bacterium; assembly: GCA_964610275.1. Taxonomy (GTDB): domain Bacteria; phylum Myxococcota_A; class Polyangia; order Polyangiales; family Polyangiaceae; genus JAFGBI01. The sequence continues at coordinate 40,314 of CAZSVU010000030.1, read as the reverse complement.
CGACCGCGAGGGTATGGGGGCACGCGCAATGCGCGACCGATTGACGACTATGGCCACTCGGACACACCGCTCGGGCTAGCCAGGCACACATGGGCGCCGGTCCTGGCTGCGGAAGATGCCGGCAGCAAGTCGCTATGGTAGCTCGCCGTGTGTACCGGTGATGCAGACCGCCGACGACGGGAAACTCGATCACCTTCCCGGTCTCGGGCGGCTCCACGGTGCGTGGGTGAGGCGAGTCTTGGCGGAGCGACAGATTGATCCTCCGAGTGGTTCCCGCCGCCATTCTCAGTCCTGTTCACGCAAGCCCATATTGGCTACGGCTGGAATCTCTGAGTTGGGCGCCATCTTGGAGGTATACTTCGGGTGGGCCGAGGACACGCCTGGCGAACTCGCGGTCGCCAGGAAGATAGCCCGAGAGAAACGGCTCGCTGCCAACCGGACGCTGTCGTGTGCGGCATGCACAGCGTCGGCGACGTCGGACGCGAACCTCGTGAGCGCAGCGTGAACGCCGAAGTCAAAGCGGAAACGGCGGAGAATGCCAGGATGTCGAACCAACGAACCGAAAGTCCGGAAGGTCGTGACTGACAGCAGGGCTCAAAACGGAATGCCGTAGAGAGCGACCATGCAGTTGGGGTGCTGCACGCAGTCCTCGTCGAGGCAGTCGGTGGACCCATCCTCGTCGTTGTCCACTCCGTCGGTGCAGTTCTGCTCCTGTGCGGGTGGGCCGCTCATGGGATGGTCGCCGCAGTAGCCGTTCTCGATGCAGTCCGGATCCTCGCAATCCGTCAGGCCGTCCGAATCGTTGTCCACTTCGTCGTCGCAGTAGCGCTCGAAGTAGTCCATGGGGGCCCCGTACTCGGGCATGGGCGTGCACGGCGCGAAGCCGTAGCAGTCATCGTCCGCGCAATCCGTTTGCTCGTCGAAGTCGTCGTCGAGGCCGTTGTCGCAGTCTTCCATCGGGATGCCGTAGACGACACCGCCGCCCATGCCCGCGCCGCCGCCGGTTTCGCTGCCTGCGACTCCGCCACTCCCTCCACTCGGCGCGCCCGCACTGCCTCCGGGTCCGCCGCCCTCGCCAGCCTCACCGCCGGGGCCCGACCCGCCCACGCCGACATCACCGCCCAGGCCCCAGCCACCAGTGCCGGAGCCGCCGAACCCCCAGCCGCCGGTACCCGAGCCGCCGAGTCCCCAACCACCAGTTCCGCTGCCGCCGAGCCCCAAGCCGCCAGTACCCGAGCCGCCCAAGCCCCAGCCACCGGTGCCAGAACCACCAGTGCCGGAGCCACCCGTGCCGCCGTCGGGCGATCCTCCATAGCCCGTAGCGCCACCGGTGGACTGACCGCCACTTCCGGTGCTGCCGCCACCGACGCCGGTTCCGCCGGACGATGCGCCGCCTGTCTCATCGGACTGCGAGCCACCTGTGCTCCCGGTTTCGCCTCCGCTCGGCGCGCCCAGGCCGCCAGCCTCGCCGCCACCCCCCGTATCGTCCGCCGTCGAATTGTCACCGGAGCAAGCAACCACGCTCGCCGAGAGCCCCAGAGCGGCGGTGATGCGCACCGAGCGTCGCACCCAGTCCGACCAACGCACCGGATGCGGGCGCTCCGCGCGGTCGCACACCTCGTCCAGAAACGCTCTCAAGAGCTTCGCATGTTGGTTGTCCGCCATGATTTCCTCTCCCAGCCCGGCCAGTTCCGCGGTCGCCGGTGCCGACCCAGCCTGCCAGGTTCGTCCCCGCCAGGTTGCGTTCGGCGTGCCACACCGCTGCCCCGTTGCGTCGCGCGCAAGCGTACGATCGCAAAGATTATGCCACGATTGACCTCTCGGGCAACCGGCGATGCCGAGGCAGAAGTGCCACCGGTTTGCCTGGCTGGGCGTCGCCCGGTCGATCTGTGAGTGAATCAGACGGACGCAGGACGCAACACTTTGAGACACCCTCGGGGGGTGCAGCCGACCAGGCCCTGGCACAGGTTTGGCGCGCCGCGCGCTGTCGTTGCCGAAAGCCCATCCGACCAGGAATCTGCAAGGATCCCCCTGCGGATGGGTCGACCACTTTCGACCTTCTCGGCTTCACCGTCCACTGGCGGAAGAGTCGGAAAGGTTTCTGGGCGTTGGGCCTGACAACTCGCAAGGCGCGCCAGCGACGGGCCGCAAGGTCCATCGCCGATTGGTGCCGGCGCCATCGGCGCCTTCCGGTGAAGGCGCAGCACGCCACGCTCCCGCGCAAGCTGGTGGGCCATTACGACTACTCTGCCCTGGACATCACCCCCTTCAAGAGGGACAGGAGCCAGGTCGATGTTCGACATGCTGAGCAGCGCACGGAAGGTGGCCGAAGCCTGGCTGGAGTCAGGGGAGGAGCGACGAGCGACGAGGGGCGCGGGGCCCGAGCGGTGGTACGCCCTGGGCGACCCGCAGACGAGCTTCGAGCAGGTGGTGGCGGTGCTGGCTCATCATGGGTTGGTCGGTGAAGATGGTTGGCTGCGTGCGGAGGTGGGGTTGGTGTCGATGGGGGACCACTTCGACTACGCCCTGGGCCCGGATCTGAGTGAGGAGGTGCTGGCCCGGGCCTCACGGGAGGGGATCGCGATCCTCAGTTGGCTGGCAGCGCATCCTCGTGAGCAGGTCGTCATTCTGTTCGGCAATCACGACGCAGCTCGCGTGCAGGAGCTCGCGGGCGTAAACGACGCCGCGTTTGCTCGGGCGCGGCGGATCGCCGCGGCGGTGGCGCGCAGAGAGCGGGCGGAGGCTGACTTCTTGCGCGAGTGCCCAGGGATCCCGACCTCGGATCTGGCACGGCGGGACTTCTGTACCTTCAGTGCCGAGCAGCAGCGCTTGGTTCAGCGGCTACTCCTCGCTGGGCGGTTCCGCTTGGCCACGGTCGCCACGGTGCTCGGACGTGCGGCGCTTCTGACTCACGCTGGCGTCACCATGCGAGAGCTCCGGATGCTGGGTTTGCCCGAAGCGATTGCTCCCTCAGACGTCGACCAGGCCCTCACCGGGTGCCTCATGGATGCCGTGGCGGTCGTGCGGGCCGATTGGGAAGCCAACCGCGTCGCGCCTTTGAGCCTGGAGCCGCTGCACGTCGCGGGTCAGCCGCCGGACGAGGCCGGCGGAATGCTCGCCCATCGCCCGGCAGATCCAAACCGCACCGGCGGCAGCAGGCTGGTGGACGTCGCCTGGGAGTTTCGCGCGGACCGGCCGCGCAGGTTCGACCCGTCCACGTTGCCCTTGGGTCTCGTGCAGGTGGTCGGGCACACGCGCCACAAGTCGAGCCTACGCGAGCTCGGGCGCTGGGCGACGCCGGCCGCCAGGGAGGCCAACGGTGCGGCAGTGAGAACGCTCCGGGTGTGGGATGGCGGTGCGGAGTACGACGTGGGGTGCGTGGCGGGCAGGCCCGGCGACGCGGTCCTCGTCATGGTGGACGCCGACATCAACTCCGTGGCTCCGGAAGCGGTGCCGCTGTTGCGAATCAGCGACATGGTCGCTGCTGTCGGCAATCGGCGGCGAATCTGACGGTCCTGCAGCTCCTGCCGGTGAGAGCCGCTCCGGTGGCGCCGTGCTAAGCTCCTCGGATGACGCCGCGAGTTAGCGAATCGTGTCCCCGAGCGTCCGGCGCACCCGCCGTGATGTCTCTGAAACGGAAGCTTCTCGGGCTGCTCACGGCATTGCTGTTCTGCTCGCTCGCCTGGGCTGGCGCGAGCCTGACTGTTCGCGATGGGTCCGGGACTGCGATCGGCCGTATCGACGCTGACGGTGTGGTTCGGGACCGCTCCGGCACCTCCAGCGGTCGGATCGAAGCGCCTGGCGCCGTCCGCGACCGCTCCGGGTCGTCCATTGGACGCGTGGATGCCGACGGTGTCATCCGGGGATCGTCGGGCACTGCCATCGGCCGGGTCGAGGACAATGGCACTCTGCGCGGTCGCACGGGCTCCAGCCTTGGCAGGTTGGACGGTTGCACGGTCCGCAACCGCAGCGGCAGCGCCACCGGTCGCTTCGACGATTGCGGCGCTGGCGATCGTCTGACCATGGCGGCCTACGTGTTCTTCTTCGAGCACCTGCACGAACGATAGCGGGTCGGAACGAGCACGCCTTCGTTCGTCGTCGCAGCGGCGCTGTCAACGTGTCGGAGCCCGGATGCGCACCGGACGATTTGGCAATGCGAGCCGCAGTAGCGCGTGACCTGCAATGCGCGTCACAGCCGCTGCGACGCGGGAGCGGCCCTCGGGCGCAGTCCGGTGGCTTGGCACGCCCTTCGCTAGTGCTGTTGCATGCGCATTGCTCTTCTACTCCTTCCCGCTGGCAGCGCTCTGCTCGCTGCTCTGACCGCACTGGCCTCGCCCCGAAACGAGTCCGAGCTGGTTTCGATGGCAGAGTGGTCGCGAGCAGCAACCCTGCGACTCGAATCGCCCGCGCCCGCTCGAGCCAGTTTCGACCCAGCTGTAGTCCCCGCCCCCCTGCCGACCAATCCGCTGGCTGCGCCCCGTTGCGACGACGTGACGGTCGTGGCCGTCAGTGAATCCGCGGACACGGACTGGTCTCGCGCCACCGTCCGCGCTCCGGGCGAAAGGCGGGGCCGGGCACGGCGTTTCCGGAGCTGGGTGGGACGGGAGCGAGTGGTCTACGTGGGGTCCCACCCCCACACCGGTCGCCCGACGGTCTGGCTCACCTCCGGGCCCGGACTCTGCCGTGTCGAGCTGTTTGGAGCGCCCTCGGCGCCGACGGCCTCTTCCCGTCCGCCAATCCGGGCCGAAAGGCGGTCGGCGGGACACGGCGTGGATGAGCACGTCGCGGAGATCCGCACTGTGCTCGCGCGTATCCGGCGAATCAGTGATACCGAGGTCCACGTCGAGCGTTCGGCAGTCGATGACGTACTGGCCAATCCGGCGCGATTGCTCGGCTCAGTGCGCGTGGATCCGAGCCCGCGCCCTGGCATCGGCCTGCGGCGGGTCTCGGCTGGCTCCGTTCCCCACGCGCTGGGCCTGCGGAGCGGCGATCGTCTGGTGGGCGTGAATGGTCGCGAATTGAGGGGTCTGGAGGACGCCATGGCTGCCTACGCTCTCTTGCAGAAGGCAGAAGCCTGGCACTTCGAGGTCAGTCGGAACGGACGGACGCGCCCCCTCCGGGTCGAGATCCACTAGACAGTGTTGCCGGACAGGTCCGGTAGCTCACCCTCTGCGGCTTGCGACCGCTCCGCAGGTATCGAACTGCCACGCACGATAGGGGTCTCCGATGGCGGCACCCGCCCCGGGTGGTAGAATTATAGACCATGCGGAGTGGATACTGCTCCAGGGGTCTATCGCTCCTGGCCGCCCCACTGGGCGTGCTGGTCGTGATGGCAGGCTCCTGTGGCTCGCCCGGCCTGGACTTTCCCGAAGAGCCGGAGGGTGAGGATGCAGGCGTCGAGGCGTCTCGCGACTCGACTCCGAGCGCCGAGAGCGGCGCGGTGGCCCAGTACTCGTTGGAGTGCGCGACCGATGCCGACTGTGCGCGGTTCCCCTCCACGCGCGTCTGCGCCACCGACGTCGATCCCCCGCGCTGCGTCGAGTGTCGGCCCGGTGAGGACACCTGCGGGCCCGGGTCGTTCTGCAGCTCGGAATACCTGTGCCAGCTCGGATGCGACGAGGACGAGGACTGCGACGGGCTGACCTGTGACACCAGCACGGCGCAGTGCACGGGGTGCCAGACCGACGTCGAGTGCCCGCTGGGGACGGAATGCGAGCTCGACAGTGGCCAATGCGTTCCCGGCTGCGGCCCTGAGCGCAGCTGTCCGGCCGAGTGGACCTGCTGCTCCGGCCGCTGCCAGAACCTCTGGTCCAGCGTCGAGCATTGCGGCGCGTGCGGTGAATCCTGTGAGGCCCGCAACGCGGTTTCCGCCTGCGTCAACGGCGAGTGTTGGCTGGACGAGTGCGAGGCTGGGTTCGGCGACTGCAACCAAGATCGCTCCGACGGCTGCGAAGCGGAAGTGTTGGATGATCCATCCAACTGCGGCGAATGCAGCCGAGCGTGTGATGCGAGCGACGTCTGCAACCACGGTGTGTGTGGCATGCCCTGCTCCGACCCGGGGTGGGCCGACTGCAACAGTGACGATTCGGACGGGTGCGAGACGTCGACCGATACGGATCGCATGAACTGCGGAGGCTGCAACGTCCTGTGCGAGCTTCCGAACGCTTCCGTGCAGTGCATCGGCGGTGAGTGCGCCATCCTGCAGTGCACGGGGGACTTCGAGGATTGCGACCCCGCTGAGCCGGGATGTGAGACGGATACCAGCTCCAGCGTGAGCCATTGCGGTGGCTGCGATCGAACCTGCGGATCCACGCACGGAACTCCCACTTGCACCGCCAGCCAATGCGCCATCACGTGCGAGTCGGGGTGGGGGGATTGCGACGCGAACCGGGTGAACGGCTGCGAGACTTCGCTCAGCGACGACATCGATCACTGCGGTGCGTGCCGCGCAGCGTGTTTGAACGACCACGGCAGTATCAGTTGTGTCGCCGGGGCTTGCTTGCCGACGTGCACGGGAGGGTACGACGACTGCGACGCCGACCCGGACAACGGCTGCGAGGCGGAGTTGGGCGGCGATCCGGACAATTGCGGTGCCTGCGGCAACGCCTGCACGGTCACGAACGGGACTCCCGCCTGCCAGAACGGCAGCTGCACCGTGGCCGAGTGCAGCAGCGGGTTTGCCGATTGCGATGGGTTCTGGAGCAATGGCTGCGAGACGGACATTGCCACCAGCGTGGCCAACTGCGGCGATTGCGGCGCGGCCTGCAGCACGTACCACGCCGTGCCCACCTGCGCGGCGGGTGCATGCGAGCTACGCTGCGACTCGGGTTGGGGCAACTGCAACGCCAACGGGGCCGATGGGTGCGAGCTCAACACGGCGTCAGCAGTGACCGACTGCGGCGCCTGTGGCGCTGCCTGTGCGACGATGCTTCCCGAAGCGCAGCAGGTGGCGGCATTCGAGTGTGTGGCGGGAAGCTGCGGCATTGCCACCTGCAACCCGGGTAGCGGCAATTGCAACGGAGACGCCAGTGACGGCTGCGAACAGAACCTGTACACCGACGTGGACCACTGCGGGGGGTGCGGCTTCTCCTGCGCAGTCAACGCGCCACCCAACATGCAGGTGGTCGACTGCATCATGGGCGGGTGCGTGTATGCGTGCAGCGTCGGGTTCGGTGACTGTACCATTGCTCTCGGCTGCGAGACTGATCTCAGCGCGAACATTGCCGCCTGTGGCGTGTGTGGCGCTCCGTGCAGCACCGTGAATGGCACTCCGGCCTGCTCAGGCGGAGCTTGCGCGATGACCTGCAACCCAGGCTGGGACGACTGCAGTGCGGACGAGAACGCGGCTCGCGACGGCTGCGAAAGCGACGTGCGCGACGACGTGGCCAACTGTGGCCACTGTGCCGCGCCTTGCAGCACCAGCCATGGCACGCCGGACTGTACCGCTGCGACCTGCAGCATGAGCAGCTGCACCGCCGGCTGGGATGACTGCAGCGCGGACGAGAACGCCGCGCGTGACGGGTGTGAGACCAACGTGCAGTTCGACCCGAGCAACTGCAAAGGCTGTGGCAACGACTGTACCACGCTGTTTGCCCATGCCGACGGGTACTGCGGCGCCACGAGTTGCGTGATGGCGAGTTGCGCCGCCGGCTGGGGGAACTGCAATGGGCTCGACAGCGACGGCTGCGAAGCAGATGTGAACACCTCTCCGGCCCACTGCGGTGGATGCGGAGCCGCGTGCAGCGTCTCTCATGGAACACCCACTTGCACGGGAGGCCTTTGCGGTATGGTCTGCAATCCGGGTTGGTCCGACTGTAGCCCGGACGAGAATACCGAACGCGACGGCTGCGAGACCAATACTGGCGACGACGTGGCCAACTGCGGCGATTGCGGCAACGCCTGTGACGATGCTCCCAGCCACTCCGCGCCGGACTGCAATGGCGGGGTCTGTGAACACACCTGCGACTCCGGCTGGAGCGACTGCAACGACGATCTGAGCCTGGCCAGCTCGGATGGCTGCGAGACGGATTCGAACACGAGCGTCACGCATTGCGGTGGTTGCGGAAACGACTGTACGGTCAACGCCCCGGCCCACACGGTGAGCACGGGTTGCACGCTCGGCAGTTGTCAGTATGCGTGTACGGTCGGTTGGGACGACTGCGCGAACGGCATGGCGGACGGCTGTGAATCGGACGTTTCAGAGGACACCAGCAACTGCGGAAGGTGTGGCTTGGCCTGCAACTCGGCACACGGAACGCCCGATTGCTCAGCGGCCGCATGCAGTATGAGCCAGTGCGATCCAGGCTGGAGCGACTGCAGTGCCAACGAGGACCTCGCCCGCGACGGCTGCGAGACGGACGTGAGCAGTAGCCCGGCCAGCTGCGGTGCTTGCGGAGTGCCGTGCAGTTCCTCTCACGGCACTCCAACCTGTGTGGCAGGGCAGTGCACGATGAGCTGCACCACTGGCTGGGCAGACTGTAGTGCGGACGAGAACGCGGCCCGAGACGGGTGCGAGACGAACGTCAACAGCGACAACGTCAACTGCGGGACGTGCGGCAACAACTGCACCGACGACTTCGAGCACGCGGGTGGATTTTGTGACAATGGTGTCTGCGCGATGGGTGCGTGTAGCTCCGGTTGGGGCGACTGCAACGGCGTCGCACCCGATGGGTGCGAGACCGAGCTCGCCAGCGATCCGGGCCACTGCGCAGCCTGCAACTACCCCTGCAGCAGCAACCATGGAACGCCCACTTGCTCGGGCGGAGCCTGCAGCATCACTTGCAGCACCGGCTGGACGGACTGCAGTGCGGACGAGAACGCCAGCCGCGACGGTTGCGAGACCAACACCGGTGCCGACGAAGCCAACTGCGGCGGCTGTGGGGTCGTGTGCGATGACGCCCCCGAGCACTCCTCGCCGGCCTGCAATCAGGGCGCGTGCGAGCACATTTGCGACCCGGGCTGGAGCGACTGCAACGACAACCTGAACCTTGCCGGCAGCGACGGCTGCGAGACCGACTCGAGCACGAGCATCACCAATTGCGGCGGTTGCGGAAACGACTGTGAGACGACGGCGCCAGACCACATGACGGCCACCGGTTGCTCGCTCAGCGTCTGCCAATACGTGTGCGAGAGCGGCTACGCTGACTGCAACGCCAACCCGACGGACGGATGCGAAGTGCACCTCGCCACCAATGCGTCACACTGCGGCGCTTGCGGGGCGGCCTGCAGTAACACCAATGGGACACCGACTTGTGCCGCCGGTGTGTGCAGCATGGACTGCAACATCGGCTGGGACGACTGCAGCGCGAGCGAAAACGCGGTGCGGGACGGCTGCGAAACCAACGTGAGTGGCGATCCGGGCAGCTGTGGCGCCTGTGGGGCAGCCTGCAGCACACTGCACGGTACGCCGTCGTGTATCGGCTCCCAGTGCAGCATGCTCTGCAGCGTTGGGTGGGCCGACTGTTCCTCGGACGAAAACGTGGTGCGCGACGGGTGCGAGACCAACGTCGGCACGGACGCATACAATTGCGGGATCTGCGGCAACGATTGCACGAACGACTTCGCCCACGCCGTGGGCTACTGCAATGCCGCCGCATGCGAAATGGGCGCCTGCGCCGTGGGCTGGGGCAACTGCAACACGACAGCCACGGACGGATGTGAGGCCGAGTTGGCCGCCGATGAAGCGAACTGTGGGGCCTGCAACTACCCCTGCAGCGGCAATCACGGCACGGCCAGCTGCACCGGTGGCGCCTGCAGCATCAGTTGCCTCGCCGGGTGGTCGGACTGCAGCTCGGACGAGAACGTCAGCCGGGATGGGTGCGAGACCAACACGGGCGCAGATGAATCGAATTGCGGCGGCTGTGACGTCGTCTGTGACGACGCCCCAGCGAACTCGTCGCCAGAGTGCAACCTGGGCGTGTGCGAGCACAGTTGTGACATGGGCTGGAGCGACTGCAACGACGATCTGAACCTGCCCGGCAGCAATGGCTGCGAGACCGATTCCAGTACGAGCATCACCAACTGCGGCGACTGTGGGAACGACTGCGCACTGCTCGGACCAGCGAACATGACGGCAACGGGTTGCTCCCTGAGCGTGTGCCAGTTCGCGTGCCAGAGTGGGTTTGCCGACTGCAACGCCGACCTGTCCGACGGCTGCGAAGTCGATCTGAGCTCCGACGAGAGCCATTGCGGCGGGTGCGGTGCTGCCTGTAGCGGCACGAACGGCACCCCCACCTGCGACGCCGGAGTGTGCTCGATGAGCTGCAGTACCGGTTGGGATGACTGCAGCGCGAGCGAAAACACCGTGCGTGACGGCTGTGAGACGAACGTCAGCGGCGACGCGGCGAACTGCGGGGGTTGTGGCGACGCCTGCAGCACGGTCCACGGCACGCCCTCGTGCACGGGCTCGCAATGCAGCATGAGCTGTGGTTCGGGTTGGGCGGACTGCAGTGCGGACGAGGACGCAGCGCGCGATGGGTGCGAGACCAACGTTGCCACCGACGCCTACAACTGCGGAGCGTGCGACAACGACTGCACCGACGACTTCGCCCAGGCGACGGGCTACTGTTCCTCGTCCACCTGCCAAATGGGAGCGTGCGTTGCCGGTTGGGGGGACTGCAACGTCAGCCCCAGCGACGGGTGCGAAACCAATACCGCGACCGGTAGCACGATCCACTGCGGGGCCTGCAACTATCCCTGCACCAACGACCACGGCACTTCCCTCTGCGGCGCGACCGTGAGTGGGCAGTGCTCGGTCGACTCGTGCTCATCCGGGTGGGCCGACTGCAGCGCCGACGAGAACTTGGCGCGCAATGGCTGCGAGACCAACCTCGCGTCGATCTACAGCTGTGGCAGCTGCACCAACACGTGCGATACGACTCGTGCCGGGGCGTCGGTGACCTGCAGCGGCGGCTGCGTGTACTCCTGCAACTCCGGCTATGCGGACTGCGATAGCGACCTGCAGGACGCGAGCTCCAACGGGTGCGAGACGAATCTGAGCAACGACGTGGACAACTGCGGTGCGTGTGACTACTCGTGCAACGGGCGGCCCCACTCCACCGCCACGGGCTGTTCCTTGAGCGCGTGCGAGCTCACCTGCGATTCCGGTTGGGGTAACTGCAATGGGCAGAGTTCCGATGGCTGCGAGGTGGATCTGTCCAGCGACCCCAACAACTGTGGTCTCTGTGGCCTCGTCTGTGGCGTGCACGCGCCCGGAGCCTACTGCATCGGCGGGCTCTGCTCCTCCGGGCTCACCGTGGACTGCGATGGCGCCGGCGAAGTGGCCACGTACGGGCAGAGCGGCAACCACACGGCGGTCAACTTTCAGCACAACCTTCGCTATGTGGACAACAGCAGCCGGATCGTCATCGTCGGCGTGAGCTTCCGAAGTGGCAGCTCCATCCAGCCCACGGGCTGCATCTACGGCAGTCAACAGCTCACCTACATTTCCACCGAAGCGTACAACTCCAACGTCAAGCTCGCGTTGTTCTACCTGTTGGAGAGCGCGCTCCCCAACACCACCGGAAACAAGAACGTTCAGATCCAGTGGACCAGCGACCAGACCTATGAATCCCAGACCATCGTCATGGCTTGCGAGGGCGTGCAACAGACACTGCCGCCCAACAAGTTCGGCCTGTACGCCGGTGGGCTCGAGCCGTATGACGAGTTCACGGCAGCGGAGAACGACGTCGATGATTCCTGGATCTACTCGCAGATTGCCTGGGACCAGGGGAGCAACTGGCAACCCGACCTGACGCTGGACCTGGTGTACCATTCGGGGACGACGGGCCCCCTGGGGGCGGCCGCGAGCAAGAACTGCCAGTCCGGCGGCATCAATTGCTTCGCCTCGTGGACCAGTGACACCGGTGGCAATGGGGGGACCCACCGCATCGTGCTGCTGAAGCCGGGCGCACCGTAGCGCGGGCACCGGGGCGGGCGTGCTCCCGACGGGGCGCTCGCCGTGGATTGCGGGCTGGCGGCTGGCCGCGAGATTGGCCGCGTGGTACGTGCCGTCTGGCTGAGGGCGAAGTCATGCTGAACAGTGCACGCAAATGGGTGCTGGGTGCGTTCGCTCTCGTTGCGCTGGGGTGCTCCCCTCCGGCGGAGGACGAAGCAGAGAGCGAGCCACCCGGGCGCGGCAGCGCGGCCTGTCGCGAGTGGCAAGACGCGCTCTGCGACTGGGCTGCGGATCAGTGTGACGGGATGGGCCGTGGCACCTGTGACCGGCAGGCGCAGGCGGTGGCGTGCACCTCGGATGCCGAGGCTCAAGCCTGCGCTGCCGTACTGCGTGAGGCTTCGTGCGACGACCCGGCCACCGAGTGCGGCGTGCTGGCCGTCGCCGACCGCGACCCGGCCGAGGAGGCGTGCGAGGAGTATGCGCGGGTGGTCTGCGCCGCCGAAGAACGGTGTGGCATGGCGGTGGCCAGCGTGTGTACGGCCACGCTCATCGACCAGCTGCGCTGCACCGCGGCCTACGGAGTGGCGCTCGACTACGAGGCGTGCATCTATCGGATCGAGATACGTGACTGCACGGACTCGTTGCCTGCCATTTGCGATACGGTGCTGTTGGTCGAGGAGTGAGTTTGTGCGCGTGCCGAGCTGACTACGTGAGCAGCACCCGATTGCAGAGGTCCGGAGGTGGCTCGGTGCAGGGGTAGTCGTCGAGTAGCGACATGCATTCCTCGAAGTCCAGGGTCACTCCAACTACGTCGGGACAGGACCACTCGGCCATCGCTGCGGGCACGCATTCTTCGAGGGTGCGACCGCCGCACCGCGCCTCCACCTCACACGCCGCCTGGGCCAGTTCTTCGCAGGCGGTGATGGCGGGAGCGGGATCTGCGAGAGTGCGCAGATCACATTCCGTGGGCGGGGAATCGCAGGTCGCCGCGCGCAGGGTCTCGGCGCACGCCTCGGCCTCTGTATCCGAGCTGCAGGTGATCGCACGCGCTTGGTCATCGCAGGTCGCGCGGCTGCTGCCGTCGCACTGATCTGCCGCGTAGTCACAGAATGCATCCTGCCACTCGTGGCACGCATCGGTCCCCCTGCCGACAGGCTCTGGTTCGGAGGAGTCGGAATCCGTGCCGCCGCCGCAGGCAGACAGGGCGCAGGCGCCTGCCAGGGTGACCCATCCCAGCCTACCGAGCGTTCGTCTCATCGGTTCTTCCTTCCACCTGGCAACAAGCTACTCCCGCTGCTGCTCCGTAGCCAGGGTGCCCTCACCGCCTGCGCGGTCGCGTCACCCCGACCTGTAGCTCACGAGCGAAGTATCGGCTGCGGCCTGCCAGGGCGCTGTAGGGGAGCCGCAAGAGAACGCTCGCGTCAGGCGCGACCAGCATCCAGTCGAGCTCGGATGCTGTGTGGGTGAGCGATTCTCCAAAGAAACCCACGAACAGCGGCGGCCACTCCTGTGCCGTCGCAGAAACAGGGCCCACCCGCACAAACTCCTCCGCGACGTAGAGCACCACCGGTCCTGCTGTCGCATCGAGTTCGAGGGAGCCGCCGAGTCTGATGGACAGCGAGCGCATCCAGTACACGCCAGTGCGCAGCGAGAGAACGGCGGTACCCGTCGCATCGACGGTGCCGTAGGTTCCTGGGCCCAGCGCCAACTCGCCGGCGGACGCTGACACATCTTCGCCAGCCTCGGGAAACGCCACGCGCCATCCGAGCGAGTGCTCCGGAACGTACGCATTCTCCGCGACGGGCCCGCCCACCGTTGCCCCGGAAGCACCCACTGTTCCGCCGACGATCAATGCACCGTCGATTTGGGCGGTCGGGTCGATCAGCGCGTCCCCGACGGCGTAGGCCGAGCCCACGTGGACAGCCGGACCCAATTCGAGCAACCCGCCGGAAGCCACGGCGCGGTAGGTGTCGCCCGCGGCCGACGAGACCACGACGTCGTGCTCCAGCACGAGCCGCTCGCTGGCGAACAGCGCCACGTCCGGCGCGAACTCCACCTGGGTGAGCTCCATCCCGAGGCAGCGCGGAAGCTCGGCCGAGGCCGTCACCGTGTGTCCGTCGAGCAACCACTGGAGGGTCTCCCCCTCGGTGAAGTCGACGGTGAAGGCTCGCGGCTGCCGGCCGCCGCAAAACACGTTGGGCTGACCGCGGTCTTCGAGGTCGAAGCCCTCGCCGAAGTTGTTCCGGCTCGCCACGGGCAGCGTGCGGTTCGGCATGCCGTTCTCGTAGCCGAAGAATGCGGTGAATTCGCCGAGTCCGCGGTCCAGCACGCACTCGGCATGGGGGATCAAGCCACACGCGTTACCGTACCCGTCCCCGTCATCGTCCTCCTGCTCGGGATTGGGCGTGTAGGCACAGTTGTCCCGGCTGTTGAGCACGCCGTCGCCATCTTCGTCGCCACTATGGTCGTCGGGGTCGGGCGGGTAGGGTTGGCTGTAGGTCACCTCCCCCTGATCGATGGCGTGCATGTAGATGACCATCGCGCCGGCGAGATCCGGGTCCACCAGCTCCCACGGGCCGCGGATCGCGGCGTCCGCGTAGCGGGCCACGCTTCGTACCGACGCGCGACTGCCGTAGACGATGCCTGCCGTCAGACGTTCGCCGTGATTCCGTGCGTCGGCCAGGTTCAGCTCCAGCACCAGGGCTTCTCGAAGAAACTGCTCCCGGAGCTCGGCGGGCTCGCTGCCGATCAGGGCCCGAACCGTATCGGCGTCCGTGAAGACTTCGCTTTCCCCCTCGGGCTGCCCGCTGTCGTCCAGGCTGCCCACGACCAGGGGTAGATACAGCTCCACCGTGTCGGGCTGGAGCCAGTACTCGTGGGGGTGCGCGCCGGTGACCGTGATCCACGCACCCATGGAGAGGTAGCTGTAGCCCTCGGGAGTCACCACCAGGTCGTGCGGCGGGCGATCGACCGACCAGTGCAGCGGGCAATCGCTCGGGATGTAAGCCCCCAGACTGGTGCACTCGACTCCGTCACCCACGAATCCTGGTTCGCACACGCACGCGGGCGGAGCGGTCGATTCGTCGCAAACGGCAAACGGCGAGCAGACGACGTCGCCACAGGTGATCTCGGGCTCGCCATCCGTTCCGGCAGCACCGGCCTGTTCGTCGGTGCCGGCGGACCCGGCTCCGCCGCCCGTGCCTGCCTCGCCTCCGCCGCCGGCCGAGCCCCCGCCGACGTCGCTGGCGTCGCCGACTACGTTGGCAAAATCGCGGGTCGTCTCGCCGCAGGCCATCGCTCCGGCCCACACGTACAGCGCGACGGCTGCGGGGCTTCGCGCTGCCTTGGCCCTGCACCCCATCCGCTGGTTCCCTCGCGCTCCACGTCGGGCCCACCCTGGGCCCACGCTGCAACTCGAGTGATAGCTCATTTGCGGGCGGGTGCAACGCGGCGCGCCCGCCCCGCGACACGCGGCTCGGTGTCAGAACCCGCGCGAGTAGCCGATGCTGGGCTCGATGACGATGCCGCCGCCCGTGAGCGTGCCGATCAAGGCGGTTTGCAGCAACAGCCCCTGGTGCCGGCCCAGCATCAGGAGCACCCCCGCCGATACCGAGGCAAACCCCCGACCATAGCGGCGCACCGCGGTCAGCACTTCGTCGCGACCACTTCCGCCGGGGCCGGACACGAGGCAGGCGTCGGGGTCAGAGGCTTCCGAACAGTCCAAGACCGTGACCTCCACGCTCGAGTCGTAGCTGGCATAACCGAGACCAGCACCGATGAAGCCACGGGTGGAGTTGAAGTCCTGACCAAACCAGTAGCGACCGCCGAGCTCGAGGTGGTACGGGCCGGAGTCTCGGGCGCCACCTCCGATGACGAGGCCCGTTCGAAGCTGGATGCCATAGTGATCATCCAAGACGTACTGAACCGTGGCCAGCAGGCGCGTGGTCGAGGGGGCGAGCCCTCCATTGACCTGATTGCCGACGTCCGGGTGCGCGGATCCCGTGTACCGGTCACCGTTGGAGTCGTAGCAGTCGTAGTCTCCGTTCGAAGGATCATCCGAGCACACGCGCTGCGCGGTGTTGATGAGGCTCAGGTCTTGCACTAGCTCCACGCCGAGCCAGGTCTTGGGCGAGTAGGCCGGTGGCGGTGGGGCTGACCGAGGAGTCTCGGTTCGCGTGGGGGAAGGAGACTGCGGAGTCTCGGGGCGCGGTGCCGAGGTCGGCAGGGTTGGCTCTGGCTGCGGTTCGATTCCTGCTGCGTCCGTCGGCTCGGGAGGCGGCTCGGCGGCCGCCGGCTCGTCCCGGGCGGGAAACCCCGAGGTGAGCCATACGCCTACCGTGGTCACCGTGGCCGAGAACAGCTCATCGCATTCCTCGGCGGTGGAGCTGAGCCGTTGCGTGCCTGGGTCGGTCACGCCTCCTGACTGAGTCTGAACGGTGGACTGCCAGGTTTCACCTGTCCGATCGAATGTCACCGACAGAGCGTTGGGCGAGTCGTCGACAAAGGGCTCGCGATCGAGTCTTTCAGCCAGGGCCGCGACCAGCGCTTCTCGGTCCGGGCAGCCCTCGGCCGCGTCGGAACGCGACCACGATAGCGAGTACCGTGGGCTCGTCTCGGCGTAGGCCACTTCGATGCGGCAGCAGACAGCACCTGCTCCGAGAGTGAGTGCCAGACTGAGCAGACAGGTTCGTGGTACAGGCATCACTCGTGATTGACGCGGGGACGGCCAAACCTTCACGGAGAGTGCGCGAAAGCCCGGGCTCACTCCGCCGGGATCAGCTGGCGCACGCGATCGGAGTACAGGCTGTCGGGGTGCGCTCTGACGAACCGACGCGCACGCAACCGTGCCTCGTCCTTCCGGCCCAACCGGCGCAGGGCTTCGATGGCCACAGCTTCGCTGGCCGAAAGCAGCTGTCCGTGGGGGAAGCGTTCCGAGTGCGTCTGGCTGAGACGCACTGACAGGGCTGGATCGACCGCGAGCGCTCGGCGGGCCCGTTCGAGCAGTGCGGCTTCCTCGGCCAACGTCTGCGCCGTGTTCTGGGACTTCGACGTCTCTGCCCGTGGCTCGGGGCGAGCTTCCCGGTTGGACTTGGCTCGAGCGCTGCCCACGGGCGGCGGCTCCGGGGCGTCTCCGACCACCGGCGCTGGCGGCGGTGCCGGCGCGTCCGCGACCGCGGGCGATTGCTGCTGAGCGCCGCTCCCCCTCTTTGGGGTGTCGGCCACCACCTGACGCTTCTCAACCTGAGTCACTGCTCCCCGAACATCGTCGTTCCCCCGGAGCCCGATCACCGTCGCGGTCGGACCGCGCTCCCCGATCGCCAACGCCACCACGGCGCAGGTCGTTCCCACCACCAAGCCGCTGGCGAGCACCTTGCCGCCCACGATCGAGAGCGCCCCAAGCGCCTTGCCCGAGGCGAGCTCGGTCGCGTAGGAGAGCGCACGGGCGTGGGACGCGGCGGGCATGGGGGCGGGACCGGCAGCAGCTCTGAGCAGCTCGCGGACTCCCTCGGGTGCGTCTCCCTCTTTGCTGCACCAGCGGACCCAGTCAGCCATGTTGCCTCCGGATGCGGGATTGCTCCCGGGCAAGATCTCGAACGAACTGCTTGCGCGCGCCGTGGAGGCGTGAATGCACCGTGCCCACCGGTACGCCCATCAGCTCGGAGATCTGGTCCGCCTGCATTCCTTCCAGCTCGAACAGGACGAAGGTGGCCCTCTTCTCCGCGGTCAACCGGTCGAGGAGGCGCATGAGCTGCTGCTCGGCCTGCCGGCGGACGAGCTGCTGTTCGGGAGTGTCGTCGGAGGTCTGCTCGGCGGGCTTGGCGACACAGGTCTCCCGGCGCGACGCTGCCCGGCGACGGTGGCGCTTGGCGATTCTGAGGCAGATGCCGAAGAGCCAGGTGGTGAGCTTGGCGCGACTCGGGTCGTAGCTATCGAGGCGACGGTGCACGACCAGCAACACCTCCTGGAGGCAGTCGTCCAGGTCCACCTCCCAGACGCCGAGGCGCTGCAGGCAACGCCAGATGAAGCCGCCGTGCTGGAGGTAGACGTCTCGGACACTCCAGGCGGAAGCGGCAGTCCGGTCCGGCGCGAGCGCAAGGGTAGTGGCGGGCACCTCATTCGTTTATGCCACCCCCACCCCCCGTCCTTCACCGAAAGGGTGCCGGCAGCTCCAGTTTGTTGGGAAGCACGCTCCCCGACCGGACTTCGGCCGATCGGCCGAGAGGCCAGGGCGAGCTCTCGTTGGGGGCGCCCGCACGGTCCTTGATTGGCCGGTTATCCTGTGTTCTCACTCGGTTGCCCCGGAGCCGGTAGGGCCGTGAGGTCGCCGCCGTGGAGAGCGACGCCTCGAAGCGCTACAACCCCGGCGACTGGAACCAACCCGGGGGGAGGAGTGCTTCGATGAGCGGTCATTCCAAGTGGGCCACTATCAAGCGGAAGAAGGGCGCGGCCGATGCGGCTCGGGGCAAGCTCTTCACGAAGCTCATCCGCGAGATCGTAACGGCGGCACGCATCGGGGGAGGGGACGTCGACTCCAACCCACGCCTGCGGAAGGCATTCAACGATGCCCGGAGCCAGGCCATGCCGTCGGACACGATCAAGCGCGCCATCCAGCGCGGCACCGGTGAGATCGAAGGCGCCAGCTATGAGGAGGTCCTCTACGAGGGCAATGGTCCGGCCGGCACCCTCTTTCTCATCGAGGTGATGACCGACAACCGCAACCGGACCGTGGCCGAGCTCCGCAAGGTGTTCGAGCGCAACAACGGTTCGATGGCAGGCTCCGGCAGCGCAGCCTGGGCGTTCGACCGCTTGGGGACCGTCACCGTGGAGAAAGAGGGCGTGAGCGAGGATGCGCTGATGGAAGCGTGTCTCGGCGCGGATGCCGACGACTATCGGGACGAAGGAGACGTCTGGGTGGTGTACACGCCCATCGACCAGTTCCATAACGTCACTTCCGCTCTGGAGGAGGCGAAGCTTCCGATCCAGGACAGCAAGATCGCCTACGTGCCCAAGGTCAAGAAGACGGTCAAGGGCCGGGATGCAGAGGTGTGTCTCAAGCTGGTGGACGGTTTCGACGAACACGATGACGTCCAGAACGTGTTTGCCGACTTCGACGTGCCCGACGAAGAGCTGCAGCGCATCGCTTCGGAGTGAAAGGTGAGGCCGCAGGCCTCCCAGCTAGCCCGACGCGCCGTGCGCACTGCCTACAACCCGGGCGGGTGAAACTGCACCGCCACGAAGTAGGTGAAGACCATGTGCGAGATGATCACGGGCGGCAGGCGGCCCAGGATGGAGGCGGCGAAGCTCCAGAATAGGCCGCACCCCAGCGCGGCCACCACGAGCAGGGGGTTCGGGCCTGCGACGGGGTCCGCCAGAGTGAACATGGTCGGCACCAGGGCCGCCGCATACAGCCCGGTCGTCACCAGCCAGGCGCGCCGGTCACCCAACCGAGCCTTGAGCTGATCGAGCACCAGGCCGCGCCAAATCAACTCTTCCGACGCGGCGATCAACAGCACCACGGCGGTGAGCACGAAGGACCGCTGGATGATGTCGGGCCGCCCAACTTGCAGGTAGACGTGAAACAACCAGGCGTGTCGGTCCGTGCCGGCTGGCGTGATCAGTGCCCGGGCGCCCCAGGATCCGAACAGCAGGATGACCGCGATGACGATGCCGATGGAGATGTCGCCCCACCGCGGCTTCAGGCGTTCGGCCAGTGTGCCGTTCTTCCAGAACCTGAAGACCGCGAAGGCGGAGAGCGCAAGGTAGGGAGAGCCGAGCGCGATCCACATGGTCCAAGTGCCCGCGAGCGCCGGCCGCAGGGCGAAGCCCAGGGCCGCGGTGCAAATGACGAAGGTGAGGGCTACGACTGGCATGGCGACTTGTCGGACAGGCGCTGCGAGAGCCAGTCCAGAATGTGGTCTGCGAGGTTGCCTTTGGGCATCACTTCCAGCGTTTGGGTGGAGTCCGCCTCCACCAGGGTGGCGCGGTTGTCGTCGCGTTCTAGCGCTTCGCCCGCGCGGTTGGCGACCACCAGGTCGACGCGCTTGGCGCGAAGCTTGCCGCGCGCACGGTCGATCACGGCGTCGTCACTGCCGGTTTCGAGGGCGAACCCGATGAGCACGGGTCCGGCACCCTGACGGGAGTGGCCGATTTCCGCCAGGATGTCCGGGTTCTGGACCAGCTCCACCGTCAGGGTGGCGGTATCCCGCTTGAGCTTCGACGCAGAGGTCTCGGCCGGGCGGTAGTCGGCCACGGCGGCTGCCATGACCAGCGCGTCGGCCTGGTCGAGGTCGGGACCGAGTGCCCGCCAGAGAGCCTCTCGCAGGTTCGCGGCACTCCTCACTGGCACGAACTCGACGCCCTCGGGGGGTGGCAACGCGACCGGGCCGCTGACGAGGGTGACCTTGGCACCACGGGTCGCAGCGCGTTCTGCCAGGGCGTAGCCCATCTTTCCGGAAGAGCGATTGCCCAGGAACCGAACTGGATCGAGGTCTTCCGCCGTGGGACCGGCCGAAATCACCAGGCGACGTCCACTGAGGTCGCTCGCTGAGAGCTGGCGCAAGACTTCGGCGAGCACCGCCTCAGGCTCTGCCATGCGTCCAACGCCCACCTCACCAGTCGCCACCTCGCCCCACACCGGACCCACCCGCGTGACGCGTCCATCCTGGTCGAGTGCGGCCACGTTTCGCTGGGTGGCCGGATGCGCCCACATGGCCGGATGCATTGCGGGCGCTACCAGCACCGGGCATCTCGCGCACAGCACGGTTGCGGTAATGGTGTCGTCGGCGCGTCCTGCTGCGAGCCTGGAAATCACGTCCGCTGTCGCTGGCGCGACCAGCAAAAGATGGCTTCCCGCGGCCAGGTCCACGTGAAGTTCCCCGCCCAGGCGGTGATCGAACATGTCGCCGACCACCGGATTGCCGGTGAGCCCAGCAAAGGTGGCTGGCCCGACGAATTCTCGAGCTGCCCGGCTCAGGGCGACTTTCACCTCTGCGCCCTGCTGGCGCAGAAGCCGCGCGATGACCGGTGCCTTGAACGCGGCGATGCTCCCGGTGACCAGGAGTGCGATCTGCTGGCCCGCGAGTCGCCCGCCTGCGCCGCGGGTGCCGGGCGGGACTGCCTCTCCGGTTGCAGGTTGGGATTGGTCCGCGCGCCTCGTCATGGGCGCGCCAGCGTAGCACTAAGCGGCGCTCGCGACTGAGGCACACGCTTCGTCTGCGGGCCGGGTCGCACCCGAGGGGCCATCGATCGGACCCCTGGCCGGTAGGGCGGCGCCGGTCGGGATCAGCGCCGGCCCAGTGCGTCCTGGGCCTGTCGGATGCAAGCAGAGAGCGACGTGCTGTCCGTGGTGGACGGCAACACCCGGAGCTCCCCGGTGATGGTCTGGAGCATGTCTCGCGCGGAAGCGGGTCTGAGCTCGGGTTCTCGCTCGAGTGCCCGGTGCACGACGGTTGCCAGACCCAGTGGGAGCCCGGGGCGTCGGGTGGTCAATAGGGGAACCCTGGCGTCGCGAACCGCTTCGACCACCTCGACGTCCGTGCTGGCGTCGAACAGGCGCTCGCCGGTCAGTGCTTCCCACATCACGATGCCGAGTGCGAACAAGTCACTGCGGGGGCTCGGATCCTTGCCGAGCACGAGCTCTGGGGCGAGGTAGCTCAGCTTTCCCTTGATGATGTCCGGTTGGGTGGTGCGTTCGCGATCCAAGGCCCGGGCCATGCCGAAGTCGGCCAGTTTCACCACGCCGCGAGCGTCAATCAGAATGTTGGATGGTGTCACGTCGCGGTGGAGGATAGGTGACGGTCGGCCCTGGTCGTCTTCGCGCGTGTGCGCTGCGTCGAGAGCGCGCAGTGTTTCGACGGCAATGGCTGCGATCGTGTGCCAAGGTGCCCCGTTGGGAACGCTGGCGAAGGCCTTCACGTAGTCACCCAGGTGCAGACCGCGGACGTACTCCGAGACCATGAAGTGGTAGCCCTGCTCGTCCACGTCGAAGTCGAAGACCTGAACGATGTTCGGATGCTGCAGGGCAGCCCCGACACGCGCCTCCTCCACGAACATCTCGACGGCTTCTCCGGAGGTCCGGTACTTCTCCAGGATCCGCTTGATGGCGACCTCCTTGCGGAAGTTCTCCGTGCCGCGGGCCACGCCGCGCCAGACCACCGCCATCCCGCCGCTGCCCACCAGATCCAGGAGCTCGTACTTACCTTTGAGAACGGTTCCGCGGCGATCCATCTGGCGACCTCAGCCGGCCTCTCCGCCGTTGCCGGCTGCTCCACTCGAGTTGGCCCCGCCCGCTTCGCCCCCGTCCCCTGCCGTCCCACCGGCTGCGCAGGGGTCGTTCACGCCGGCCGTTCCCGAGGCGCCCCCGCAGCCACGACCGGCTGCGCCCCCGGCGCCGCCGCCTGCCAGACCACCGTGGCCCCCGGCGTCCGCAGACCCTGCCGAACCCGCCGCGCCCCCCTGCGGCAGGGGGAGGCTGGCGTCCAGCACGACACACGTGCACGAGCTCCAGAACGGTCCCAGGTCGGTGTCGAAGCATTGCTGGACGCCCCGGCCGCAACCGGCCTCGCATCCCTGGAACTGCCCCGGCCTGCATTCTGGTGCTGTCGGCTGCGGCTCTGAGGACTCACACCCGAGGAGCATTCCCAGAGCCAATCCCGCCGCTGGTGCGGCCGACCAAACCGACGGGCTCATGGCCACTAGTCCCGGGACTCGTAGACGTTCATGGCAGGGAGCTCCAGCGCGGTGAGAAACCCATCGTTTCCCGACCCGGTATCGAGTCCCACGCAGTTCTCCCCCGCCCAAAGGTCCGTAGGATCTTCCGGCGTGTACCCCGATAGCTCTTCCGGCAGATACTCGGTGCGAGTGTGGCCGAACACGACGGTCTTCCCACGATAGTTGCGAAAGAAGTCTTCGTCTCGACACCACAACAGGATGAGTGGATCTGCAACCTTGCTCGGGTGCAGAAACCCTTCCTCACTTCTGGGAAGTCCGGCGTGGACGTAGATGGCGTGCTCGTCCTCGTACCAATAGGGCAGAGCACGGAACCACTGCACGACCTCCCCGGGAAAGAAGCTGCCTGTGCGCATCGACTGCAGCTCTTCGGCTGTGGCGACCTCCTCTTCTTCGGGAACCGCACCCCCCACGAAAGCCCGGTAGGCGGCGAGGCACCCGTTGCCCGGGGGGAGCACGAACTCGTCCCAGCCGTGGTCCACGACCCGCAGCCATGCGTCCTCGTGGTTGCCCCGGAGGGCGACGACCTGTGCCGGGGTGTCCTTGGGCAAGCGGCGCACGAAGTCCACGACCTGCAAGGAGTTCGGCCCGCGGTCCACGTAGTCGCCCAGAAAGACGATCGTGTCCTCCTCCGTCAGGGGCGGAAAGCACGACATCAGCTTGAAAAGCTGTGTCGTGTCGCCGTGGATGTCCCCGATTGCGAACGTCCGTCTGGCCATGGATGGCATCCTCGCAGTGGTCGCGCCCGGATGGAAGATACTCATGGTCGAGCAAAAAGGTACCACGGAGGCGGGCTGAGTCCGGCGGGCCGGGAAAAACGGGCTCAGCAGCGCGCGGACGCCCGCTCGCGGTGTGATAAAGTGCAGGCGCCGATGTCTAGCGATCCCCCCAAATCGGAGTCGACCATCAGAGACCTGGACGAGGCGACCGTCATTGGCCAGATCGAGGTGGTGACTGCGGCTGGAGAGTACCGCAAGCCCTTCGCACTGCAGCAGATCAAGGGCCCCGGGGCCCCGCGCGTCCACGAGCTCGACCTCGACGAGGTGGTCGTCGGTCGGTCCAATCAGGCGCACATCTCCATCGACAGTGGCCTACTCTCGCGCCGGCACATCGCGTTGCACAAGAACGGACCCGAGTACACCTGCTCGGATCTGGACAGCAGCAACGGCATGTACCTGAACGGCGTGAAGACGCACTCGGTCGTGCTCAGAGAGGGCGACACGATCCAGATCGGCGATGTCGTGTTCGTGTACCACGAGGGTGCCTGATGTCGACCTTCGTTCGGTTCTGGGGCACCCGCGGGTCCATCCCGACCCCGGGCATGGCCACTCGCAAGTACGGAGGGAACACCTCCTGCTACGAGCTCAGAATCGACGGCGCGCTGTTCATTTTGGACGGCGGTACTGGGCTGCGCGACCTGGGGATGCAGCTGATGGCGCGGGCTCAGTTCCCGGTCGAAGCGCACATGTTCTTCAGTCACACGCACTGGGACCACATTCAGGGGTTTCCCTTCTTCCCGGCGGCGTACCTGAAGGACAGCAAGCTCTACGTGTATGACGTGGAGGAGGGGGACCGGCGGATTCACCGCCTCTTGCATGGCCAGATGAGCGCGGACTACTTCCCCGTGGCGTACACCGATCTAGGCGCCTCCATCATTTCTCGCGACCTGCAGCCGGGGCAGGAAATCGACGGCGTCGAGGTGGACTGCCTGGAGCAAGAACATCCAGGTCGGAGCTTCGCTTTCTCATTTCGAAAGCATGGCGTGAAGGTGGTGTACGCCACCGATGCCGAGCTCGATCTGCAGCTGCTGAACCAGGAAGAGTCTTTGGCGGACACGAGCGTGATGCGCCGACTACCTCCCGAGGTGGTGCACTTCGTGTCCGACGCGGATTTGCTGATCGCGGACGGCCAGTACTTGGACGAAGAGTACCCCAGCAAAGTGGGCTGGGGGCACGCCCGGGCCAACACTGTCGTCGACCTCGCGGTGCAGGCCAACGTGAAGCAGGTCGCCATCACGCATCATGACCCCATGCACTCCGACGACGCCGTGGAGCAGAAGATCGTCGAAGCGCGGCAGCGTGCCGAGGGATGGGGCTCTGAGTTGGTGGTGTTCGGGGGGCGTGAGGGACTGGAGATCAAGCTGATTTGAAGCTCGATCTCCGTGCGCGGCGGGTACCGGAGGAGCAGGAGAACCGCATGAAGTCTCCGGGTCGAGTAGCGCGAGCCTGGCTGCTGGTGTGGTTGACGCTGGGCCTGTTGACCATCGGTTGCCGACGCTCCCACGAGGGAACGGAGCGACCTGGGGCGACCAGCGCGCCAGCACCGTCAGCCGTCGCCCCAGGCCTCCTGGCCCCACCCGGATCGGCGGCGATCAGCCCGAGCGAGAAGCCTGAGCGCCCCCAGTCCGCCAGTCGCGACCGAGGTCTCTTCTTCGTGGTCGAGTCTGCCACTGCGACCGCCTACGTGTTGGGATCGATTCACGTCGGCAAGAGTGACCTCTACCCGCTCAACGCGACCATAGAGGACGCCTTCCAGCAGTCGGATACCCTCGTGCTGGAGGTGCACCTCGGTCCGACGGGCCAGCTCCAGGCCGCACAACAGCTGGTCGCGGCTGGCTCGTACCCCCCCAGCGATTCCTTGGATCGGCACGTCAGTCCGGAGCTCATGCGCCGCGTCCGCGCCAAGCTGACGGGCCTGGCCGCTCTGCTGCTGCCTCCTGAGCGAATGCGGCCGTGGTTCGTAGGGCTGATGCTGGTCATGCAGGAGCTCAAGCGGCTGGGGTTCGATCCCGAGCAGGGCATCGACCGACACTTCGAGAACCGAGCGGTCGGACACAAGCGCATCTTGGGAATCGAGACCCACGAGGAGCAGATTGCCCTGTTTTCTGGACTGTCCCAGCCGGTCCAGTTGCTGATGCTGAAGGAGTCCCTCGACGAGCTCGACAGCCTGGAGCAGACCATGGATCAGGCTCTGGGCGCTTGGAGGCGGGGGGATGGCGATGCGCTGGACCAGCTCCTGTTGGAGACGGTCAAGCGACCCGAGTACCAGCGACTGTACCGGCGCATCTATCTGGACCGAAACCAGCGCATGGCCAAGGCCATCGAGGGCTACCTCGTGACGCATGGCAAGTACTTCGTGGTGGTGGGAAGCGGGCACTTGATCGGCAAGCGCGGAATCGTTGCTCTGCTGAGGTCGAAGGGCCACCGGGTCGTTCAGCTGGAGGCCCCGCAGCCCCGCGCGCCGGGTGCTGCCTCGGCACAGCCCTGAGCGGACGCGCCGGACCTCTCCACGGTACCGGCACGGCGCCAGTTGCTCTACGCTCAGCAGGATGTCCGAGCCGCCCCGGGTTCCGCGAGAATTCGACGACTATCGGCTGGAACGCCGCCTCGCCGTCGGCGGAATGTCCGAGCTCTACCGAGCGTCGCGCATCCGGGCGGATGGAGGTCGCGAACAGTTGGCGCTCAAGCTCCTGCTGCCACACCTCTGTGGCCAGGCCGAGGTCAGGGAGCTCTTTGACAACGAGGCCCGGATCACACGCTGGTGCTCGCACCCCAACGTCGTACGTGCCGTCGACAGCGGTGTGATCGAGGGGCGTCCCTACCTGGCGTTGGAGTTGCTGTCCGGGCGCGATCTCGGGGAGGTTGCGGAGTTGCACCGGTCGCAGCTCTGCCCGATTCCCTGGCAGGTGGCCGTTCGCGTGGTGGCGTGCGCGTGCGCCGGACTGCACCACGCGCACGAGCTCTGTCAGGACGGACGTCCCCTCAGCCTCGTGCACCGCGACGTGAGCCCGAGCAACCTGATGATCTGCACCGACGGCAGCGTGAAGCTGCTCGACTTCGGTTTGGCACGAGCCGATGGCCTGGTGGATCCAGTGGTGGCCGGAGCGGCCCTCGGTGTCGCGGCGTACACGGCACCCGAGCAGTTCTGGGGAATGCACCCGGATCGCCGCGCCGATCTGTTTGCCGTCGGCGTGATCCTTCACGAGTTGCTCACGGGCCGCCGCTTGTTCTGGCGGGGCAGTGAAGCGGCAACGATGCTCGCGGTGGTGGAGGGTCCCATCCCGGCGCCGAGCTCGGTTCGGGGTGGCCTCCCCGCGGGCCTCGACGCAGTGGTCGCCCGCGCGCTCGATCGCGACCCGGAAGGCCGGTATTCGAGCGCCGTCGAATTGCAGCAGGTGCTCTTGGCCTTTGCGCCGAACGAGGATGCATCCATCGGCAATTTGGTGCGAGCGACGGTGGGCACGTAGCGCCAGGCGTCTTCCTGGTTTCGAGGTGGACTGCGGCGACTCCGCAGTTATGGTTAGATGGTCCAGTAGTGAAGGGACCGGTCATGGCACGGGAGCTCGAATCCCGCTTCCGGAGATCGCGGCTTGGCGGACGCGCAGGGCTGGGCCTCGGGCTGTTCCTGGTGGTGGCCGCGGCGTGCGCAGCGAAGCGAACGCTGGGTCGAGCGTAGGAGTCCTGCTCCGGGAGGCGACCGTGTCCCTCAAACACGCAGTTCAGCGAGTCGGCGCCAACCATTACGTCCTTCCGAAGCTGGGACCAATGCGCGTCGAGGCTCATGCGTTCCTATCCGAGGAGTTGTATGAACGCTCGGAAGCCGAGCTCTGGTCGCAGATCAAGCATGCGGCTAGCTACGAAGGCGTCATCGGTGCCTATCTCATGCCGGACGCTCATCTCGGCTACGGCGTGCCCGTGGGCTCGGTGGTGGTGACGGATACCACGGTGATCCAGGCTGGCACTTCATCGAGCTGCAAGTCGACCGCGACTCCGGGGCATGGAATAGCTCGGAGCGGAGCGCACCGCTCACTCGGTCAGGCCCATCCCGTACATGAGCGACCCCGGGATGGGAGGCAGGCGCAGTAGGTCGAGTGCCAGGTTCCCGATGTCGCCATTGCGAACGGGCTGCTGCTCGTCCGCGTAGGACGGCCGAGTATCGCCCGGATCGAAGCGTGTGTCCGGGACCAGCGAGTACAGGTCCGTGCCGCCGCTGATTCCCGGCGCCACCACGTAGAACGGAACGGTGTAGTTGAACGGATCCAGCGCATTGCTGTGCCCGAAGCCGGTTCCGCCGTGGTCTGCGGTCAGGAGAATCGCCGTGCGCCCGCGCAGTGTCGGGTCGTTCGCCACCAGGCTGTACACCCGCGCCAGCCACCCGTCGACGCGGCGCACGATGTCCAGCCATGCGGCGCTGCCCCAACCCACGGCGTGACCCCCGGGGTCGGTATCGGTCACGTGAAAGAAGGCGAGGTTGCAGGGTTCGGTCGCCATCTCGTTGAGCAGCAACTCGAACAGTTGAGGACTGTCGTTGTGTATGACGTGCGCCACGTCGATTTTTGCGGTGCCGTTGTCGGTCCCCATCAGGTCCGGCGCTCCCGAGTCCTCAGCGTAGCTCTGCGTGAAGATGACGAACTTGTCCTTGCCCGCGTACAGACAGGTCTTGAGGCCGAAGTCGTGGGCCACGTCGAAGATGCTCGCCACGTAGCTCAAAGCCGGATTGCCCGTGTTGTGCAGGGTGGCGTCCGCCGCTGGGTACATATTCGAGGTGTAGCCGTGGTGGGTGGTTTCGGGCATCCCCTCCACGGCGGTCACGGGGCGCCCCGTCAGCATCGTGGTGTGATTGGGCAGCGTCACCGAGTACGTGTAGTCGCACCGGGCATGGTGGGTCCAGGCTCCGGCTGCCTGCAGCTGTCGGAACGTGGGCAACTGTCCGTCCGCGATCAGCTTGTCCACGAAGCGAGTCGCGAGACCGTCGATGCTGAATGCGATGACGTATTCGATCCCGGCGAGCTGGTCTGCCGGCCCTGGCTCGGGCACGACGAAGCTGTTCGCGACCGGAGGCGCCACGCCAGAGGGCTCGAGGCCGTTGCCACCGTCGGAGTCGGTCACGCTGGCAGCGGTGGACGTACCGGCCTGGTCCCGGACGACGGTGACGCCGGTGGCTCGATCACACCCGAAGGCCAGTGACGCGAGAAGCAGGAGAGAAGCTGTCCAGAACCGATGTGACATTTGGGCTACCCGACCAAGAGGTAACGTAGCACAGAGAACGGCTCTTACCGATTTCGAGGATGTCCGGAAATTCGCGCTCCAGGGTCGGGATTCGCGTCCCGGGGCCTCGATTCCCGTGCAGAGCTCACGGCGGCGAGGTCGCCTCGGCCACCAGGCGTAGGTCCACCACCACCTTGTCGTGGATCAGCAGCCCCAGGAGGCCCCCGGGTCTGATGCCGAATTCCTGTCGCTGGAGCGAGAACCGACTACTCGCCACGAACGCCTTTCCTTCCCGCCGCACGCTGCCGAGCACCTCCACCGTCTTGGAGACTCCATGGAGCGTGAGTGTGCCAATGAGTCGATAGGACTCCGGGATGGTCCCGCGCGGGATGATTCTTTCGGAGACGAAGCTGGCCGTTGGGAAGCGCTTCACGTCGAGCACCCGTTCCGACTTGACTAGGTTGGTCAGGGTCTCGGAGGCGGCAGTGACCGACTCGAGCTGCAGCATCACACGCACACGGCTCCGGTGGAGCTCGGCCTCCACGACGTCCGCTTCACCCCGGTACTGGGAGACCACCACCGGATGCTCGCCGAGCATCGATCCGGCCAGGATCCGCACTTGGGAGCGCTCCGGTACCACCACAAAGCGTTTGGAGTCAGCGGGGGCGACCCCCGGACCGTCCCCGGCTGACGGTTGGGTGGTGGGGTTCGGCGGCGATGAGACGATCCTTGCGTCATGCGCGGCCGGTGCGCCGCAGCCGAGCAGGAACAGCCAGCCCCCGACCAGCGTCGTCCAGAGAAGTCCACTACGAAGGAGTCGTCGCACGTCGCGAGCATACCCGTCTGGGCAGGGGTACCGCACGGGCGGGTTTCGCCCTACAAGGCTGTCCCATGTGGGACGAGCGCTATTCCGAGCCCGGCTATGTGTACGGGAAGGAACCGAACGAGTTTCTCGTGTCGGTGGCGTCGAGGATCCCGGCCGGTCCGGTGCTGAGCCTGGCCGAAGGCGAAGGCCGGAACGCTGTGTACCTGGCAGGCAGAGGGCACTCGGTTCGGGCCGTGGACTCCTCCCGGGTCGGTCTGGCGAAAGCGATGCAGCTGGCGGCGGAGCGGGAGGTCCTGCTCGAGACCACCTGTGCGGACTTGAGCGACTACGGCATCGAACCTGGGGCCTGGAGCGGTATCGTGAGCATCTTCTGCCATCTGCCGGCTCCGTTGCGCCAACGGGTCCACGCAGCGGCTGTGGCCGGGCTCCGCCCTGGCGGTGCCCTGGTGCTCGAAGCCTACCGTCAGGCTCAGCTCGAACATGGCGCTGGAGGGCCGCGCACGCTCGACCGCCTCTACGATCTGCAGTCGCTGCAGCAGGAATTCCGCGAGTTGGACTTGGTCCACGCCGTTGAAACGGAGCGAGTCATCGTGGAGGGGCGCTACCACACCGGACTCGGTGCGGTGGTACAGATCCTCGGGTTCAAGCGGGATTGACCCGGATCCCGCGGCGCGGGCGGCGCCGGGCGCGGTTCAGCGCGGCCGACCCAGGAATGCGAGAGCTTCGGTGACCTGCGCGTCGGTCATCGAGTGCCCGACGCGACGTCTGCCCACCAGCTTGTACGGCCACCCCAGTGACCTCAGCGTCATGCCGAGCTGGTACGAGTCATGGCTGGCCGCGCGGTCCTTTTTTCCGTAGCCGACATAGATGGGGGGCCGCTCAGAAACTCGCTTTCCGTGGTGCTTGAGATAGCTCCCGCCGCCGCCGGCAAAGAGGGCGTACCCATCGACTTTCAGTCGGCCGCGAAGCGCCAAGGCAGCGCCGTAGTAGGCGCCGTTGGAGAACCCGAACACATAGGTTCTCTCAAACGGCCGTCCGCGGCGCGCCTCCAACAAGGCTTTGGCGGCCATCCATTCGGCCACCAGTTCGTCCTCGACCTCGCCCTGCGCTCGGGAGGAGGTCGGCCAGGTCCACCAATCCCGCATACCCTTCGGACCGATGCCGCGCCGTCCGCGCGGCACCAGGGCGGTCAGCCCGTGGACTTTGGCCTGGCGCACCATCGCCCGCTCCTGCGTCCACTGCCACTCGGTGCCAGGCTTGATCACGCCGTGCAAGTAGATGACCAAGGTGGAGGGTGGATCGCCGGACTTGGTTTGGGGCGAGAAATGGCAGACTTCTCCCGGCAGGACCTCCAGTTCCGGTGCGCACCAACTCGGCGCGGCTTCGGCATCGGTTTCGGCTGGGGGCTTCGTGGAGCCATCACAGGGCGCCGCGGCAGCGCACGGCGCGACACAGCCCACCGCGAGCAGGAACGATCCGAGCCACCCGCCAAGTCGCATGTGGCTCGGTCTAGCTGATTTACTGGTTCATGCCCAATCCGCGAAATCGTCGCCGAGTGGGCCGGGCAGCATGGGCTGGATTTGTGGTGCAGGTAGCTCGAAGTCGTGCTCGGCCGAGAGGTCGAGCCGTGCGGTTTCGCCCCGTGCCTGCGCGGCTCGCCACGCGTTCAGCGCTCGCACGTTGCGCACCACCACGCTGAACGGAGGACCTCCCATCGCGCGGGTGAGCTCTCGTTGTGCGCCCGAGGTGTCCCCGCGCGCGGCCAGAATGCACGCCAGCGAATTGTCCAGCAACGTCGGCAGGGGATACCCGAGCTCTTGCGCACGGCGCAGGTGGAACTCCGCCAGGTCGAGTTCGCCGTTGCGGTAGTACGCCGTCGCGAGGTCGACGTGGGCCGCGTGGTGGTCGCCAAGTCGGTCGAGAATCGCGCGCTGCTCACTCGAACTGGCTCGGTAGTGCTCCTGGATCCCGAGGTGCCGGAAGAACCACTCCGACATCAGCTCGGTGTCCTCGTCCGAGGCGTCGAAGGGTAGCTTGAGCTCCTGAAAGGTCTCGGTGAAGAACACCTCGCGGTCGAGCACGCCTTCGCGTTCGAGATCATCGAAATCCGTGGTACCGGGATACACGGAGAGGCACGCGAAGATGGATTGATGTGGCTGAGCCCGCTCGACAAAGTCCAAGCTCTCTCGAAAGGTCTCAGCAGTTTCGCCGCGGTTGCCCAGCATCATGAAGTAGCGCACCTGCAGGCCGAACTTCTTGGCCATGGCCGTGGCTGCCTGGATGGCTTCTGGCGTCACTCGCTTGCGGATGTTTCGCAGTACCTCGGCTGAGCCGGATTCGACGCCCAGGCTGAGCCGCTGGCAACCCGCCAGCCGCATGGCGCGCAGGACCTCCTCGTCCAGAGCGTCCGCGCGCGTGTCGCAGCTCCAGATGAAGTTGAGGCCACGCCTGCGGATTTGCTCACAGATGGCGAGCGCCCGCTTGCGGTTGGCGGTGAACGTATCGTCTTTGACCATGAGCATCCGGATCGGCAGGCGGCTCGAGGCAGCCTCGAGGGCATCGAGCACGTATTCCACCGAGTGCGTCCGATACTTGCCCCCCCACACGACGTTCTTGGCGCAGAACGTGCAGCGCCCGGGACAGCCACGCGAGGTCATGAACAGGTAGGTGTCGAAGTAGTCGTGCGGGGATGCCAGCTGGTCCACATCGTCGATGCGGGCCCGAGGCGCCGCCAGTCGGGGGACTCCGTCCACGCGCCCCGCGGTGCCGCAGATGTCGGTGGTGGGTGCACCGGCCGCAAGGTGGTCGACGAGCTCGAGGAAGGTGGCTTCCCCTTCACCGAGAACGACCGTGTCGATGTCGGGGTGGTGCGCCAGCATCTCCAGCGGCAGAGCCGTCGCATGCGGTCCGCCCACCACGACGTGCGCACTCGGATGGTGCTGCTTGATGCAGCCCGCCACCACTCCCACGCCGCGGCGGTTGGCTGTGTAGCAGGACAACCCAAACAGGTCGGCGTCCAACTGGCGCAGGACCTCTTCGACGCGGGACCAGGTGAATGCCGAAAGGTTCAAGACCTTGACCTGATGACCGGCACGCAGCGCCTGTGCCGCCAGCGACAGCAAACCGTAGGGAGCCTGGAAGAAGTCGGCGTCCACGTCGGTGGGACGGAATCCCTCGGGCGGGCCGTCCTGGTCGAAGCTCGCAGGCTCTCCCGGCGCCGCGACCTTCCAGGGGGGGGGATAGAGCAGGACGA
Organism: uncultured Polyangiaceae bacterium; assembly: GCA_964610275.1. GTDB lineage: Bacteria > Myxococcota_A > Polyangia > Polyangiales > Polyangiaceae > JAFGBI01. Next base: position 7,624 of record CAZSVU010000030.1, on the reverse strand, counting down.
TGCGCATCGGGCCTGGCGTTACTCCGGCTTGCGGTTGGACCGGGAGATGGCACGGAATATCGCACTTCCCACGGGCGGGCACCCTTTCACGTACGTGCCTCGCTCCTTGTGGGCCAGCATGCAGTTGCCGATGCAGAGAGTTCCCGGAGGAACCTGCTCGACGCCCTTGCCGATGCCGATGTTGACGCCTTGTTCTTCGGGAAAATACTCGAAGAGCTGTTCCCCATACCGCTTGAGAAACAGCAGCAGCGTGGACTGGCAAGCGCTGCAGGAGTTCTCGTCGAAGACGTTGACGTTGGGGAACTCGATCGACAGGTTCTCCGGCGCCGCGTCGAAGACGTCCCCGTAGCTCTCCCAGTCTGCCGGCGTGATCTCGATTCGATCCAAGTCGATGATCCCGTGCCCGCGTTCGGCGCCGAGGCGCAGGTGCGCGATGTCTTCGGCGCGACGGCCCATCAGGCGACAGGCGACGGCGTCAGCGGCAAACGCGTCCGCGCTCACGACCACGACCCCCAAGGGTTTGGCTCTCCCTGCGCTCGGGCCCAGACCTTCCATGCCCACGGTCCCGTCAATCAAGGACAGCTGCGGGCGGAGCGTGGCGGACATGTCGGCAATGGCGATGTCCAGCGACTTCTCATCGCTGCCCTCCACCGGGGGCAGCATGTGAAGATCCACCTTGCTCCGGCGCCAGAGACACCCCTTCATGTTCTTGACCGCCAGCGTGACCCCGGTGTGCATGTGGATCTTCATCACTGGGATGGAGACCACCAGATCGTGCTCGAGCACGTCCGGACAGAGCTTCAGCGCCTGGATGGCACGACCGCCTGGCAGGGCGACTTCCACCTTGCGGCGCGCATCGAGGTCGAGCACCGGGCAGTCGCGCTCACGGGCCACGGCGGCGATGCCGGAGGCATCCAGCGCCTCGAACCGCTTCACGCCGACAATCGGGCTGTCGCCCACCGAGACTCGAGCCCCGACTTCACGGAATGCGTCAATGGCTGCGGCCACCACCCGCGGCTCCGTGATGATCCCGCTGCCCGCCGCGGCAATCCGCCCGGCATTGGGCTTGAGCAGGACGCGCTTGCCACCAGCCGGGGAGAGATCCACCTGCGCCAGCGCGCGTCGGGCGTTGTCGTAGGGATCCTCGCCGCGGGTCACCCCGACCCAGGGCCGTTCAGGCCGCTGGTGAAATGGGGAGTCGGGGAGCACGAGCGTTTCCATGCCTGTCAGCCGTGGGCGCGTCGATGGTTCCTGCCTATCTCCTGCGCCCGCTCAGGGGCAAGGTCAATCCCGCGCGCGGGCCGGGAACGATGGGCCGATTGGTGCGCGTTTGAATCAGCGTTCCTCTATCCAGGCGGCGGCCTTCCGTCCGGGGGGGATCTCGGGCACGCTCCCAACTCTCGCGCCAGCCTGGTGACGGACGACGTGGAAATCCCGCATGACCACCTGATCATCTTCGTGGCCACCCGCCAGGAGGACGTGCCGCAAGGCTGTGTTCGGTACCTCAGCGTCGACGGGAGCGTGCCGGGGTGCGCGCTGCGTTGGGACCATCACGTCACTGGGGAGCGCATCAATCTGGAGGCGATGCCCGGGCGCTTCGAAGCCTCGGAGTTCGACGGGGTGGGAACGACCTTCGCAGATCTGGATGCGCTGGCGAGCGTGGTGGCCGTGCTATTCGGCGGCAAGGCGGAGTTGCCCGCGGAGGCCCGGGCCGTGCTCGAGAGCGCATCGTTCTGGTGCGACCATTTGCGCGCCCACCCGGAGCACGACGCGGCGACCAATCGTTTGGGACGGGGACTGCTGGATGCCATCGACGCCGAGTTCGAGGGGGAGCGAAGGGCCGCTGGCTCCGCGAAGTTCGCGCGCCTGGCGCGAGATCTCGCTCGGCGGATTGTCGCCGGCGAACCGCTGCCGTTCCTGGATGCCTGGCCCGAGCAGATGCGGCGCGCCCGAGACGTCCAAGCGCGTGGGCAGCTCCAGTGTCGGGGCGCGGTGGCCCTCGTGGATCTACGCGATGCTCCCGAGATTGATCCGGCAGCCGTCTACGCGCTGCACGAGTGCCCCCTGAGCGTTCACGTCAGGGAACACGAGGTGGGCGGACCTCGCTACACCGTGGGTGTGCACCCGGGTGTCGAAGGCGCGCCCCGGGACATTCGTGCTGCGCTCACCGCACTGGCGCACGCGGAGTTCGAACGCGGCCCCCCCGCGCTTTCGCCCGAGCCGCAGCCTGGCAGCGAGAATTGGGGCGGACGGGCCCGCGTCTTCGGATCTCCGTGGAACTACGGCAGCCGTCTCGAGCCCGACGAGGTGGTGGAGATCGTGGGGCGTGCGCTTCGATTGGGGACCGATGAGTAGCGGCGCCCAGCAACCTCCCTACATAACCACCGTCTACACCTTTTGCAGCACCCCAACCCGCGGAACCGGGGGGAGACATCGAGCGACCGCACAGACGCGTCCACACGCATCACCCACAGAAGCCCTTCGGCTTGCCTCTCGGAGGGGTTTGCTTCCGCGGGCCTAGTCGTAGCGGAACGGCACCGGGTTGCAGGTCACGAAGAGCTGCGAGTTTGGCCAGGGTACGGGGGCTTCGCTGTCGGGTGGCGACACGAATCGCAACCGTCGGCGCTGAGACGCATCGCATTGGGCCACCTGTTCTGGATTGCCGACGCAGTCGCAGTCCTCGGAATTGGCCGCGTAGCACTCGGGGGTGCAGTTCACGACCCCGTTCTGGTTCCGGTCGCTCATGGCATCGATGTAGCAGTAGCCAGTGGCGGTCTCGATGTTGGCATCGTTCGCGTGTAGGCACTCCTGGTAGGCGGGGTCTTCGAACGATTCTCCGGCAGGCGTGAGCTTGCACACGCTGAACTCGCTGCAGGGAGTGGTCGAGTTGCCGCAGATGTCGAGGGCTCGCAGCTTACTCAGGACGCTATCCCATTCGTCTCGCTCGACGTGGGTTCTGCCCGGAAGATCACTGCGACACGGCGCCAGGTCCGGTTGGCGGGTCACTTCGAAGATTCGGCAGAGCACCTGGCCATCGGAATCCGTGGCCAGCTGCCGCGGCAGGCAGGTGCCCTTCAGGGCGTCCTTCAAGCGGTCGATGATGGCCGCGACGGCCGGGTTGTAGCCACAGTTGACGTCGGTCGGGTCGGTGCAGTTCGGGTTCTTCGGACAGATGGACGCCACGATCGAGTTGTCGCCGTAGTCCCGGAGCACTTCCAGGAACCGCGTGCCCGGGTAGGCTTTGGCGTATTCCTGAGTGGTGTCGTTGCACAGCGGCCGGTCAAACACCTCGTTGCTGACCCTGCAGTCGCACCCCTGGCCGGGTTGGGCGTTGTTTTCCTGGGAAGCAGGAACTGTGCCGTGCAGGTCGGCAGTCATTTCGCTGCGTGCGAGGTCGACGCGCTGCCAATTGGTTGCTTTGGCCGGAGGCGGGTTGGCGGGATGTTGCTGCGGGATGGAGGTTCCTTGCAGGATTGCCGTCCACCCATTCTGGTTCAGCCCGAGCTGCGGGACGGAAGGATTCAATGGGTGAGTCGCGGGGACGCGTCTGTGCAGGTTACCCGCGGAAGCTCGTGGTGGCGCTTCTTGGGGTGGGGACGGCGTAGGAACGGAAGGGGATAGGGAAGCGCCCGAGCGATGCTCGGGCGCTGTTCTGTTGATACGCGGCCCGCGAGCAACGCTCGCGGGCTAGCTGCATGCGACGAAGATGTTCGCGTTTGGCCAGGGGATGGGCGCTTCGGCCTGGGGTGGGGATACGAAGCGGAGGGTGCGCCTCGAGGACTGGCGGCAGCCGCGGACGAGCGCGGGGTTGCCGAGGCAATCGCAGTCCACGGTGCCGGCCGCATAGCACTCCTCGGTGCAGCTCACGACGCCGTCACCGGATCGGTCGGTGGTGGCATCAATGTAGCAGTATCCGGCGGCGGATTGGATGTTCGCTTCGTCCGCGTGCAGGCACTCCTGGTAGGTCGGGGAATCCACGGACTGTCCCGCGGCCGTGATCTCGCAGATCGAGAACTGGTTGCAGTCCAGCGCTTCGCCACCGCAGAAGTCGAGGTCGCGCATCCGAGAGAGGACCGCGGCCTGCGCGTCGCTGGCTGCCGGGCGGCGCCCCGGGAGATCCTCGCGGCAGGGTGCCGGGCTCGGCTCGCGCGACACTTCGAACATCCGGCACTGGGCCATCCCGCGCTCGTCTGTGGCCACCTCCCGTGCGAGGCAGCCGGTGTAGGAGCTCGATATGAGGCGATCGATGATGGCGTTGACGGTCGGGTTGTAGCCGCAGTCGATGTCGGCCGGGTTGGCGCAGTTCGGGTTCTTGGGGCACAGGGACGCCACGATCGAGTTGGCGCCGTAGTCGCGCAACACTCGAAGCTGTCGGGTAGCAGGGTAGGCTTTGGCGTACTGCTGAGTGGTGCCATCACAGAGCGCCCGCGAATAGGGGGCATCGCTCGTCTTGCAGTCGCAGCCCTGGCCCGGCATTGTGCCTTCGCATTCACGCGTCGTGCCGAGAGGGAAGACGCACGCGTACTGAAGGGTGTCACCGCTTTCAGCGCGCGACTCGTGGCCGTTGATCGCATTGCCGCCTGGGCCGGCGACTGGCGGCTCGATGGCGATGCCGGTGCGCGGATTGACCCCCTCCCGCGGTGCGACCGACTCGACCATAAACGGATCGGTCGGCGGCACTGGTGGGCTCGCCTCGGGGTCGCCGAGGATCTGGTCCCAGATCCCCCGGGCCGCAATCTCGTTCGCCCGTAGGTAGCGCATCGTAGGGGAGTTGGCGTCCAGCGAGTCGTCCGTGGCGACGTCCTGCCAGGGCACGCCCACGATACCCGCCAGAAAGACCAACGAGCCGTCGAGTCGCGGTACCAGGTTCGGGTAGTACTGCTCGTTCTCGGCAAAGAGTGGATTGGTCACGACCTCGCCCGAGCGTGTCACGAGCTCATGCTCGGTGAGCCCCTGGACGTACCGACTCGTGGGGTGAAGGAAATCGAACCCGAACCGCTGCTTCTGCGCGTAACAGCGCAGGCTCAGGGGGTCGTCGGCTGGGTCGAGCTGGCTGTGCAGCGACCCAGCCTGGCAGTTCGGATCGGTGCGCGGGTCAGCGCACTGCTCGGGCCAACTTGACTGGATGCAGCTCAGGCAGCACGGGTGGTTGGGGTCGGCATCACACTGGACGGTGGCCCGAGGCATGGCCCCCGGGTTCGGGTCCCCCATCACGTAGCCGAGGCCGTGGTCGATCACCGAGCAGTCGTTTTCGTCGCTCAGCATGATGATCGCCACCAGCGAGTCCGGGCGGAGGAACTGGGCGCGTTGTTCGAGCAGGACCTCGTCCAGTCCCACCCCGACGGACTCGCCCAGCTCTGGGTCGAACACGATATCCAGCGGCGGATCTGGATCGATCAAGAACCGATACCACGCCTCCAGAGGCGCCTGGAATTGGCAGCCCTGCTCGCCAGCACCAGTGAGGAGGTTCTGGAAGTTGTTCACCATCCGCGACGAGTCCGACTCCCCGGGAATGTCAGCGGCATTCCGGGCGCGGCCGTAGGGATCCCAGGACAGGAACCCCATGTCGTTCCAGGTGGTGGGCGGCGCGTCGAAACCGATGCCCGGGCGCGAGATCAATCGGCCCCGGTCGTTCTGGGTTTCGTTCCAGTACGGGTCGCCGTGTGCTGGTGAGCAGAGCGTACCGCCGCTGCTGCCGAGGCTTGCTGTGACGACTCCGACGTGGATGTCCCAGATCGCCTCGAACTCGGGTTCGCTGCCCTCGGGGCACCCGCCCTGACTGGAGTCGGCCGTGACCATTGGCGGATCCGTGCTCGGGACCACGCACACCGGGTCGATCAAGCGATTGAGTAACTGGGGGACGGCGTTTCGGAGGATCTCCTGCTTGTCCGCCATGGCGAACGAGTTGTTGACCACGAACAACAGGTCGATCTTGTCGACCGTCGTGAAGGTAATGCGGTCGAAGAACGTGTTGGTGGGGCCAGGCTCGGCGGTGCCGCTCACCCTGGTCTCACCTCCACAGCTCCCGAGGCACGCGGCGAGCGCAGCCGCGGCCCACACCGACTGGGTTAGCCCTCGCCGCCTCCGAGGGTGGTCCACACACAGTGCCACACCCCCCGCTGAAGCAGCAATCGTGCCGGGAGGATCGAGTGGCTCGGGGCGCTACTTCCCTGGCATGAGGCGCCAACTGGGTTGCTCGAGGAAGCTCCTGGTTGGCGAGTTGCCCTCTGAAGCCCAGTGGGGCGCATCTCGGGGTGGAGACGGCGTGGGAACGGCGTGGGCTGAGGAAGCGCCCGAGCGTTGCTCGGGCGCTGGTTGGTGAGGACGGCGTGGGAACGGAGGGGGGTAGGGAAGCGCCCGAGCTTTGCTCGGGCGCTGGTTGGCGGGTTGCCCTCTGAAGCCCAGTGGGGCGCATCTCGGGGTGGAGACGGCGTGGGAACG
>CAZSVU010000030.1:0-1083 GCA_964610275.1 uncultured Polyangiaceae bacterium | reverse complement strand
GCGTGGGCTGAGGAAGCGCCCGAGCGTTGCTCGGGCGCTGGTTGGTGGAGACGGCGTGGGGACGGCGCGGGCTGAGGAAGCGCCCGAGCGTTGCTCGGGCGCGTCAGGCGCCCTTGCGCAGCCGCTGCTCTCTGCGGTGGCTATTTGGCGCTGCGTTTACTGCCGCCAAGGGACGGAAGCACGCTTCGACGTCGAAGAGCTCTTCGCTCTCGAGGTCCTCGTCGTCGTCGAAACGCAGAATGCGCCCGCCAGACTCGACGAATCCCTTGAGCAAACTCGCGCACAGGCAGACCCCAAGCAGTAGCGCTTCCAGCGTGCTGCTGCCGGAGACGTCTGGCATCCGTTCGTGCAGACCGTCGATGATTACGGCGCAACGGCATTCATTGTCGTCCACTGCGTAGGGCTTCTCGATGCGAATCAACCCGGCGCGGCGGGTGCCGTCACGGTGCTCGAAGATCACCTGCTGTTCAGCGATCGCTTCTCTCACCACGGTCTCCTTTCAGCTCGACCCCCTGGAAGTGGCGGGTGCCACGAAGCTCGTTCGAACCAGCTGAAGCGAAGCGTGGGCTGCGTGCTGCAACACCAAAATTCTGAGTGGTTCTCTGGCGGCGGTCAAGCCACGCGTGCGTGAATCCAATCGGGTCCATTCCCCGCCCGAGCGCACCCCCTCCCAAGGTGAGATCCCCGAGCCCTCAGGCGAAACGCATGCCAAACCAATCGGCGTGATCTGGGCCGCGAAAGTACGATGGGATTCGCGCAGGATGGCGGTCGGTGCTATCCTTCCGCCTTCCAACAGGGGGGTGGGGGTTCCGGGAACGCTGCCGGATGCGGCTCGCGCTGGGCGGCATGCCGCGCGGCGGCGCGCAGTGCCCCGTCCCGGAAGCATCCATCCATGAACTCGCCTCGCCGAGCTTTCGTGGGGCGTCCTGGTGGTCTTCGGGACAGGGCACAGCGGCAACGAAGGTGCCGAATGAAAGACAGGGTGCTCTGGCCAGATCGCATCGGAGCTGCGCTTCCGCCGGGCCGCCACACTAACGTTCTGAACGTATTCATAGCAACTAGTGCGACTTCTGGGACAGAGCA
>CAZSVU010000029.1:0-41822 GCA_964610275.1 uncultured Polyangiaceae bacterium | reverse complement strand
TACTCAGCGAAGAAGTAGCAGCCAATGAGCCGCGGTCTGGCGCCGCACAGAGGCCCGGAAGCGGCCCCCCTCGAGCTGTGCTCGAGGGGCTCGGTTCGAACTCCGTATTCCTGCTGCGTCCCCACCCATCGAGTGCAGGATCTCTGCTGCGACAACCGCATGAACACTGGGGAACGCAGGAAGTACACTGCGCTGGGACGCAGCCCCCGAGCTTGGTTGCTCGGGGGCGGACTGGGCCCGGCAACCGGGCGGGCTGTGGGCGACCAGATAGCAGCATGAGTAGGCGCCGATCGCAGGCACCCATGCCCTCGACCTCGACTTCGCCCATGCCCTCGACCTCCCCCATACCCTCGACCTTGCCCGTCCCCTTCCCCCCTTTCAGCATGCTGCTGCGACTTCTCTCGACAATCTGCCCCGACCACCCCGAACAACAACTCCCGGCTGTCCACCGATTCTTCTCTGTGTCCGCACGCTTGCGCGTATTGCACCGTAAACTAGACTCCCGCGGGTGAGGCATGCGGCGTGGTTCTGGGTACTGTGCGGCAGCGCGCCACTCGCTGCTGCGTGTTCCAATGACGAAGCGGTCTACGTCGGTCGGGTCCCGGTAGATGCAGCCACCGGCGGGGCGAGCGCGACCGACGCGAGCACGATGGCCGGCGCAACAGGCCTGGCCGGTGCTGCGCCGGTCGGGGATCTGTCGTGCCTGGATGAGCCGACGCTCGGTCCGGAGGGCTACACCTGGTGCACCGTTGCCCAGTCGAACTCCTCGGCGACTTGGGTATCCACCCCGTCGTCCGAAGAGGCCCGCGTCCATGCGGTGTCGCCCGAGTTCAGCTACTCCGGAATGGCGGCGCACTTCACCAATCCGCCCAGCATCGTGTCGGTCAACGCGTATGACCAACTGTTCTTCGAGGCTGACGTTCCAGCCGGCGAGAATTTCGAAGTCTACATCGGTCAGGACACGCACACTGGCTGCAGCTACGTCCTGACTGGCGCAGGCGTCGCCGAGTATGTCGTCGACTTGCGCTCCCCCTACTGGTGCTGGCCGTCGCTCTGTGGGAATGACCTCAGCGCCACCGGGATCATGTTTCGCACGCACTGGCGCAATGCGGTGGACACGACACTCGCAGTCAGGCGCGTCGAGCTTCGCACCGTGTCCGGTCCAGCCGGGACGGTGAATGGGCTCAACGCCGGCATTGGTCCCGGCGGCTACTGCTGGTTCGCGTTTGCCTGGGATCTGGGCAGCGCCTCTTGGCAGGTCCCACCCTCGAGCGGGCTCGCACACGTGCGAGCGAGCTCGCCGGCTGACGCATCGGCGGGAATGGGTTTCGAGCTGCCGGATGCGCCCCGGGACCTGACGGCCTTCTCGCGGATGGAGCTGGAGGCCACCGTGCCTTCCGGAACCGAGTTTTCCATTTCCGCGGTCGTGGAGGAGATCGAGGCCGAGCCGCGCGGCTGCGCCTGGCCTCAGGTTGGTGCGGGGACCACCACCTACGTGGCCGACTTCTCGGACCTGTCCGGCTGCTGGGGCACGCCACCATTCGATCTCAGCAATGCGACTCGGGTGGAGCTCGCGACTCCGTGGGCAGACGCCGGTGAGCTGGACCTGAGGGCGACCGCGGTCCGTTTCGTGCCGTGACGTCTAGCGAAGCGGTTCAGTCGGTCCCAGCCCAGCGAAGCGCGTGACCTGGGGCACAGCATGCTCGCGCGCCAGATCGATGGCAGCGGGGTCGTCTTCAAGGACTGGGCTGAGCTCGTCGAAGCCGTAGCGATTCGCGTACACGGCCTCGAGTCCCGGGCACCAGCTCTGCCAAGCGCAGGCTTGGCACGGTGGTCCGTGCGCGTGCGGCAGCTCGACCCAGCTCGGGCTGAGAAGCTCCAGCGGGGTGGGCAACAGACCGGGGATCGAGCAGGCGGGAACGCCTCGCACGAAGAGCGGCAGCCCGAGCTGCTTTCCGAGCTCGGCGGCGGGACGGAGGTCGTGTGCGATGGACTCGACGCGGGGGACGAGTCGGCCGAGCTCGGCGTGGGCGCTGCCCCGAGCTCGAGCGACAGACAAGAGGAGTGCTTGCACGCCGGTCTGTGCGGCGAGGGTCACGTGTTCGCCGAGGTGCCGGAAGTTGGACCGGGTGACGACGAGCGTAGCGCTGACGCGCATGCCCGCACTTCTGGCCGAGCGCACCCCGCGCACCGTCTGGCGAAAGCTTCCGGGCACCCGTGTGTGGTAGTCGTGAATGTCCGCCCGCGGACCCGCCATGGAGATTTCCACGCCGGTCGCGCCGCGCGCCGCGAGCTCGCGTGCGTAGGCGGCATAAGCCAGCCGCCGCCCATTGGTTTGCACGACGATTTCGGCGAAGCTCGCCTGCCGCGCTCGGTCGACCCAGCTCGGCAGTTCAGCGTGCAGCGTGGGTTCTCCACCCACGAACGCCACGGCCCGCGCACCCGCCCGAGCGAGACGTTCGAGCTCGGCCACGACCTGGCTGCCGTCGACGCCTGGTTCTCGTGACCGCAGGTCCCCCTGCGCGCAGAAGACGCAACGATTGGTGCACGCGAAGCCGACGTGCACGACGGGAAGAGGAGCGCTCCGCAATCGCGCTCCCGGGTTCAGCGCTTGGCCAAGCGCCGCCACCGCTCGCGCATCGTGCCGACCGCGAGTGGTACGACGGCGAGCTCGTTCTGCTGCACCACCTGGGCCAGACACATCGCCGCCACGCCCTCGGCTTCGTCGGTGCGCTTGCGTCCCCGGCCGCCGTTGGCCAGGAACAGCTCGTAGCACGCAGTGCGCGCCACGGGGGTGGGCGCCGTGGGTGTGTCGTCGCGACGACAGATCCGCACCGTGAACCGTGAAGAGTCGGGCTTCTCGAAGCGGACGTTGACCGTCCGAGTGGCCGTGACCCCGCTCACCCCCACGAGTCGCATGCCGGCGATGGTGGCCCCTGCGGCGAAGGGTGCCACGAGCGCCCAGGCAGCCGGCTCGGACGAAGTGTCCTCAGTGGCGTCTTCATCACCCGAGGCCTGCTGTAGAGCCGCGTCAGCCTCCCGCGGACACAGCAGGGCCGTGCCCGAACCGACCGCCGCTGCGCCGACTCCCATGAACTGCAGAACTTCACGTCGGTTCAGCGCACTCATTGCGATCCTTCGCCTCCAGGGGCAACGCGATCGAGAGGATACCGGCTCGCTGGAAGGCCAGCAAGTCGTGCGTTCCCAGACCCGAGCGGCTCAGCTTTTGCTCGACGATCCGGGCTCGGAGTCGCCGGCGTCGGGTGAGTCGGCGCGGGCTGCCTGCCGGAGCGCTCGCTCGGTCATCGCGTTGGCGAGCGAGTCTGCCAAGGCCAGGGCTCCACCAAACCCGAGAAACGGTCGATCAAATAGCGCGTGGCGGGTGGGCGAGGGGAAGCCGAGCTCGTACGACGCCACGGGGCAGTTGAGGTTGCCCAGATCGCTGCCCACGAGCAGGTCGACCGACCCGCGTCCGAGACGATCTCCCAGAAACTTCCCCAGGGTGCTGATCTTCGGTTCCACGAGCAGGTCGAGCTCGGCGATTTCTGCGGGCAGCTCGCAGGTGTGGGCGGAGCGATTGGTGATGACCGCAAGCTCGAGCGAAGCCCCCAGGACTCTGAGGTAGCTCAGCAGGCCGGGCAACAGGTGGGGATCGCCAACGTATCCCACGCGCAGGTTCTGGAACACGTAGGGAATCACCCACTCCAGCTTGGGGATGACCCGGCCGAGCTCTCGATCGATGACCGCCGCGGCCTGGTCTTGGCGCCCCAGGGCCGTCCCCAGCTGACGCACCCAGGCCTCGGTTGCCGGCAAGCCGAACGGCAGCGAGGTTTCGATGACCCGCGCGTCCAGGCGGCGCGCCAACGTACGCGCCGCGCGTCGACCATAGGGCAGCGAGATGATGGTACTTGCCGTCTCGACGGCGGCGAGTTCGCTCGAGCGTTGCCCGCCCAGCCAGACGCTCACCAGGTTCAGGCCCAGCCCGGTCAGAATCCGCTCGAGCTCGCCCAGGTTGGCCGTGTGGTCGCCTTCGTTGCGGTCGAACAGGTAGCCGACGATGGCAACGTGGTCCGGCTGCGATTTTCCCCGACGGAGCTCCAGTTGCCCCGCCAGGGCATGGAGCACCTCTCCATAGCCGTCCAACCAGTCCCGGGAGAGTGACCGTCCGGGCACGTGGAGGATGGGTTTGCCGGTGGCTTCGGCCACCTCCGCGGTGAGACGCTCGTAGTCCGCTCCCGTGACGAAAGCCATGGGCATCGAGGTCAGCGCCACTGCCGGCACCGTGGGGTGCGACGCGATCGTCTGGAGCCGTTCTCGAACGGCGTTCTCGCGCGAGCCGCTCATCTGATCCGGGTGCAGCGCAGTGTTGGCGATCCGGTGGAACCCGGAAACGCTGGTGAGTGTGCTGAGCCAGTCGTGATTGCCCTGCAAAAACTGTGTCTTGATGTGGATGCAGTCCGGGCCCTCGACCAGGAGGTGGAGATCTCGGATGGCGTTGACGGCCAGAAACACCCCGGTCATGAACCGGGCACCCACCGGCTGAGTGTAGTCCGGTGACTCCGGCTCGCTCATGCGGCGCCCTTTCCGGGCTCGGTCGCCTCAGGCTCCAGTCGCAGTCCCTCGGTAGTCCGGGCCAGGTACTTGCCGTAGCGGCGGTAGAACTCGGTGCCACACACTCCGAGGAGGCGCTCCAACGTGCGCACGGCACCCGGAGCACCCATCTCGAAATGCTGAAGGCTGAAGGCGGCCTTTCCCGCCTCGGTGAGCCGCCAATCGTAGAACTGATAAGAGAGGAATGCGTCGCTCGTGCTGTGTCGCAGCCGGTGACGGAGAAACGCAAAGCTATCGAACGCCCGCACCGTGTGGCGGTCCGAATGGGCAAACGCTGCGCGCAGCTGACGCGCGTTCTCGTTGGCCGTCTTCTTGTCATCGACCTTCATCAGGATGTCGATCCCAAAGCCCATCTCTTCGAGCACCGCGAGCAAGGGGACTCCCCACGTCACGCCGGGAGTGGTCAAGAAGTAGGTTTCTGCCTCACGCACCACCAGCCCGACGCGCCGACCGGCCGCGCGTTCTCGAAGCGACGTCCACGCCGCTTGCTGCCCTTCCACGTGGCGGTGCCAGGCGCCGTCCAGATCCGCCTGGTGAGATAGGGCTTCGGCGATCTGCTGCAGCCAGGCCCGCGTGCGCTCGAACCCATAGGGTGCGCCCAGAGTGACGTGCGGAGTGCGGCTCTCGAAGGTGAGCTGGTCGACCAGATGCTTCCAGGTTCGGTTCTCACACACCACGTTGAGAGCGGCGCGCGGCAAGCGATCGACCGAATCGGTCAAAATTTCCGGCAGCAAGCGGACATTTACCGAGATGTCCACCAGCTCCAATAGCTCCGCCAACTCGTCCACGGCTCGGCTTGCAGGAAAACCAATCAGGTTGACTGCGTTGGGCTGAGGAGGGCCGGCGCTTTGCTCGGCTGCCAGCCGCCGCTTGACCAGCAGATCTTCGAACACCGTGGTCATCGAGCGAGGCGTCACGGTCAAGTAGAAGATCCTTCGTCCGCTGCGCTTCTGCACCTGGCGCACCAACGACTCCACGTCATCGCCGATCACTGCCGGCACGCAGGTGTTGCTGAAGAAGATCGCGCGTTCGGCCGGGTCGGGTCGGGACACGGCATAGTCCAACACGCGGCGCAGCTTGTCCGGGTTACCGAAGATGACGTCGTCTTCGGTGAGATCCGTGGTGACCATGGCGTCGGCGTCCCCGCCCGCCTCGCGCGGAACCGGCCCGAACGGGCGACGCAGCCGATCGTCCCAGGGGAAGTTCACCAGCGTTACGGTCGGAATGACGTTGTGCGGGTTGACCTGCAGGCACTCGGCATCGCAGTGCTGCACATAGCGAAACAATCGCGACGAGAAGATGGAATCGAGCTGGCTGCGGGCGATCTCCCCGGTGGCGAAGAAGTCTGCGTAGCTGTCCCCCGCTCCCCACGTGTCGAGCAGCGATTGCGGGCGCTTGCTCTCGTCGGCGGCGGGCGGCATGGCCGCACCGGCGGCCCCGAGCTCCGGATCCTCACCAAGCAGCTGGGCGATGCGATCCAGGGTCCAGTCGGCCAGGTTGCGAGCGGCATGGGTCGAGATCCGGCCGACCAACGGACGCGGCAGGGCTGTGCCTCGGAAGTAGAGGTTGAGGTGCTCGGTGAGCACCAGCCCCTTCGACTCTGCGGTGCGAGCTTCGATGCGCAGCAGCGCGGGCTGCCGGCTGCCCACTGCGAGGGACACTTCCAGAGCGTGATCGACCCACGCCACAGCTTCGACTCGATAGGGCGACCTGGCGCCGGAGAGTCCCAGTGCCTGGGCCAGGGCGGCACGCGTGGCCGCGCCCGCGGCCACCACCTTCCCGCCCAGGCTGACGGGTGTCGGTTGCGGGCGCACGTGCGGAGTGGCGGTCACGGTCCGTCCTGGATGAACTCGAAGAAAGCTTCTTCGCTGAGCGGTGTGGGCAACGGCTGGCTCGCTGGGTTCACTGCCACGATGGCGGCGGCGAGCTCGGCCAGTTGCTGGCTGGCCGCGGATTCGGGCGCGAACTCGACCACCGTCTGACGGACTTTCTCCGCTGCGATGATCTCGGGGTCTCGTGGGATGGTCGCCAGTAGCCGAGTCGAAAGCCGTTCGGCAAAACGCGCGAGGACCCCCGGGTCGGCGTCGGCGGTGCGAAGGTTGGCGACGAAGCCCGCCAAGCAGACGCCGTTGCGCCGATAGGTGTTGACGGCCTTGGCGATGTTGTTGGCGGCGAACAATGCCATCGGCTCTTCCGAGATCACGATGACCACTTTTTCGGCGAATCCCTGCCGCAGCGGCGCGGCGAAGCCGCCGCACACCACGTCGCCCAGCACATCGAACATCACCACGTCGTAGTTGCCGGTCTCGATCACCTCCATCTCGCCGAGAAACTCGAGCGTGCGGGCGACGCCGCGACCGCCGCAGCCGAGACCCGGCTCGGGGCCGCCGGACTCGCAGCAGACGATCTGATGGCGCCCGGGATGCAGGACCGAGCTGGCCGACGTCAGCTGCGGCCTGCTCGCCAGCACGTCGAGCACGGATGGGATGCGCGCGCCGTTGGTCAACCGGAACGCCGAGTCCTGCTTCGGATCACAGCCGACGTGGAGAACGCTCCGCCCACTGAGCGCGAAGTGGGCACTGAGCGAGGTGGCGATGACGGACTTGCCGATGCCTCCCTTACCGTAGACGGCGATTCTCTCCATGAGTGGCTACTGCCGATGAGGTCGTCTGGGCGCTGCCGCAGCCGGGCGGGCATCCTAACATCGAGCTATGGACTGTCAATCAGCGGAGCCGGGAGCGCAGGGCCTCTCCACGGGGACAAACCCCTCCCAGCCGTGACAGCGAACGTAGGGCTCCCACACGCCGGCGCAAGCGTCCTCGAGACAGCACTGGTGGCACACTTCGCCCTTCACTCGGAGCACTCGATCTTTCAAGCTCCGACAGGTGAGGTAGTAGGTGTCGTCGCCGTCGAGATCGACTTGGCTGGTGGCACGGCGGAGGTCCTCGAGCGGTGCCGGGTCCGTCGTCGAAGCTCGGCCGCCGGCGAGGCCACCTTCAGCCAATCCGCTCGACCCGGATTCCTCGAACTGTTGGTACTCCTCCAGCTCGCCGCGCACCGCAGCCGGAAGCTGCGCGGCGAAGCAGGGTGGGACGTCCTCGACGCGGATGGTGCGCTGACGCGACTGGGGCAACTCGCGGCAGAGCTTGGCGACCTCCTGCACGACCTCGGCATAGGGAGCCAGCAGGCGCGGCGCATGTTGGGCGCCGCGACCTCTGGCCATCATCACGTTGAACACCGTGACGTCGGCTCCCCGGGAGGAAAGCAGCTGCTGAATCTCTGCCAGATGGGGCAAGGTGCGGCGGTTGAGCACCGTGCTGGTGTGAACGCGCAGGTGACGCGTGCGCCCCAGGCGAACGATCTCGTCGAGCCCGCTGAGACTCTGCTCGAACGACCCCGGGGTTCTGGTCTGTCCATCGTGCAGCGTGGCGATGTGTCCGTGGATGGACACGGTCACGCGATTCAGGCCTGCGTCGAGGAGCTCGCGGGCATAGCCCCGGTAGGTCAGCCGCCGACCGTTGGTGACCAGACCAATGACGCGGAACCCGCGTTGCTTGGCCCACGTCACGTAGGTGACCAGCCCCGGATCGAGCGTCGGCTCGCCACTCGTGAACAGGATTTCGTCCGGGTGTGGGTACTGGTCGATCATGCGGCGGATGTCGTCCTGGCTCTGTGACGCGATCCGCTCGGCACGCCGCTGTCGGTCTGCCTCCATACAGAACAGGCAGTTGTTGTTGCACCGGCCGCCTACCAATACGTGCAACACTACCGCTCTCCAATGGGACGGAGCTCTGACAGGCCGAGACTGCGGGCGTAGGGAGCTGGAACCCCGAGGCAGGTCTCGCGCTCGCCGCAGTTGCGGCACGTGCTGGCTTTGACCCACGCTTTGGTGAAATCCTCGTAGCCGGTTTCGTGCTGCTGCACCTCGGGTCGCCGCGGCAGCCGGTCCTGGTAGTCGGGACTGAGCACGCAGGCCGGCAGCGATGCGTGAGTGGAAGAGCGCAGCGGCGAGACACGTAGACCTGCTCTCGCAGCGTCCTCGGCTGCGCGCTCCAGTGCTGGAGCGAGCTCGGTGTACGAAACGAGAAGGGGGGGCGTCTCGGGTCGGTGCTCCGGACAGATCAACACCGAAAAGTGCAGCTCGATTCGCTCGTCGCACGGGATCTGCTCGGGCAAGCTGCGGACGAAATCTGGCAGGTGACCGAGGTTGAGGCGACTCACCACGCAGTTGACGATCAGTGTGTGACCTGCACCGAGCAGGTTGCGAATCCCGGTGAGCGCGGGCCTGAGCTGCCTGCGGGTGCCCGTGCATTGGTCGTACACCGATTCGTCCAAGGCGTGCAACGAGACGAAGAACAGCAGACGTTCGTCTGCGCGTAGGTCCTTTGCATCCAGTCTGGATGCGAACGCCACGGCGTTGGTTTGCACTTGAACTCGGCCGAGGCCGGTCACCTGCATCGCGTTCTGTACTTCTGCCACGAACCCTCGCCGCAGCGTCGGCTCGCCACCGGTCAGCGTGAACACCGCGCCGGGGTAGACCTGCGCCGCGGCCTGGGCACAGGCCGCGACGGACCGTTCGGATGGGTCGGGCTGGGGCTGAGGAGCCGAGCAGAAGGGGCATTCCTGATTGCAGCGTGAGGTCGTCCGCACCAGGATCTCGGTCGTCCGGTCGTCTCCCAGTCGAGAGTGTTCGACCGCAACGAACGGGAAGAGCGCAGCGAAACGTGCTGCGGCAGAGGTCCCTTCGGGGAAGCAGCCACAGGACTCGTCGAGCTCGGCGGGAAGGTGGCTCTCGCAGCGTTGCACGGCGCGAAGCAGTGCTTTCATCCATCGTTGACCCAGGGGGGAAAGGTCACGCCGGCCTTCGTAGCCGAGCACGAAGCGCCGCGTGCTGGCCCAGCCGTGCACGTTTGCGGCCCGCGGTTGCACCGTTGCGACGAGCTCCGTCGCGCCGTCTGCGCCCAGCACGGCTCGCAGCCGCCCGCTGCCCGCCACGATCTCCTGCACTGGGGCTCCCGAGCGACTGAGGCTGCGCCTGAGCGCGACCAGCCACTGAGGGGAGTGCTCCGGGATCATCGATTCCGCTCCGACGTGCGGTGAGCGTAGTGTCGCTCGAGGGCCCGTGCCAGTGCTCGCACGGCGCGCTGCTTGGCCGCGGTTTCCAGTCGTTCCTCGGCAGGGTGCATCACCGCCAGCGGTCCGGCCCAGGCATAGGCGCGCGGTGCGGTGTCGCGTGGCGCGACCAGCACGCTGAGCCGGGTGGTGCCGGCCTGCAGGGTAATGCGTGCGCGCTCGGCGTGAGCCGCGTCGATCGACGTTACCTGAAATCCAGCGAACCGCCGCAGGCCCGCGGCCGGAGCGAGTAGCCAGCCGAGTTGCTCGGCCAGGCGCGCCCCAACCGGATGGGGATGCGCCGCCTCGCCCGGCGTGGGGGCGAGGCGGCGCAGAGCAGGAGCGCGCTTGGGATTGAAGCGAACCTCGGCCAACGCCTGCCAGAGCTCGCGCTGCACGGGCGCCCGATGCCACCAGATGAAAGCCCGAGCCCCGAGGGCGGCGTGGAGCGTGCCGCCGCGAAGCACGCACAGCTGTTGATCATCGAGCTCGATCCGATCACCGGTCGCTACTCGGTCGAGCAATCGATGGGCACCCCGCCGTGCACCGGCTCGGTAGGCGAAGGAGCTCGTCGGGTCCGATTCGGGGAGCAACTCGATCGCCTCTCCGTCGTGGTCGACCAGCACCAACCACGGGTGGCGCATCCGTTGCTGATGTTGCCGGACGGTCTCTTGGCCCTGTTCGCGCACGAGCACTTCGAGTCGCTCCGCGGCTCGTCGCTGGCTCGGTTGGCAGTCGAGCGAGCAGGGCACCCAGTCGATGACCTCACTACCAGGATTGAACACGGCCGCCACCTCGCCGGGCGTGCCCAAGCGCTGCAGTAGTCGGATCCACGTGTAGCGCAGCCGCAGGGTGGCCGGGCGCTCGGCAAAGGCGTGAGCGCAGCACTCCGGGTAGCCGAGCAATAGGCCCACCCGGGTGGCGGCGGCCTTCCACTCCGACTCGTCCGTGGCACGCCAGAGCTGCAGGGTGGCCTCGATCGCGGCCGCGACCGCCGATTCGTCCTGACCGACGAACAGGTCGTAGCCCGACCCCTGCTCCGGGTGATTCCAGCGCCGCACGACCGGCACCAGGCTCTGCAGGACATCGATGTCGATGCTCGCACCTGGGCGACCCGCGTCCTCGATGCGCAGGACCGGCTTGAGGCCCGCCCGAACGGGCAGCAAGCGCGTGGCCCAGGCTTCATCCGTGATCCCAGAGTCTTCCGACTGCGCCGCGCTGATGCGAGGCGCTCTGGCGCCGTGGGGCGGGTCGACCTCGACCTGAGCGAGCGAACCGAGCGCCGAGCCGAGGAGCGCTTCGGGGCCCGAGATCGTCGGCTCAGCGATGGCCGCGTCCACCAGTGCGACCGCCAGGCCGAGCGGATCGCGTGCGCCCGGATGCGTCGTGCGCGCTTCTGCCAAGGCTCGAGCCAAGGGGTCATCCGGATCCGACGACGCTTCGCTCATTCGGACCAGAACCCGACTCACGGACTCCAGCGCGGCACACTCGAACCGCCAGGGCAGCTCGTCCGAGTAGAAATGGCGGCGAGCCGTGTCCAGCCGGCGGTCTGCGTACGCTTCCATGAGCAGGCCATCCCGGGCAGCGAGACGGGCGATGGGCAGCGCGTCGTAGAGACGGACCCGCGAGCTTAGGATCTTTCCGCACACGTCGTCGAGCCCGGCAAACCGGATGATGGCGAGATTGAGCGACAGCTCCTCGGGCCGGGTCCACGGCGTGTAGAGCAAGAGGCTCAGCCCGCCGTGCTCGCGAAAGGCGAAGTGCTCAGGGAAGTCGTGCTCCAGCTCGAAGAGCGTGCGGGCCGCAGCGAGGTTCTGCTGCCAGGTGGTGCCCTTGTTCAGCAGCTCGAGCTCGCGAGCCACAAAAGTCTCGATGCCGATGAGCGCCAAGTGCAGCCGGTGCTCGGTTCCTGCGAGCCGTGACAGGGCGCGCTCGAGCGCGGGTCGTGCTGCCAGCAGAGTATCGGATCGCGCGTCCAGCAGCAGGTCCAGCGGGCGCCCCCGGAATGCTGCCAGGTCAGCGGCGACCGCTTCGATGCTTCCGAGCACCGCGGCGCCGACCGCCCGCACGCCGAGCCGCCCCTCACCGCCGGGATGGGTGTGCTGCAAGGCCTGGAGCTGCCGTGCAAAGAGCTGCTCGGGACCGTGGCGCCAAGTCTGGCGCCCTGCGGGACGCGTGCAGAAGGCGCAGCCGTGATCGCGTACGCAGGTTCGAAGATCCGTGCCGCGGTAGCGCGGATTCCGAGCGAGCTGACGGCGGTAGTGGCACTCCTCTCCGCAGATCAAGAAGGGAACTGGAGCCGCAGACCGGGCGGCATCGTTGCCCGCCTCCCACCCGAAGTCGGGCGTGGCGGTGTCGAACAGATTGTCCGGTTCGTTGCCGAGTGCTGATCGGGGAGGGTCGATCTCGGCGAATCGATTGAGCGCGGTGAGTGCCGCGTGCACCGATTGCCAGGGCCTGGCTTCACCGTCGGGCCGCACCTGATCGGACGCCAGCACACCGAGCTTCGGCTGGGTCGGCAGCGCCGCGAGCGCGCGCACCACCTGCTCCGAGGGCCTGAGGTTGAACAGAACGTGGGTCGTCGCCTGTGCACGCATGATCGCGAGGAGGCGCCCGAGCTCCGATTCGTCCAGACGTAGGCCCGCGTCTTGGTTTCTGGCACGCCAATCCGGGGGGAGGGCAAAGCGTAGCCACTTGGTTTGGACGCCCTGCGCTCGCCAGTGGCCCTGGACGAACGGAAACTCCAGCGCGCGATGGAACCGTCCCACGGCCGCGAACTCGACGAGCAGGGCGCGGGTCATGCCGATTTTCCCGTCGCTGCTCCGCCCGGGGGCGGCACGGGAATGAACTCGTCCCAGCCGTAGCGCGCGACGTAGTTGGCCCAGACGCCGTGGCAAGCGCCGTCGTAGCGGCACTGGCCGCATTCGGCTCGCTTGCTGCGGCGCGCGTCGTCGAACTCCGCGCGGCTGCGCTCCACCAGGCGCGGTGCGGTCCCGGGAGGAGTGGACGCATCAGCGGCTACGTCCCCCACCTCGTGGTGCACGTACGCCTCGACCCAACCCCGGTGCGGAGCTGGGACGCCTTCGGTCACACACAGCGGCACGTCCACCAGGAAGACTGGCGGCGCGGGTTCGGACTGATCTGCGAGCAGCTGAACGAATGCCGCCACGATTTCCCGATACCGAGGAAACACCCGCTCGAAGTGCGTGTGCGCGCGTCCATTGGCCTGCAGCGCATTGAACACCACCTGGTCGGCGCCGCTGCCTCGCACGCCGCGATAGATCTCGGTCAGGTGCGGGAGGTTTTGCTTGGTCACGACCGTAGAAGTGTGGACTTCGAGGCCTCGATCGCGCTGGCGAACAGCGTGGATGAGTCCCGCATGTGCCTGGTCGAACGCGCCGGGCGTTCGGACCAGAGCGTCGTGCAGCCGGGCATCGTGACCGTGAATCGAGACGTACGCGAGGTTCATGCCCGCGCGAACCAGCTCGGCACAGTAGGGCTCGTAGGCGAGGCGCCGACCGTTGGTGGTGACGCTCACTCTGGGGTAGCCGAGCGCCTTGGCCCAACCCAGGTAGCGTGGGAGCTGCTCGACCAGGGTCGGCTCCCCCGACGTGAAACACACTTCCTCGGCACCGCGACCCGACTCGAGGATCTCGCGCACATCCTCCGAGGTCAGGGCACCGTTGATTTCCTGGCGCCGAACTCGGTCCTCCTCCATGCAGAAGAGGCAGTTGTTGTTGCATACCGGCCCGATCGCAACGTGCACCCTTCCAGCCCCGCGCCGCCTCGGCGCGCGCGAACCTGCCTGCTCCGCTCGGGATTCGCTCGACGCTGCCACAACGGCCGTTTCGTGCTCGTGAAAATAGCACAGGGGCAGAGCCCGTGTCTCGACGACTGACCCGCTCGATGGGCAGCCGGAGTGGCCTTTCGGGGTCGCTTCGCCGAGACTATGGTGGCTAGTCAGGGCCATGATGACGACGCGCGGCTCGACCGCGGAGCAGACGGTGCCTCGGGTGCCGGGACGGGCAACATGCAGCGGGCCCTGATTCTCCATCCGCCAGTGCGGCTTTCGCGGCAGTTCATCGACACGCCCTACTTCACCGTGCTGGGCGCGTACCAGGCTGCGGCCGTGTTGCGCGAGGTCGGGTGGGAGGTGGGCGTGGTGGACGGATTCGCCGTGCCCGACGCGGACTGGACCCTGCAGTCGGACTCCGCGTGGCTCGGTCAGAACGCTGACACCTACCTCGGGCGAGTACGGGACGCGCGTGCGGACCTGGTCGTTGTGCACACCAGCCCGTTTCTCCTCGCGTCGCCGAGTCGACTCTGGCTCCGGAAGCTCGTCGCGAATCTGGATCGGAGCCAGGTGGGCAGCGTGGTGTTGGCCGAGATGTTCTCGGGGGGAATGCACTACCTGGAGGTGGACCCGACCGAATTGCTCGACGAGCTCCCCTCGGTCGACCGTCTCTTGCGCTACGAATGTGAACCGCTGCTCCGTCGGCTCAGTGGGGAAACGCCTGCCTCGCAGCGCGTGTGGGAGAATCACGACCCCTTCCCGCTCGACCAGCTTCCGGCTCCGGCCTACGACCTGCTGGACGCCGAAGCTTACTTTGCCTTTCTCGGCCGGGTGCTCGGGGCGGCATGGCGGCCTGGCCCCATGCCAGCCGAACCCGCTCGAACCCTACCGCTGGTCACTGCGCGTGGTTGTCCGTTTGGCTGCAGCTTCTGCAGCAAGAATCCTGGACTGCCGGGTGAGCGGCGACAGCTTCGCGTCATCCCGATGGCGCGCGTGGCCGAGTGGGTCGAGCAGTGGTCGGACCGGCTCGGCCTCGAGCGCCTGGTCGTGCTGGACGAGCTGGTGAACCTCGAGGTCGAGCGCTTCGACGCTTTGCTGGGGTTGGCCGAGCGTCTCTCACTCAGGCTCGAGTTCCCCAATGGCCTGCGTGCCGACCGTGTCCGGCTACAGCAGGTCTCTCGCCTCGCACGGCTCACTTCGCGCCTGAAGGTGAGCCTGGAGAGCCCCAGCCGTCGAGTGCAGGACGAGCTCCTCGACAAGCACCTCGACCCGGCCTCCGTTCGTGCCGTGGCCGGATGGTGCCAGCAGCAAGGGCTCGGGCTGGATGTGCACTACTTGGTCGGAATCCCCGGCGAGCGGCGTAGCGAGATCCGTGACACCATCGTCACGGCCGCCGAGCTTCACCACGACTACGGTGCGCGGCCGCTGCTGCAGTTCGCCACGCCCTTGCCTGGAACGCGGCTCGAGCGGGAGTGCCGAGAGCACGGCTGGCTCACGGATGCGCCGGCGGATCTGTCAGACGCGTTTCAGGGCCGCGGAGTCATCCGCACTGCCGATTTCGATCCGGACACGCTGATCACCGCGCGGTGGATTCTGGAACGACTGACTGCGTATCGGCCGGCACGCAAGGTGATCACGAACCTCACCTACCAGTGCAACAACCACTGCAGCTTCTGCGCGGTGGGAGACCGCGCCCCGCATCACGCCGACACGGAGGTGATTCGCTCCGCCCTCCAGCGCTATCGACGGGACGGTTTCGAGCTGCTGGACTTCGACGGGGGCGAGCCAACTCTCCATCCCGACTTGCTCACTCTGGTGGCGGACGCGCGTCGACTGGGCTACCGCCGCATCAGCGTGGTCACCAACGGGCGCCGCGCGAGCTACTCCGACTACGCTCGAAGGCTGGCGTCCTCCGGGGTCGACGAGGTGTTGGTCTCACTGCACGCGCCCAGCGCCGAGCGGCATGATCGACTGACGCACGCGCCGGGTAGCTTTGACCAGACCGTGACCGGGCTCAGCAACCTCCTCGGCTGCCTGCCCTCTGCCGAAGACGTGGCCGTCAACACCACGGTGGTGGCGGACAACGTCAGCGAGCTGGGCGAGCTCGCGGGGGCCCTGGTGCGGTGGGGCCTGCGCCGCTGGAACCTGCAAGTCGTGACGCCGTTCGGGCGGGCCACCGGGGAGATGCGGCCCGACGAGGAGACGCTGCGCACCCACCTCCTGCCGCTCCTCGACGGGCGGCACGCCGAGCTCCGGATACAGCTCATCAACTGTCCCCCTTGCGTGGTGCCAGGCCACGAACGCGCCGCTGCCGTGGACTTTGCCAAGGCCGAGCGGGACATGGTGTTCGTGGGTGAGTCCGGCGCAAACCTGCAGGCCTTCCTGTCCCGCCAGCGCCGCCATACCGAGCGCTGCCGTGAGTGTCTGTACGCGCTGCTGTGTCCGGGGGAGTACGTGTTTGGGGACGGCAGGACCGGGGAATAGCTACCGCGCCTTTTCGAGCAGTGCGAAGAGCTGCGCCACGGCAGCGCGCTGGTCTTGGGTGTCTACGGGACTGTCAGGGCTGTGCGTGATGGCGACCCACTGGCCGCAGCGAAACGCCTGGGTGGCTGAACGAGCCGGCTCCACCCAGAGGTCCAGCCGGTCTGCGCCGTCGTTCAGGAGCACGCGCACTCCACTCCGTTGGGTCGTTACCGACCGGACCGCGTATCCGGTGCGCGCGTGCAGCGAGTCGGCAGACGTCCGCAGCGCCGCTTCGACCCGCTCACAGAAACGCGAATGATCCGGTTGCGCGACTTCGTTTTCCACTCCAGCACGTGGACTGCCCCTGAGACCCCAGTCGAGCTGCGTTGGTGGCAAGGCAGCAGCGAGCTGGCGCGTCAGAATTCCGCGGCAGAGCTCACGCCAAGTGGCTGCGTCCCAACAGCGCGCTGGATCCCAGACGCCGTGGGTTGCGGTGCACGTGCCGAGGAGCGCGTCTCCGCGCCAGACCTGGATCTGTCCGGAAGCGAACCGTAGCCGATCGCCAGCGCGCAGCCAGTCGCCGGTGGGTCCCGCTGCTCCGGCAGCGGAGCTGGGATCGTAGTGGAGCGAATCCTCGTCCCGCCGGACGACACGCAGGGCGACGTGCTCGTTGCCGTCTAGGGCAAACCACTCGGCCGCGTCCGCGGCGGCGTGTTCAGCCAGGTTCCTGCCCAGAAGCTCGAACCAGCTCGAATATGAAGCGGCCGCAGTGGCGCAGCCCGCCGAACAGGGGACGAACCCGAGCGTTGGCACGAGGAGCGGCCGGAGCGACGGTGGAATGCTGCCGGCGCGGTTGGCGCGCCGAGCGAATGCGCTCCAAGCCAGGGGCCGCTCACCTTCCCTGGACTGGGTCGCGTATTCGCGGACGCAGCACTCCGGGTAGCCGAAGAGCATGCCCACGCGATGCAGAGCATCCCGCCGCGCCGCAGTGTCGGATGACGCGGCCAGTCCCCGCAGCGCTGCGCCCGCTTGGTGCAGGGCGTCCTCTTCCCGCGCCACCAACAGCACGCGCTCAGCCTGACCAGCATCGGCTCGGTCGTTCACCAAGCGATGGGCCGTCCCCGCCTCCTCGAGGACGGCTTTCGCTGCACCGCGCAGGTCGGCGCGCGTGATTCCCGCGATGGCCAGCACGGGTTTCAAGTCCTGCCTCACCAAAGGAGTGAGCCGGCGCAGAAGCTCTGCCAGCCCCACTCGCTGGTCGCCGAACCAATACGTGCGCGGACCGTCGGTCTTGGTCTCCGGCACGGCAAGCTCAGCAGCTCCGGTCTTCTCGGTGTCGACTCCGGTCGACTTTCGCCAACCACGTGCGGTCTCCCACTCGCGCAGCTCGAAGTGGCGCAGCAGGCCCCGGTCTAGGCCGAGGTCGAGCCCCCGGTACCAGAACCGTCCTCGATGCTCCTGCGCCAGCTCTCGAAGCTCATTGATGCAGCGGAGCCCATCCAGAACCGTCGTGGCGCAGGCGTCCGGCGCGAGCTCGCTCGGGGCGACTCGGTCAACGGTGCAGGCGTGTACCACCACGCGCAAGCGCGACGCAGGGGAGGTGACAAAGTGCCCGCGGATCGTTGCCGCCACCTCGGGAACCTTGCCAGCGTGCAGCGCGATCCATAGCTCGATGTGCTCCTCGAGCTGGTGCTGGCGGAGTGCGGCGATGCACGCCGCGACCTGATCAGCCGTTTGGATCTCCTCGAGCGCGACTGCCCTGGGGTAGCCGTGCGGGCCCGGGCGACTGCGGCGTATGCCAGCCACCTGCCGCTCGATCCAGTCCCGACCAACTTGAAGCCACGCAACCGGCGGCTGCAGCGTCAGATGGACTACGTCCATGTGTTTGGAAGCTACCGCCGCGTTTCCTGGATCCCACTCGTAGCGCGGCTCGACGTGCGTCGGGTCGACGGCCGCCAGCTCGGTCAGTGTGGCCGGGTGGCTCGCATCTCCCAGCACGGCCTCGGGTGATCGCTGAGCGAGCCTTTCGGTCTGGTCTGCCGTGAGCGGCTCTGAGAGCAGGACTTCGGTTGCCTCGTAGTCGCACGTCGCCTGGCAGAGGCGCTGGAAGTCCTCCGGGCAAAGCTCGACTCCGCCCGCCGCCGCCGAGCTTCCCTCGTCCAGGCCGATGCCGAACCGGATCCAGTGCGAGGCGATGGCCTGCTCGTGGTAGAGGCCGCCCAGCAGGGGAAAGACGGCGCTCGTCTTCCCCGGAATCTGGCGGAGGTCACTGAGCTCGACCAGCAGCACGCTCCGTTTGGGCTGACCCATGGCCTTCATCCAGCTCAGATGCTCAAGAGTTGCAGGATGCACGCATCGTGCTGAGCCGCGCGTCCGACCAGGCTCAGCAAGAGCTGCTCGTTCTCCCGTGTGAGCTGGGTGCCGGCATACCAGATGCTGAGTCGCTGGGTGGTGCGAAAGGCTCGATGCCCTGCGGCTCTCGGTGCTACGGACACGTCGAGAGTCTGGGTGGTCGAGCCCAGGACGAACACGGCGCGGTAGATGAACGGAGGCTCTTCGCCGCAGAGCTCCGATCGCTCCAGCGTCCACCCGCCCGGGTACGGGTGTCCGAGCACCTGATCCAGCTCGGCCAGTTGCTTCGAGGTCGCAGGTCGGACGTCACGTGGCGATGCCGGTCGAGCCGTCGCCGCCTCCGGCTCGAGCTGACGCTGGCGCAGCGCCTCGACCCGGTCGCGCTCCTGGTCCAGCCGGTCCAGAGCGAGCGGGTCTTCCCGGACCAGCTCGCCCGTGGGCGCGTAGATCTCGTGGCCAAACGCGCGGGCGTACTCTTCCCAGTAGCCGTTGCAGCGCTCGAACTCCCGGCAGCGCAAGCAGGCCGCGCGCTTCACCAGGCCGAATTCAGGGAACCGCATGGGGAAGCGCTCCCCCGAGCTCGTGTCCAGAAGACCCAGATGCTCGAAGGTCGAACAGTGGTACCCCGTCTGCTCCGGGATCAAGCACGCCGGGACGTTGTTGAGCAAGAGGGGCAGCTCCGCTCGTTCTGCGATTTCGATGGCCTGGTACAGGAAGGGTACGGCACGCTCGTAGGGGAAGAGATGCTCCGGGTGGGTGAGCGCCTGTTCCACGGGCTTGACCAGTGACACCAACAGCCACTGGATGCGCGGGAAGCGCTCGCGCAGCTTCGCCACATATTCGACCATTTTCGGGACGTGCTCGTAGTTGTCCCGGACCACCACCTGGTTGATCGAGATTCGGCTTCGTTCGAGCCCGCTCAGGACTTCGAGCACTTCGAGCATCAGCTCCAGCACGCGCAAGTGCCCTCGCAGCCGGTCGAGGACCTCCGGGCGGTAGTCGTCCCACGAGAGCTTCCAGTGGACCAGGCCCAGCTCTTCCCACCGGCGAACCCGCGCCGCATCCGTCAGGCCCGAGGCGTTGGTGCTGATGGCGTAGCGCGTGACGCCGTGCCTTGCCCCGTGCTCCATCACGCGGTCGAGCTCTGGAAAGATGCTCGGCTCCCCACCGGTGAAGAGGCCCGTGCCGAGGTCGTGCCGGCCGGCTTCGCTCAGCAGCTGCTCGATGTCTTCCACCGGGTAGAAGCTCGGACTTCGGCTGACGCTGCAGAACGGGCAGGCGAAGTTGCATTTGCGCCCCACGTCGATGAAGAACGCGGGCAATAGCTCGGCCACGGCTGCCGCAGCGGGGGGGGGGTACGCGAAGTCCCGCTTGAAGTAGCCCAGCAGCATGCAGTCCTCGTATATCGAATCCGGCTGCCGCGAAGCGTACACTGGCGGGCGCACCAAGCCCAAGAGCTTCGGCCGGGAAACACCGACCGAGACCGCGCATCCGGTCGCGTCAATTGCGCAGCGCAATCCCGCATTGTAACGTCGCGTTTCTATCGTCGCGGGCATTACGGTGGTGGGCGATTCACAACAAGTGGTGCTGCTGGAGCTCGTGGCACGCGGCCGCTTCATGGCCGGCATGTTCTTTCCCTTCGTCAAGGGATGGCTCACCCAGCGCGGAATGCCCGTGCGCTGGATCCGAGCCACGGTGCAGCCGGGGGCACTGCTCAGCGCCGTCGAGGCGACCCGGGACCTGGTAGCGCAGCTCGAGGCCGTCTGCGCCGAGTCGCCTCCGACCCATCTCGTTGCCAGTCACCAGCTGGCCGCCGCGGCTCTGCCGGCGCTCGCGGCCGCGTTCGACGGCTGCCGGTTCGCGCTGCTCGACATGGAGTACTCATCGGGCCGAGATCGCCGCGACCTGCCCGAGCAGCTGGCCATTCTGGAGCCCACCCAGCAGTCGCTGGAGGCTTGGCTCGCCGGCACGGACCGTCGAGCTGTCGAGGCTGATTCATGGGTTGCCGCCGCACAGCCCGACTATGGCTTCGAGCGAATCGGCACGGCGACGAACGACACCCGGTTCTGCTACCTGCTCGGTGGCCCCGAGTGCGACTATCGGCGTCCGCTCCGGACGAGTCGCTTCTTCTCTGACCGTCCCGATCTCGACCTTCCGGAGAGTTGGGGATGCGCCTTCTGCGTCATGCCTCGGTGCGACCCGCAGCCAAGAGCGGACGCGCCGCTCATTGAGCTTCTGCAGCGCCAGCTGGCACGGGTGGGTGCGACCTGGCCAGAGCCCGAGCTCCAGTTGGTGGTCAGTGGTGCGGACATCCTCGCGGCCCCAGACCAGCTCGCCCGCGTGGCTGTTTCCGCGAGATTGCCCCCGACACAGTTCCTGCTGCCCTATCGCGCCGATCGCCTGCTCGCCACCCTCGACCCGATCCGTGCCGCAGGGGTGGAGCTCGCCCGGGCTGGCCACACGCTCGGCTTGCATCTCGTCGGAATCGAGAGCTTCTCCGCCCGCCAGCTCGACCGCTATCACAAGGGCTATCCCCCTGAAGCGAACCTCCAGGCCATCATTGCCCTGCGGGCGCTGGAATCAGAGCAGCCTGGGGTGTTCGAGGTGCGGGAGTTCCGCGGTCTCTCCACCATCTTGTACGATCCCTGGACCAGCCTCGGCGACGTCGCGCTCAACCTGGCCGTGGTCGACCTGTTCGAGCTCGACGACCTCTTTGGGAAGCTGCTTTCGTCTCGCGCTCGGCTGACCGACGGCCTGCCGCTCACCCGGGCTGCTCGAGCCGATGGACTCTTGCGGGAGAGCTACGACGACCCCATCCTGGATACCGCCCGCAGGAACTTCTACGCGGACGAGATCCCCTGGGCGTTTGCCGAGCCCCGCCTCGAGTCGCTCAATCGCGTCACCACGTTGCTCGACACGGATGCGGGCACGTTGCTCAGGCTCGGCAACCCGGCCTGGCACGCGGAGCTTCAAGCCTGGCAGAGACAGCTGGGAGTCTCGAACCTGGCCCTGGCACGCAGCCTGGTGCGCACGGCGATGGCCCACGATGACGGCCTGAGCGAAGCGCAGCTCGTTCGGCACACCATCGAGCGTGGTCGCGACCCCACGGCGAGCGCGCCGTTGGAACGCGGTCTTTCGGTGAGCGAGTGGTGCGAGCGGTCCTGGGAGTGCGGCGTGCTGCGCGCCGGCCTGAAGCCGGTGCTCAAGCTGGAAGGCGTGCTGGGCGACGCCGACCAGCAGCAAGTGGAGCAGACGCTCCGTGCCGAGCTCGGCGAGTTGGCGGTCAGGCGCCTGGCTGACACCGCTCCCGAGGTCTTCCTGGGCAGGGATCGGGCAGCAATTGAAGAGACCATGGCGCTGTCGCGTCGCCTGCGTTCGCCCGAGACTGTCGAGCCGAGTGACCGGGAGCGACTCATCACCGAGATCGGCTCGCGCCTGGGCTACCCGCGCTGCTGCGCCGAGTCGTACGCGAGGACTGCCGCGCAGGTGGACCACTGCGACGGCTGGCTGGTGCTTCGGCGCCGTCTGGAGCAGCCTGGTCCGGTCGCGCCCGCGCTCAATCCGGCCTACTTGCCGTACGTGCCCTGCTCGCTGGACTGCGTCGAGACGCGTGAGCAGCTGGAGCGCCTTGCCCCCGCGCCTCTCACGAAGGAGTGGCGAGCGCACTTGGCTCTGCCCACGGTCGTCTTCCTGGACTCGACCGTGGAGACCGCGATCCTTCGACCTCGCGGAGAGCTCCAAGCGATCCATTCCCAGAACACCGGGTCGTCGACCTACCGCCTGCGCTACGAGCTTGCCGGCTTCGGGGTGATATCTGCCGCGCGCCGCGCCGCGCTGGAGCGTGGCGATACCTTGGAGATCGAGCCCGGCCTCTTGCGTGTGCTGGCTGGTGAGCGTGAGGTGGCCTGGTTTGCGCTCGAAGCGTTCGTGTGGTGGAGCGAGCGCACATTTCACCCGGGATTCTGGCGACTGTGCGCGGGCGCGGCTGAGCGGCGGCAACGGTTCGCGGGCCTGCCCGTAGCAGACGAGCCCACGCCCACGAGGCCGCCTGACCCGCACGCACCGGTTCGCCGGCGCATGGCGCAGCGCCTGCGGGTCGTGTTTGAGCGCTGCGCCCGCGCTCGTCCTCAGCTGTTTGGCGGCCTTCACCTCGTGGCGATCGAGGATCGCGCGACCGGCCTGGAGTGGGGAGAGCTACGGCTCGAACTCAGCGCAGGTGATCGCCGCCTCCGGCTCCTGCTCGTGCCCAACCGACCGGAAACGTCCGCACTGAGCCGCTCTCGGGGCCTCGCCTTGATCCACGATGCGGCCACGCCTCCTCGCGATCGGACCGAGGAACAGGCCCTCCGTCACTGGTTGGAGGAGCTGTCCTGGGAGGTCGACTTCGGGGGTTGAGAGCCCGACCCGGGCCAGTCGGCAAGCGTCAGTCCGGAGCGCAGCTTCTGCTGCAGAACTTCTCGCTCGTGCTGCTGTTCGCTCAGCTTCTCGAGTAGCTCCAGCTCAGCCGGGGTCCGGGTGATCGAGTGCGTCATCCCCCCGCCCGCCATCACGATGCGACGCGGGGCTTGAAGCGCGATCAGGGGATCGTGCGTGGCCAGGATGGCGATGCTCTGGTGCTCGAGCAAGAACCGGAGCGCCAAGGTGCGATCGATACCGGCGTTCTCGATCTCGTCGATGAGCACTACTGGGCACGCGCTCACGATCACGGTGTCGGCCACCATCAAGGCACGTGCCTGGCCCCCGCTGAGCGCGGCGAGCGGCGCATCTCCGGCGAACCCTTCGCCGGAGATGCGATTGGCCCAGTCGAGCGCTGCTCTGGCCCGTTCGCTCGGATCGGCGTGCCCGCGATACTCGGCGTGCATCACGAGGAGTTCCTCGGCGGTGGCATCCAGATAGAACCCCATCGATTGGGAGATTCGGGCGACCAGCCTCGCCACATCGGTTCGCGGCTTGGGCTGCCCAGTGAGCGTCACGTGGCGTCCGGTCGGCGAGTCGCCGATGGCGAGTCGTTCGACGTCTGCCAACAGGCGGGTCTTCCCCGAGCCCGTGGGGCCGACCAGTGCCACGACCTCTCCGGCGCGCAACGCCACGTGCGGCACGGGCTCCGGCTCTCCGTCCTTGCAGGTGCCGCCACGGATGCTGAGCTCTAGCGCCGACATCAAAGGCCTCCAGTACAGAGTGAGCAGTGGCCGCGGGGCAAGGCGAAGCGCAAGGTTTCGAGATCGAGGAGCTCGACGTCCGGCAGCGCCTCGAGCCAAGCGCAGAGTGGCGCCACCCCCTCGCCCGTGAGGCCATTGGTCGTATGCATCCAGCAGCTCGGATTCACGCTACGCGCCGCCTGGGAGAAGACCTCGCATTCGGCCTGGCTGGCAAGATCGGTCTTGGTGAGCACCAGTGCATCGCAGTGCGCGACCATGGAGCGGAGCTTCTGGGGAGCCTGAATGCCTGCCGTGAGGCCCAGGACCAGAAGCGCCGGCACTCGCGCGAGGAACGGGCTGCAGCGCTCGCAGAGCCCTGCCGTCTCCAGAATGAGCCAGTCGGCGCCGGCGTCCACCGCGTCGAGATACGCGTCGCCGAGCACCGTGACCAGGTGGTGGTCCGGGCAGATGTCGCCGCTCAACTGCACCTGTGCGCGGTAGCCCACTGACTCGAAGGCGCGCGCATCACCGCGGTCGAGGCAGTCGAACTTGACCAGCGCCACGCGATCGGGTGCGAGCTTCATCCGGGTGAGCGCGTACCGGAGCACGGAGGTCTTTCCGGCGGCCGGCGGCCCGGCGACGATGACGACTTTCACGAGTGCCCCCTTGAAATCGGGACCAGCTCCCCGGTTCCGTATAGATGCGCGTACGCCCGAAACACGCCCGGACAGTGGCGATAGTGACGGCAACGTCGGCAGCTGGGAGGCTTCTGGCGAAACAGGTCCAGGGCTGCCCGGTTGAAAGCCACCTCACCGCCGGCGTCATGCGCTTGGAAGATGTGCATGAACCGGTCCATGTCCACGTCGAGCCGGTCGTCGCCCATGATGCACGCAGGAAGGCCACGGTAGGTCAGGCTGAGGCCTCGGTCGCGCGCGATCTGGAGCGCCTCGTGCACGAAGGGCACGACCTCCGTGAGCCTCGGGACCAGCTCGCCGCGGTGCGTCCAAGCGTTCTCCTCGGGCATGACGAAGTCGAGGTTGGGCAGGAACAGCCCCGGATGTCGATCGGCCTGGTCCGCGAGAAACCGCGCTAGCTCGGGAAGCTGGCGAACCGTCTGCTGGGTGATGACCGCGATGCTGCCCAGGATCAGCTCGGAGTGCGCCATCAGGTTCTCGATGCCGCTCGTGACGACCTCGAAGGCGTCGGACCGCCAGAGGTGCTCGGAGAGTTCGCGGTTGGGCACGTCGAACGAGAAGCCCACCGCGTTTACGCCAGCGTCGAGCAGCCGGTCGAGGTTGGATTCGCTGGCAAGGAGGCTCGCGTTGGTGACCAGGATCACGCGCTCGTATCCCAGGCTTCGCGCCCGGGAAACGACGTCGAGCAGCCCGGGGTAGAGCATGGGCTCGCCGCCCGTCAGGGCCACGCGCAACAGGCCACATCGTCGTCCGAATTCGAGCTCCCGGGTGACATCCTCCAGCGGGCGCACGAACTTCTTCTCGCTACCGACCAGGCAGTAGCGACAGTTGAAGTTGCATCGAGTCCCGAGCCTGAGATCGAAATAGGGGAACAGCGCTCGCAGGTATTCCCGAATGGCGGGAGCGGGCTCGGGATGGTGCACTCGACCTTTGATGCTGATCACGTTGATGAACTGCTGCTGTTCCAGTGCACGCAGCTCCTGGATGAGGTCGAGCTCCAGTTCAAGTCGGTCGTTCTGCTCGCCTGCGCGCTGGCGAAGCGCTTGTCCCAGCTGCGAGTCGTTTCCAAGATCCGCCAAACCGTACCGAGCGAGCGTGTGGCCCGGTGACTCCACTGCCACACCCTTGCGAAGGAGCCCGTCGAGCGCTGCCCGGGCCGGCTCGGGCTCCAGGCGCGCAATGCTGGTCAGCTGTTCGAAGGGTTCCTCTCTCACCTGGAGCAGTCCGAGCCAGAGCTCCTTCTCGATCGCGTCGAGACCCAGCAGCTCGGGAACCAGGCTGATTTCCATGCGCCGTTCCTAGGCTTCGAAGACCGCCACCCGGTGCTGCCCCATGCAGTAGGAGCAATAGAACTGCGGTGGCGAGCTACGCAGCGAGCCGCAATCTGCAGATTCAGGCGCGACCACCTGTGCCAGGCGAGTCTCGAGCTCCCTCGCGAGCTCCACCGCGCCTTCGCCGGAGAGGCCATTCATTGGGACCACCACGCCGGCGGGATTCACCCGGGCGGCCACCTGCGCTGCCATGGCTGTCTCTGCCGCCGAGACCCGATCGATGCGCGTGAGCACGCACACGTCTGCCGTGGCGAGCATGGGCCCCACCTTCTGAATGGCAGAGCGCCCCATGGTCAGGTCCGCGACGAATACGCCTACTGCCGTTTCGGGAAACGGCGAGCACCGCGCGCAGAGCCCCGCAGTCTCGACCAGCAGCAACTCGGCTCTCGCCTCGGCCCACTCAGCCAGTTTGCCCGCTTCAGCTGCCAAGAAATGATCGGGACACACTCGTCCACTCAGGGCCGATCGTGCGAGGTCGCTCGGCACCGGGGGCGTTTCGGAGATCCCCTCGTGGCAGTACACCCGCACATACGCTGGCGACTGGTCTTCGGTGGTGAGCTGCTCCGCCAGCCACTTGATGGTCGAGCTCTTGCCACTCGAAGGAAGCCCGGCAAACATCACCAGCTTGGCCACGTGCTTGGGTATAGCAGCTACCATCGTCGCGTGCGCTGGCAACTTTCAGCGCTCGCCCAGCGCGACGAATTCGTCGCTTCCGTGCATGGCCAAGTAGTCCGCGCGTGGGCCCAGGCAGTCCGCGCGCGCCGCGCACCGGGTGCACGCGTCGACGTGTGCGCCACCTTCCATCGGTGAGTCTTCGGCCAGGAAGGGATCCTGGCCGGGAACGAACACCAGCAAGCGCCAGCTTCTCGAGTGGCGGTAGCGATCGCGAAGGCCGGGGCTCAGCACGCAGGGTGGAGTGTGAAAGGTGGTGGCCCCGACGCCCAAGGCGATAGCACGCGAAAGGGCGCGTTCGAGCTCCGGGACTGCGTCGGTGAAGCGAGGGAGCCAGTCGCGGAGCGCGGTCGCGTCGAGGCCGTGGAGCGAGACCCACCAGAAGGCAAACCTCTCGACGCCGAGCTCGCTGAAGCGCTCCATGGCCGCGGTCAATCCGCTCGCGGAGCGCGTGGTGACGAGCACGTCCGCGTCCATGCGGATGCCGAGCTCGCGAAGGTTCTGCGTGCCGGCGACCAGGTGGTCGAAGGCCTGGTCGTGGCGCGCGACGAGGTTGTGCGTGGCTGCGTCTGCGCCCAGCACCGAAAGTGAGATTTCCGTGGCGCCAGCTCGAACGAGCGCCTGGCAGTAGTCGGGGTAGGCCAGGCGAAGACCATTGGTCTGGATCCGGATCCTGACATACCCCAGACGGCGTGCGCGGGAGACGGTTGGGAGAAGCTCGGGGTGCAGGGTGGGCTCGCCCCCGCCGAACCAGACGCCGGTGGCGCCGCGTTCGCGGCCGAGTCGCAGGGCGTCTTGCATCTGCTCTGCGCTGAGTGACTCGGAGCTGAGCGCCTGGGCTGACGGACACACCACACACGCGCAATTGCAGCGGTAGCTCGTGACGAGCTCAATCCAATCGAGCTGGGTGGGGGTCACCGCCGCCAAGGCTCGGCGATGGGTGGGGCGCGCGTCAAGGGCTGGCGTGCGCGTCCAGGAGGCCTCTGCTATGGTCGCCGTTCTCGCCGCGGCACGCGGAGCAACAGGGCGAGACCAGGGAGCGGGTCATGAAGCGGATCAAGCGAAAGCAGCTGAAAGAGATTCTCGAGCGACTCGAGGCGCTGGAGTGGGTGGTGAAGGAGATGCACGCCGAAGCCGCGCAGGAGCGGCAGAGCCACGACTGCTGCGGTGGACGCGACCGCGAGGGGCAGGGGTGCTGGTCCGGGCACAGTGACGGGAAGGGGTGTTGCGGGGGACACGAGGGCCATCCGCACCACGGTCACGGTTGCTGTGGCGGGCACGGCGAGCACCATCACCATGGCCACCCCCATCACCACCGTCACCCCCATCACCATGGTCACTGCAAGCGTCGCTGCGCCTGCAAGTGCGGGTGCGGCGGCAGGTGTGGCTGCGGCGGTAGCGATCAACGCCGCGAGGGCAAGTTCGACGAGAAGCGCGTCGTGGATCTCATCGTCAGCCTGTTGTCCGAGCGTTTGGACCGGACTCTCGGGCCCCTGCTCGAGCGCCTGGGCGCGTCACGCCCCAAGCTCGAGCCGCTGGACGAGCGGCAGATCGTCGATCGAATCGTGAGCCTGGTTTCGGAGCGTGTGGAGAAGCTGGTGGTCGAGCGGATCGGCAAGGTGATGGACCTGCGTCGCGACGCGACGGCCACGGAGCCCGGCGGCGACGGCTGAGCCGGGTCGTGCCCCGACCGGGCGCCGGCAACGGCCCGGCGAAATGGACCGGGACCCGATCGGGGTTTGGGATCTCGTACGTCCGGGTGCCGCGAGGGCATTCCGACCCGGATGAATCAGCTGGCTTCACGGTGTCCGGAGTTCCATGATTCGGGTCGCTGGTCTAGGGTCCTGTCCACTTCCCCAGCCAAGAGAACGCGATGGCCTTTCCCGCCAAGCTGAGTGATTTCGACGCCACGTTCCCGGCTGCCTTTCGCTACCGCGAAGTCGACGGCCACTGGTTGCTCACCAATCCCGCCGGGCAGTACGTGTTCCTGACCGACGAGCAACTCGAGGCGTTCGGCCGCGCTGAGCTCGACCCCGAGTCGGAGCTCTACCGCACCCTGGCCGAGAAGAACTTCATCCGCACCGAGGTGAACATCGCGCGGATGTCCGAGCAGATCGACTTCCGCAAGAGTTTCTTGGACTACGGCCCCAATCTGCACGTGGTCGAGGTCACCCTGCGCTGCAACCAGACTTGCGTCTACTGCCACTCGAGCCGCGCCAGGATGGACGACACCGCCAAGGACATGACGCCCGAGACGGCGGAGCGGGTGGTGGACCTCATCTTCAAGTCGACCTCACCCAGCATCACCATCGAGTTTCAGGGCGGGGAGCCGCTCGCCAACTGGCCCACGCTCACGCACATCGTCGAGTACGCCCTCAAGAAGAACGAGACGGCGTGCAAGTCTTTGTCCTTCTCGCTCGTCACCAATCTGTCCCTGATGGACGAGGATAAGCTCGAGTACCTGCTCCGGCATCGGGTGCAGATCTGCACCTCCATCGACGGTCCGCAACCGTTGCACGATCAACAGCGCAGACTGGCCGGCGGGGGTGCCTTCGACGACGCGGCGAGTTGGATCGGTCGCATCAATCAAGCGTACGAGCAGGAAGGGCTGGCGCCGGACGTCTATCACGTCGAAGGGCTGCTCACGACCACCCGCGAGGCTTTGAAGTACCCCAAGGAAATCGTCGACACCTACCTGGGCCTCGGCTTTCGCGCGCTCTTCCTGCGTCCCGTGGATCCGTTCGGCTTCGCCGCCCAGACGCGTGGGCAGGTTTGGTTCAGCCCTGAGGAGTACCTCGATTTCTATCGGCACGCCGTCGACTACATGATCGAGCTCAACCTGGCTGGGAAGCAGATACTGGAGCGATACGCGGCCATCTTCCTAACCAAGATCCTCACCGGCGAAGATCCGAACTTCCTCGACTTGCGGTCGCCGTGTGGCGCGGGCATTGGACAGGTCGCCTACAGCCACGACGGTCAGCTGTTCACGTGCGACGAAGCGCGCATGCTCCACCACATGGGCGACGACTTCTTCTGCCTGGGCAACGTGGCCGACACCACCTACCGGCAAGCCATGAGCCACGACACGGTGCGGTCCCTGATGATCGCCTCGAACGTCGACGCATCCGCCGACTGCGCTCAGTGCGTCTACAATCCGTACTGTGGCATCTGTCCCTTGTACAACTACGCCACTCAGGGGAGCCTGCACGGGCAACTGCGCACCAGCAGCTGGTGCGCGACCATGATGGGGATCCAGGACTACCTCTTCACCAAGCTCCGGCGCGCCGACCCCAAGGTGCTGGACGTGCTCGATCGGTGGACCACGGTGCGCTCGCGAGATCACTACCTCCACGTCGGAGGTGGGTCGTTCTGAGTGGCGGCTCATGGATCGTGTCGATCTGAAGCTCGGCTTCGCCTGCAACAACCGCTGCGTCTTCTGCGTTCAAGGCAAGAAGCGGGAGGAACACGGCGCGCGGAGCTTGGAACGCATCCGACAAGACCTCAGGGAAGGGCGGCGCCGGGGTGCCATCGAGCTGGTGATCACCGGTGGTGAGCCGACCCTGCAGCAGCACCTGCTCAAAGTGATCCGGTTGGCGCGGCAACTCGGCTACCAGCGGGTTCAGATCCAGACCAACGGGCGGCGCTTCGTGTACCTGGACGCGTGCAAAGCGGCGGTGGCCGCCGGCGCCAACGAGTTCTCTCCCGCGCTGCATGGGGCCACGGCCGAGACCCACGATCGACTGACCAGCGCTCCGGGGAGCTACGAGCAGACCTTGGGTGCCATTCGCAACCTGGTGGCGCTCGGGCAGCGGGTGGTGACCAACACCGTGATCACCTCGCTGAACTTCGAGGAGCTGCCCGATCTCGCGAGGCTGTTCGTGTCCCTGGGCATCTACCAGTACCAGTTCGCATACGTGCACATCGTGGGTACCGCGGCGGAGAACAGCGCGTGGCTAGTGCCGCGCAAGCGGGACATCATGCCCTACGTGTTCGAGGGTCTGCGCGTCGGACGCGACGCGGGCGTGCGCTCAATGACCGAAGCCATCCCGTTCTGCTTGATGCGCGGGTACGAGGAATTCGTGGCCGAGCGCAGCATGCCCCGCGCCGTGGTGTACGACGCGGATCAGGTCATCAGCGACTACACCGCCTACCGCCGCGGTGAAGGCAAGGCCAAGCGGGGGGCGTGCGCCGAGTGCCGCTGGGATGAGGAGTGTGAAGGACCCTGGCGCGAGTATCCCGAGCTGTTCGGCTGGGACGAGTTCGTACCCGTGCCGCGCGAGGAGCGGGCGAGCTACTGATCCCACCCGATGGCCACGCTTGCGCTCGCGCTGGCGGGCGCGATGGTCAGCTTCACCTGCCAGCCGCGTGCAGCCCAGTCCTGGCGGATCGCGCAGTACTCCGGTTCGGTGAGTGCTCCTGTGAAGATGCAGCGCGCACATTCGTCGCGAGCCGGGCAGGTGCTGCACCCCCGGCGCGCTTCGGCCTCGCCGGCCAGAGCGGCGAGCCTCCGACGGAGCTCGTCGAGGGGCACGCCGGATAGATCCGGCGAGGATGGGCAGCAGCGCACGGAGCCATCTCGAGCCCAGGCGAGCAAACCCGGGCTGGGGGCGGGGCACGGCTGGTCAGTCCAGCGGCACGTCTCGGCCACCACCACGTTGGAAGCCGGAAATGGAATGGCCCACCCATGCGGTCCGAAGACGCGCTCGGCGGCATCCCGATCGCGCACGTGGAAGACCTCCAGGGTTCCTCGAGTTCCGGTCGGCGGAGTGCGTGCAGCGTCCGTCTTGAGGTGTCGCACCGCGTTGGCCCGGAGCCGCGTCAGGCGCACCTGCGGCCCGAGCGAGCGACTCACCACCTCGGCCAGCGACGCGTCCGAGTGGCTCTCGCCCTCGTCCTCGTGCACCAATACCAGGAGTGGCCTTCCCCGCTCCTCGCCGAACCGCTCCGTCAAATTCGCCAATTTGCCCGGTGCCGCCAGTGCACACGGCTCGCCCGGGGGTTGGCCACACAGCGCCAGAGCGCGGCCAGCTTCGACGATGGGATCGAGCCCGACGCTGGCAACCCGGACGAGCCGGACGTCGACTTCGGGGAACTCGTAGCCAATCTCGCGAGCGTAGCTCACGCCCAGGGTGGCCACGGGACCATGTCGGCCGACAAAGCCCGCCCAGTCGGTGCGCGCTGCCCTCAACCCGAACGCGACGGGATCGAGCGTCCAGGGCGCGTGAGGCTCGATCTCCAAGGGAGAGCAGATCAGTCGGCAGCCGAAGCGTTCGGCGAGCTCCCGCTGCCACGCCAGCGACTTGTCGAACTGCTGCTCGGTTTCCTGAGGCACCGCCGCGAAGTAGAGCGTGGTGTCGATGCCGAGTGATTGGCACTGCATGAGCGCGTGTTCGAGCTCCGTGTTGGAGTAGGGCGCACCGAGCAGGCGGCGCCGCAGGCGCTCGTCCGCCACCGTGGGCGACAGGCTCACTCGACCCCGCTGCTCGGGGAAGCACCGGGCAAATGAGTCCAACAGCTCCGCCGACGGGGGGCGGTAGCACTCGAACACGGCTTCGAGGTTTCCAACTTTGCCTTCCGCGAGGGAGAACAGGTCGCGGGTGTAGCGGTCGGATTGTGGGGGCGGGTCGAAGCAGAAACAGGCCGTTTGAACGCCGTGGCGGATGGCCAGCTGGAGATCGTGCAGCACTCGTTCGGCTGAACGAAACACGACCTCGGTGCGACCGGCGAGCGTGCGATGTCCGCTGCGTCCGCCAGAACAGAACGCGCAGTCCACGGTGCAGCCACGACCCGTTGCCACGTAGAACGCGGGCGGATGCGACCAGCCGCCGGCGCGATCCTCGGCAAACTGGGCGTTGTAGCTTTGGTGGTGACGGAGCAGGTCGAAGCGAGCGAACTCCAGCGCATCGAGCTCGGCTGGCGAGGCCACGTACTGTCTCGGGCTGCGCCGGATCGTTCCGCCGGCGCGGTAGACGAGGTTCGACACACCGTCGAAGTCCGATCGGTCCGCAGCGAGCACCTCGACCAGCTCGGCCAGGCCGCGCTCGGCTTCGCCGGTGATGACGAAATTCACGCCCGGCCAGTCCCGCAAGATGTCTTCGGCAAAGGCTGAGGCCGTCAGGCCGCCCACCACCACGGGGACCTGCGGCAACGCCGCGTGGAGTTGGGCCACCGCGCGGGCCACTGGTTCCAGTTGATGATGCCAATGC
This sequence comes from uncultured Polyangiaceae bacterium, assembly GCA_964610275.1. GTDB lineage: Bacteria > Myxococcota_A > Polyangia > Polyangiales > Polyangiaceae > JAFGBI01. Next base: position 9,449 of record CAZSVU010000029.1, on the reverse strand, counting down.
AGAGCGAGCGCCAACAGCCCTGCCGGGTGTGCGCGTGCATCGTCGACCACCGCGAAGGCCCGGTTGAGCCGCGCCTCCACTCCGGCGTGCACCACTTCGGCGTCGTGCCCCCGTCGCTCGAGATGGTCCGCCAGAGCCAAGAGCCCCAGGGGCATGATGTTGACGAAAGGTCCTCGGGGCGCCCGTTGGCGGGGCAACTGGACCGGAAGATGGTAGAGGACGACGCGCACGTGGGTCTCGCGCCGCCTAAGCTACTTCGGCGCGTACCTTGCGCAAAGGCGACGCAGTGACCCGGGCACTGGGTGGGTTGGAGCCCCGCCCTCCGGTGCGTTCATTCGCCCGGATTTCTGGGCACCAGCCCCGGGTACGGAGGGGATCGCTGCAGACGAGCGTGTCACTGCCGTCTAGGATTCGGTGCCGATGCGAAGGGGAGCGCACAGGGGTCGCTGGCCGGTCGTGCTGGCCCTGGTGCTGGCCGCAGCGCTCACCACCCGGTCCGGTTGGGCCGAGGACGGCGCGACCGGGGCTGGGTGCTCCGACCGCGTCTTGGCGTGGGTGGCCCGTGCCGCGCAGCAGACTTCGTTGAGCCTTCGGCCAGTGGCCTGCCCGCCCAAGATGGTTCGACTGCGGCTCGTGCCCCGGGATGCTCCCCCGGTCGACGTCGAGGTTGCCGAGCCTCCCGGTCCGGCGTTCCGCCGCGCCGGTCGTCTTCGTGTCTCGCCCATCGTGGATGTCCCGGACTACGGCGTGCTGCCTGCCGGCCAGCGTCGGGATTTCGAAACGCTGCTGAGCTGGCTGCGTGACCACGAGTCGTCCGTCGACTTCGGCGCTGCCCGCGCCACGCCGCTGTCGGTACCCACGATCAACTCGGTCCAGACGCTTCCGTGGCTGCTTCTGCTCGGGCTCCTCCTCGCGGTCGGTGGACTGTGGCGGCGGCCGGGGGCCGCGCGTGCGGACGTGCACATCGGTGTGGCACTGGTGCTGGTGGCGGCAGCACTCCGTGCCGCCTTCGGCCTGTGGGGTCCCCTGCACATCAACGGCCAGGGGCCGTTGTGGATCCGCGGCGCGGTCGAACCCTCTGCCCTGTTCAGCTACGGGCCCGGTTATCCCGAGCTGTTCGGCTGGATCGCTCGAGCCAGCGCCGAGCCCGACCTGGCCGTTTTCGGAGCCAACTTGCTGCTGTCAGCCGTGGCGCCAGCGCTGCTCTTCGCGCTCGGGCGTGGGCTGGGTATGAGTCGTCTGGCGAGCTTGGCCGCGGCCACGCTGTTGGTGGTCGACCCGGTCAGTATTCACTTCTCTACCAGTGAAGCGTACTTCGTCCCGATCGTCACGCTGGTGCTCGCGACCCAGTGGCTGCTCGTGCTCGCCGAGGCCGCCTGGCGCGATCGAGTGCGCGGGCAGGCTCTGCTCACGGCCACGGCAGCCGGGTTGGTTGCTGCCACGGCGGCTCGCATCCACCCCGTGGCGTATCTCCCCCTGCTGCTGTCTCCAGCAGTGCTGCTTGCGGCGGGCGAACCCCAGCGCTGGGTCCGTCGCGTCGCGGCCATGGCGGCCGCGACCGGGGTGGTGGGCGTCGTGGTCGCGCTCAGTAGTGCGACCACTCTGATCGACGTCGTGGCGCACTCCGGCGCGACCCGAGATCGCTGGCTGGGCGTCGTCCGCCCCTTGCACTTGGTCATGCTGGCTGCCGGCGCTGCGGGTCTGTGGTGGGCGCGCCGCTGGGCCCGGCCCCGCGGGCTGCTTCCAATGGGAGTCATGCTGGCGCTGGCGGTGCTCGTCACCCGCGACGCCTACGGGCAGCATCCGGTGTGGCGACTCAGCTACGATCGGCTCTATCTGCCCGGGCTGCTGCTCACGCTGGGGGCGTACGTGCCCACCCGACTGCAGCACCCCGGACGGCTGCTGCCCGTCGTTGCGGGCGCGCTGGCGATCCTCTGCGTGTGGGCGCTTCCGCATCTGCGCCGACCGACGACCGAGCAACTCGAATACGGCTTCTTGCGAAACCAGTTTCTGGCGGCGCCCGCGCACTGCGGCGTCGCGAGCGTGCGCCGCTTCGGCAAACGCGTGCTGGAGATCCCCGACTACCTACTGGCGGCCCGGGCCAGGGGCGCGCCGGACGCGGCGCCACCGGGAGGGAGTCCGCTCCCGCTCCGGCGCCTGGGCATTCGAGAGCCCGGCGACCTGGTGGCAGCGAGCTTCGCTGCGCCGTGCCTGCTCTACGTCAGAACCTCCATCTGTTCGACCCCAGAGGTGCGAGGGCTCTGCGACGCTGCGGAAGCGAGGATCGCGCTGGAGCCGCTGGGCACGCGCACGGTGCCGGCCGTGCCCAGCTATGTCGATCTACCCTATGACCGCGACCCGCTGACCATTGGGCTCTACCGGCTGCGGAGCAAACCGCACCCGACCCAGGTGCCCCGGGCGCGCTCCTGTCCCTTTGCCATTACGGCGCAGCAGGCCCGCACACTCTACGACGCCTTGCGGGCAGCGCCGACCCAGACCGAGTGCCGGCTCGAGTCCCTCCAAACGGAAGAGTCACGCATGACACTCGGTTTCGTCGACGGCGGCGGCGCGCACCACGAGGTGCTGGTCGTACCCCGCCAGTGCGCCGGCCCGGATGGCACTCCGCTGGGCGCGTACGTGGTGACGAGTCAGGCCGAGTTTCGCCGGGACTGCGCCGAGCAGAACCAAAGGCTCGCGCAGCAACTGGCAGGACCCGTGGGCGCAGACCTGGCCCCGGCCCCGGCCGGTGACTCGTCCACCGGCTCGTCCCGCTCGCTGGGGGTAGCGGCCTTCGCGTCGGCGGGCGCAGGTCTCCTGCTGTTGCTCGCCATTGGCTGGAGGCGGCGTTGGATACCGACGCTCGAACGGCCTTGGCTGTGGGCCTTGCTCGCAACTCTTGGCGTCGCGCTGGCGGTGCGTTGGTCGGTCGAACCCGCCCTCGCCAATTGGTACTCCGAGGTCGCCGGTGTGGATCACCCTGGTCGCGGTGCCCGCTTTGGACCCGGCACAGCCGTCTTCCATGCGTTGCTCGGGACACTGCTTCCCTGGTCGGACCACACGCTGTTCACGGCCAATATCCTGCTCGGGGCCCTCAGCGTGCCCCTGCTGCTATTGGCGTTGTGCGCACTGCGGGTCGATGTGCGGGCCGCGCTTGCCGCGGGGCTGTTGCTCGCCGTCTGTCCCCTGCACGTCCGCATCTCCGCCTCGACCAGCGCGCACGTGCTGAGCGCATTCTGGTGCTGCCTGGCGCTTGCGCTCTGGGTCTGGGGCCAGCGGCTCGGTCGATGGCCACTCCAAGTGGCTGCACTGGCGATGATGCCAGCGGCTTGCCTGACGCGGGCGGATGCCTGGACCCAACTCGCAGCGCTTCCTCTCTGGTCCTTGCTCGGTTGGTGGGGCAAGAAGGACGGGGCGGCACCCCCGCTCCAGCGGCGTTTCGCGGCAGCGGCGGCCTGGCTGCTGGTGTGGCTGCTGCTCGGAGCGGCCGTTTGGCACTGGGTCGTGGTGCCTTCTCGTCACCCGCTTCCCGAGTGGACGGGCGTCAGCATGACCACGCGGCGACTGGCGGCGCAGTACTTGGCCGTGGCGCTCGAGCCACCGGGCTGGGTCCCACTGACCTCCGTTCTTCTTGCGGTCGTTGGCATCGTCCACCTTGCGCTTCGGCAGCGGGGCGTACTGCTCTGTGTGCTGGCCACGCTGCTCGCCGGCTTCGTTCCGCTGGGACGCAATCTGGAAACCGATGGTCTGCTCGGTGCGCGCTACTTCCTCCTGCAGTTGGCCGCGTTCGCCGTGCTACCCGGGCACGGCGTGCTGGCGGTTGCCGAGCTCGGCCGGTGGTGGGGACGCCGGTGGGGCTGCAGACCGCTGGCGCCGGGGGGTGTGCTCAGCGAGCCACGTCTGGGCGCAGCGCTCGCGCTCGCCGCGGCCGTTGTCGTCTGGCTGGAGTCGCGCGCCGCGTACGCGTATCAGTACGCATTTCAACAGGAGTATCGTTTTCTGCGCCGCGCCTTGGGCGAGGTTGAACCTGGCTGTCGTGTGCTCCAGCTGCCCATTCGAGTGGATGCGTTCGAGCGGGATCTCGACTGTTGCCTCGATGCCCCTCGCTCGCCCCTGACCATCGCCTTCCCTCGACTGGAGCTCCACTCGCTGCAGGCGGGACCCGACCTCGCACCCGTAGCTCTCCACTCGGCAGGCGATCGGTGCGTGCTCTACTACGAAGGGAGCAGTTGCAGTCTGCAGGCTACGGGCGATGCGCAGCCGCGGCACCCGGTCGCGTTGCGCTTCTACCGTACTGCTTGCGCCCAGATTCGCGCCCAGGCACCCCTCTCGCAGTTGGCGGAGGCGCAGGTCCAACCGCATGCGACCGAGCCCCTTCTGGGGCTCTATCCACATTCGGTGCGGCTCTACCGAGTGGGTGACGCTACTCGTTGGTGATGCGCAACGTGTACGGATTGCAGGTCGGGATGGCGGAGCCAGCACGCTTGACGGCCACCACGAAATAGGCCGTGTTGTCTGTGCACTCGGGAGCGTTTCCGGTTCGCGAAGTGATGCAGTTCAATTCACCCCATGCGCAACTCGTGCTGCCGCACGGGTTCCCCTGAAAATCGGTGTACCAGCTGAAGTAGTCAGTAGCGGTGCCCGGGATATCCACACACGTGATACCCCCGGCGCACGCGGATCCGGTGCTGCGCCACACGTCGAACACGAACTCCTGGTCCGGGTTGGAGGTGAACCGAACATCGACGTGGAAGTTCTCGACCGGCGACGTGTATTGGTCGTCCACCGCCTGGACGACGAAGTAGTCCACGTCCCCGAGTGCGGAGAGCCGACCGGTGACGACCTTGTCGTCGCTGGTGTTGTTGTCGTGCACCTCCCCCAGGTTGTTCGCGGTGGAGCACGTATTGTCCGCTTCGTTGCCGTCTGGGTCGCACTCGCAGCCCGTGGCGAACGATTCGTCGAAGTCGCCGTATCCAGGGCTGCAGGTCAGCACGGCGCAGGCGCCGTTGACGCAGGTCGTGGCCGTGGTGTTGTCGGGCGCGGGACACATGGCCGTGATGTTGCCGTCATCGGCGGTTCCGCTGCAGTCGTCGTCGATCAGGTTGCATTCCTCGGTCGCCCCCTGGTGGACGAGCGGGTTCAGGGGTTGGCAGTCGTCGGAGTCGGAATCACCATCTCCATCATCGTCGGTGTCGCAAGCATCGCCGTCGGCATCGCCGTCGAAGTTCTCCTGGCCTGGGTTGGGCACCAACCAGCAGTTGTCGATGGAGTTCTCGACTCCATCGTTGTCCGCGTCGTCTTGGCACGCATCCCCGATGCCGTCGTCGTCGGTGTCTTGCTGACCCGGGTTGGGGGTGAGCGGACAGTTGTCGAGCGGATTGCCGAGCCCATCCACATCGGTCACGCCGTCGTCGTCATCATCGGGATCGCACTCGTCTCCCAGTCCATCGGTGTCCCAGTCGACCTGGGTCGGGTTGGCGTCACCGGGGCAGTTGTCTTGGTCGATGCAGAACTCGTCCTCGTCCTCGTCACTGCAGTCCAGCGCACACCGCGCATTGGTGTCGAGGCAGTCCGGCGCCAGGCAATCCATGCCGTCGCCATAGCTGTCCTCGTCGTCGTCCACGCAGCAGATCAAGGCGGGTGGGATGCAGGCGCGATCCGGCGGCGTGGTGTACTCGCACGTGAACCCCACCGGGCAGTTGGGCAGCGCCACGCCGCAACGCGTGAGACAGGCGCGGCGGCCGGGCTCGATCTCGGCGCACACGCGGTCGTCCAGGCAGTCGGCGTCGGACTGGCAGCGTTCGCACACGCCGGCCGTCGGCGTGGGGGGCGTTCCCCCGCCCCCTGCCAGGCCCGCGCCGCCGGCGGTGCCCCCGGCGTCGGGCCCGCTGCCACCGACAGCGCCCGCGTACCCAGCCGTTCCCCCAGCGACGCCGCCGCCGACACCGGCGTGTCCGGCCGTGCCCGGCCGTCCTGCGTAGCCCGCCGCGCCGGCCCTGCCCGCCGCGCCGGCAGCTGGCCCGTGGCCCGCCGCGCCAGCGTCGGCCATCCCGGCGTCACCGCCGAAGCCCCCGCCGCCGCCCTCGCCGCCAGTGGACTCTCCCCCACCGCCTCCGGCTCCGCCAGTGTCCTGCGCGCCGCCCAGACCGGGGCTGCCGCCTGTGGCGGTGGCGCCACCGGTACCTTCGGGTGCGGCTGAGTCGTGGTCGGGATCGGTGCCGACGCAGAACCCTTCGATGCAGAGTTGGTCACGCAGGCAATTGTCCACGCCCTCGCCACAGGGAATGCGGCAGGACCCGTCGCTGCACTCCGTGCCACCGGGACAGAGGCTGCCATCGGCGCAGAGCGCCGACGCGTCGCCGACGCAGGCCGTACCGAAAGTGCCGCGCAGGCAGCGCTGCCCAGAGCCGCAGCTGGCATCGCTGGTGCACGTGTCGGTGCACACCTCGAACACGCACAGCCGACCGGGAATGCAGTCGTCGTCGACCTCGCAGCTGTCGCCCTCGGGTTTCCCCTCCTCGACCCCGAGGATCTGGCCGCAGCCGTCCAGCGCCACCAGTCCCAACCCCAGCGCGACCCAGGCCGCGCTCACCCTCGCCCTCCGGCCGCGTCTCACCAGGTACCTCGCACGGTTACTGCCCAAGGGGAGCCCCCCACGGCCGGAGTGAGCGACCCTTGAAGACTGGGTGTTGCCTCCGGTGGTCGCTCGCTCGTATCGGTGGCGGTCAGCCACAGCAGCACACAACCGGCGACGCCAGCCAGACCGACGCCAAACCCCACGGTGGCGAGCGCCGCCTTGTCTCGCGCGTCCTCTCGCAGCTGGATGCCTTCGTCGCTGCAGACGTCGCGCAGACTGCACTGGGAGTCGGAGTCTTCCAGGTCGGCGCGCGCGCCGAGCCCATATACGGTGCCCAAGGCCGCGCCAGCCAGCCCCACGCCCCCCAGTGCGATGGCGATCACCCGCTGGGTCCCGAGGCTGCTCGTCCCCTCGTCGGCACCGAGGTCAACGGGCTCGTCCACGGGGGGCGTCGCGTCCACCGTCGGGGTGGTGGCCAGTGGATCCGCCGTGACGGGAGCGGGCAGCACCGCGCCCACGAGGACGGGCACGGTTAGCGTTTCCGTGGCCTCCGGAGTGACGGTGATGTGGCCTGTCCAGTCCTGCTTGTTGGGGGCGGACGCCACCACGGTGTGCTCTCCCGGATCGACCGGCGCGGCCACGTCCCAGAGCCCCCGCAGCACAGGCGACCCATCCAATTTCACCTCGAGTCCTTCTAGCTGCGACGCTTGGGGGATCGAAATCACGAGCTTGGACAGCTTCGCCTCCAGCTCGGCGGCTTCGATCTCGGCCAGTTCCTCACGATCGGGCTGGGCAGCGGCGCGGGCGAGCGCTGCGGCTTCGCGGTACGCCGACCACGCGCTGGCCGTCTTGCCGCTCTGCTTGTAGCAAAGCCCCAAGTTGAGCAGGGTTCCGACGGCAGGATCGAGACGCTGGCTGTCCGCGAATTTGGGACACGCCTTCTCGTAGTCTCCCTCCTCCATCAGACGCCGGGCCTCGGTGAAGAGAGCTTCGGCCGCAGTGCGTTTGGCGTTGGTGGGCTCGGTCTGAGCAGTGGCGTTGCCGGCGCTCAACCAGGTCAGCAGTGCAGCACATCCCACCGCGCAGCCTCGTGACCGCCAAGAAATGCCCGTGCTGTGCTTCATCGCCGGTGCCCGTAGAGGTCGGTTGGCTTGGCTGTCGTGTTCTGGGGTGGCGCAACGGTGCTCGTGGTGTGCTGCTTCGCGGGCGTGGGCGAGTTGGGCCTGGTGCTCGCTGGCGGCGTGTGTGGCGCCGTTGCCTTGGGTGTCGTGCGGTTCGACGCGCTGGGAGAGGTCTCCGCAGCGTCCGTACTGGCCTTGGGGGTGACCTCTTCGGGAACGATCGGAGTCACCTCCAACGCGCCCGGCTCGGAAGCCGCGGTGTCCCCACGTTGCAGATCGGCGGAGCCTGTGGCCGAAGTGTCAGTTGCCGGGGCGAGATCGACGGATTCGCCCCCTGATGAGGCCAGACCCACGATGGCGAGTCCCACCAGCAACAGGCCACCGACGGAAGCCAGCAGCAGCGCCGAGAGCCTGCGCCGGCGGTATCCGGGCTTGGTGGTCTGCCAGGTGGCTTGAGTCCTGGCGCCCGAGGGCGGAGTGCTCACCGTTTCCACGGTGCCGCTTACCGGCACCGGCATGTCGACCGAGGTCATTCCGGCCGCCTTCAGCACGCGGGCGACGCGTTCGGCGGAGATCTGGCTCCGCTCGGTGCCGAATGGGACCAGCGCCATGGCGAAGTCCGCCAGCGAGGCATATCGATCACTGCGGTCCTTCTGGAGACACCGCTCGATGACCTCCTGCAGCCCCTCGGGGACTTCGGGACGCCGCTCCCGCAGTGGCGGCGGCGGTTCCTGGGCGATGTTCACGCACAGTTGTGGCAGGGAATCCGCGGTGAACGGGGGCTTGCCAGCCACCAACTCGTACAGCGTGACTCCCAGTGCCCACTGATCGGTTCGCGCGTCCACGTTGCGCGAGGACGCCATTTGCTCTGGAGACATGTAAAACGGCGAACCCATCATCCGCTGGGTGCGCGTCATGTCGAACTCGCCGGTCGCGGCGAGCGCGCCGGCTTTGGAGATACCGAAGTCGAGCACCTTGACCGAGGGGGTGCCGTCCGCTCGCTGGACCACGAAGAGATTCGACGGCTTGAGGTCCCGGTGAATGATGCCCAGCCCGTGAGCTTCGGCGACCGCCTCACTGGCCTGGAGGATGAACTCGACGGCCTGGTCCGGCGGAATCGGGCCTCTGTCCTTCAATCGCTGCGCCAGGTCCTCCCCGTGGAGGTACTCCATGACCATGTAGGGGGCGCCGCTGTCCAGGTTGCCCACGTCGATCACGCGGGCGACGTGTTCGCTCTTGATCTTGAAGGCCGCGCGGGCCTCGCGGGAGAAGCGCGCCAGAGCCTCCTTGTTGTCGAGTGCTTCACGCAGGAGGAACTTGATGGCGACTTCTTCGTCGAGCTTGGTGTGCCAGGCGGCGACGACGATCCCCATACCGCCCTCGCCGAGCACGCGATCGACGCGGTACTTGTCGGCCAGGACGTCACCCTCGCAAAGGCCGTCGGCTATCTCGGCTCTCTTGTCGTCCTGATCCCCAGGCACTCATCCGCTCCTGCGTCAGCGCTGGCCCGCCGGGTCTTCCTGACTGATACGCGACTGTAGCACGCGGCAGTGAGCGCCGTAACTGCCTGCGTTCCGTTGACGATGGAATTCGACTAGTGCCCTGTGTCCCGGTAGTGACAATCCATGAACGTGCTTGGCCGGGTTTTCGTGGGGCGTCCTGGTGGTCTTCGGGACAGGGCACAACGGCACCGACGGTGCCGCATGAAAGACAGGGTGCTTTATCCAGATTGCGTCGGAGCTGTCCTCCGCTGG